>DMCH01000070.1:0-537 GCA_003446775.1 Chloroflexota bacterium
GCGACCAGGGTCGGCACCAGGTCGTCGATGTCGGACGGGGATGCGATCAGGACGGCGAGCGTGTCGGAGTGCTGGTACCACCGGCGCCGGCGGGCCGGCGCCTTGACGGCCTGCCAGCTGAGGATGTCGGCGCCGAGCACCGCTCGGAAACCCTGGGGACTTTGACCCATGACCACGCGCCGGCACCGGACGATCGCGCCCGGTAGGCGCCGGACCGCATATAGGAGGGCGCCCATGTCGACCTGCGGCTCGGCCGCGAGCGGGTGCAGCACCGAGCCCATGGCGAGATGGGCGGGAGCGAGCGAGTCGATCTTGATGTCGCCTGAGCTCTGCAGCATCGTCGTGTAGGTGCGGACGTAGAGCTCGACCGCCTGTTTCCCGGTCCAACCAGTTCGTGTGGGCGACTCCATACTGCGGTGAGTCTAGAGTCCTGGACTAGTTACCCGAACCTTCCTCGGGTGGCGCGCCGAGGCGGCGCATGAGCTCTTCGAGGAGCTGGCGGGTCTCGGGGTCTGACATCAGCCGCTGCTGCATCTC
>DMCH01000070.1:898-4682 GCA_003446775.1 Chloroflexota bacterium
GCGGCGGCGACGACCGCCTCGGCCTGGACGCGGACCATCTCGATGCCCTTGCAGCCCAGGCACTCGCCCTTGAGGCCGCAGTGGCAAAGCTGCGGGCGCAGCCGATCGAGCGCAGCGTGAAGCTCAGACATATCCGCCGGACCGGCCATGCCGACTAATCTACGCGGGCTTCTGCTTTCGGTCGTACATGGACTCAATCTGCTCCTGGTACCGCTCCTGGACGACCTTCCGTTTGACGTCTAGCTTGAGCGAAAGCTCGCCTTTCGCCTCGGAGAAGTCCTCCCGTAGCAGGGTGAAGTATTGGATCCGCTCCCAGCTGCCGTGGCCTTCGTTGGCCGCGTCGACCGCCTTCTGGACGCGCTGGTTGACAGCCGCGTCGTCGAGGCCTCCCTTGCGGGCCGCGTCCCAATCGGGCACGACGAGGGCCGTGACGTACGGTCTGCCATCCCCGACCACGACGGCCCGCTCGATGAGCGGGTCGCGCATGAGCTCCACCTCGAGCGGCTGCGGCGCGACGTACTTGCCCACCGTGGTTTTGAAGAGCGCTTTCTTGCGGTCGGTGATGGCGAGGAAGCCTTCGCCGTCGATGACGCCGATGTCACCCGTATACAGCCACCCGTCCTTGAGGACCTCCGCCGTGGCCTCCGGCTTGTTGCGATAGCCGAGCATGTTGCCAGGGCTCTTGACCAGGATCTCGCCGTCATCCGCGATCTTCAGCTCGACTCCGCGAAAGGGCTTCCCCACCGAGCCGAACCGGTGGGCATTCGGAGTGTTCGAGGTGGCTCCCGAGCATGTCTCGGTCAGGCCCCAGCCTTGATAAATGGGCACTCCGATCGCCCAGAAAAATTCCTCGACGTCCGGCGCCAGGGCAGCGCCGCCACTGATGAACATCCGCAGGCGTCCGCCTACGAGCCGCTCCCTCAACGCATGGAGCACGAGCCTGTCGGCCAGCCGGTGCTGAAGCTGAAGCTGCAGTGCGGCGTGCTGGTCGTGCGAGAAGCGCCGCCCCACCCGAATCGCCCAATCGAACAGCGAACGCCTGACAGCCGGCGAGGAGCGCACGCGCTCTATCACGGCCGCGTGCATCTTCTCGTATACGCGCGGGACGCCCGTCATCACGGTGGGATGCACCTCGCCTATGTCCGCGGCCAGGTGGTCGACGCCACGCGACATGTACACCTGGCCGCCCATCGACATGCAGATGAAGAAGGTCGTCCGCTCGAACACGTGCGAGAGCGGCAACCAGGACAGTGCGACGTCGGTCTCGCCGAGCGGAAAAGCCTCGAGCTCAACGCGCGCCATTTCGACGAAGCTGCGGTGCGCCAGCTCGACGCCCTTCGGCTCCCCGGTGGTGCCGGACGTGTAGATGACGCTCGCGATGTCGTCCGGTCCCAAGCCCTCGAGCCGGCGCGCGATCTCTTCGAGCTCCGCTGCCGTCGGCTCGGCGGCAAACCATTGCTGGAGGTCGCGGTCCATGAGGACGACCGCGCGCATAACGCTTGTCGTCGGAACTTTCGCCGCGAGCTTCTCGTCGCCGGCGATCGCGAACACCGCGCCGGCATCGGCCGCGATCCCCCGTGCCACGGCCGGCGGCGTGGTCGCATAGATCGGCACCGTGATCGCGCCCACGGACTGGATGGCGAGATCGGAGACCGGCCACTCCACGCGGTTCTCGGCGATGAGCACCACATGGTCGCCGGCTTGCACGCCGGCCCGAATCAGGGCTGAGGCCTCGGCCAGCACCATCTGCCTCGTCTCGGCCCACGTCTTGGGGCGCCACCCGGCGCCGACGTGGTGATGGAGGAGCGGGCGTTCGGAGAGGCGCTGAGCCTGGCGATAAAACATGCCGACCGTCGTGCGGTCGGAGATGGCGTCGGGATTCAGTTCTTGAGCCGTCTGCCTACTTGACCGCCTTGACCGAAAGGGTGAGCGTGCCCGAGGGAACGCTGACCGTGATGCGGTCCCCCTTCTTCTTGCCCACGAGTGCGCGACCGACAGGCGAGTCGATGGAGATTCGGCCGGCGGAAGGATCGCTCTCGACCGCGCCGACCAGGTGATAGGTCTCTGCCTGGCCTTCGGAGTCGACGACGTCGATGGTCGAACCCGGTCCGGCCACGCTCGAGTGCGACTCCTTGATGATCTGCGCTCGCCCGATCATCTCCTGGAGCTCATAGATGCGGCCGTCGAGGAGACCGACCTCCTCCTTCGCCTGCTCGTATTCAGGGTTGTCTTCGATGTCGCCCGGCTGGAAAGCCTCCTTAAGGCGCTCGCCCGCCTCGGCGCGCCGCTGCAGCGCGACCTCGAGATCGCGCTTGAGCTTCTCGAGCCCCTCGGGCGTGAGCAATACCGGTTCTGTTAGGTCCATCTCCCAGCCATTTGACATGATAACCGCCGCATGGACCCCTCCGATCTGAGGTCCGGGCTGGCGGATCGGCTGGCCAGCGGCGAGCCCATCGACGCCGAGACGTTCAACGCCGCTTGTTTCATGCTCTCTCGCGCGCTGGAGGGAATGTCCTTCTCGGTGCCTGAGGCGGCCCCGCTTGTGCGGCGGCTCCTGCGCGTAGCCGGTCGCGTCGTGATCGACACCGGCTTGGCCGACTCAACGCCCGATGCATGGCCCAACACCAAAGAGATTGCGTTGGAGTGGATCGACGAGGCCCTCCGCGACTTGGGCTACGAGATCGCCCCGCTACCGCCGGCTCCCGAGCCTTAGTTGATCAGGCGTGCGGCGGGCGGGGCGGGTGAGTAGTTGGGGTTGAAATCGATGCCGACCGACCCGGCGCCGGTGACCGTGGCCGTGTAGCAGATCACCTGGCCGGCCAGCGGCGAGCGGTCGCCACCAGTGATCGACCAGTTTGCCCCTGGCGTGTAGATGGTGCCGATGTACTGGGTCGAGGCCCCGCCGTTCATGAGGTTGTCGCAGGTGTTGGACGGAGGGGCGTAGATCACGATCCAGTTGTACTGCTCGCCTGAGAATACGTAGGTGGCGCCCTGCGCGTTCTGCGTCATGCAGGAGCCGGCAGGAAAGTAGAACTGCACGGCGCCGGGCGTGATCTTGGACGTGGCGCATGGCGCGCTGGGGTCTCCGGGGTTGGGCGAGACGACGCAGTAGTTCTCGTTCGCCACGTCGCCGCCGGTGTAGGGCGGATACTCAAGGTCCATCAGCGCGTTCTCCTGCGAGAGGAGACCCGCCGGCGGTGGGCAGTTGCTGAAGCACTGCGGCGCGATCTCGTCGTCGGGCGGTTGGCAGTTCTTGGTGCGCGACTGGGCGTAGCACAGGTAGTTGGGCAGAAGCGCGGTGGAACCCAGGTTGATGGAGCAGACGGTGTGGCCCACGGCCCCGCACGGATACCCCCCGACGCCGCCGGTCAGCACGGTGCCGGAGCCACCGTTCGGGTAGGGACCGACCGGGTTCGCCGGCGGGCCGCCGCCGTCCGTCCATCCGGGGGCCAGGAATCGGTTGACAAACGAGTAGTTGTTCTCGTTGGACTCGCAGCCGTTGGGATCGATGTACACGTTGTAGTACTGCGCCCCCGGCGCGTTCTGCGTGATCGACACGTCGATGACCTGGTCCTTCACGTCAGCTGTGGTGACCTGCGTGCACGCAGACGGCGCGCTCTCGCGGCGGCACCCCGGCCCCGAAAACACATAGCACGGATCGGGACTGAAATTCGAGCCGCCGTCATTGAAAGTGTCCCGGCGCACCGAGGTCAGCTCCACGCCCCAGTTGCCGACGCCGAGTCCTCCGCGCTTGATGCCGTAGCCGGAGACTATGTTGACGGCC
>DMCH01000070.1:4956-8180 GCA_003446775.1 Chloroflexota bacterium
TCCTCATTAGGCGCCTTCAGCTCGTTGGAAAGCAGGCTCCCGGTGGCGTCTGACGTATAGCCGTTGGTCCAGGTGTAGACGCCGGCGTCCAGGAACGCGCACTTTGGAGGCGATGCGCCGGACAGGTGGAACGTACCGTACGTGCCCGGGTACATCTCGGTGTAGGTCCCGCGGTTGTCGACGTTGAAGCTCTGCGGCGTGAGGTACGACCCGACTGATGGGGCGAGGAACCCGGGGTCGGGCAGGCTGGGGGCCGGCACGATCGGCGAGCCGATCGTGTCACCCGGAGCGCACGCTCCAGCCGGATGCGCGGGCGGTGGTGGGCCGTTGGGGTCGTAGGGGATGAAGCCCGGGGTCGCGTTGTAGCAGTAGTACAGGGCCGTGTCGCAGGTCGAGCCCGCCGCCCCATAGCAGTTTCCCGCCTCGTGCAGGTTGGCGTCGACACAGGCTGTACCGTTGGTGTACACGTCCCCGAGGACGGTGAGATTGGCGGAGCCCTTGAGATTCGTCGCGCAGGTCCCGCTGCTCAGCGTGAGCAGCGCCGGAGTCTGGCGCTGGTTGCCCACGACCGACGTGGCGGAGGCCGTGACCGTCGCAGTGGTCGGGCCGCCGAAGATCTGCATGAAGGCCAGAGGCAGCTGGTGCACGACCGAGAACGTGAACTGGTAGCCGTTGAACTGGGTGTTCGTGGCCTGGATGACCAGGGTTATGTTGCCTGGGTAGTTGATCGTGTCCGTGTCCTGCCGGAGGTTGAAGAGCGGTCCGACATAGCTTGGCGGCGGCAGGGAATCGGGGTACGGGGCGGAGTAGAGATGCAAGTCGGCCTCGAACACCCTCTTCGATTTCGGAAATATCCCGTAGGTGCTGCTAAAGAGGTCGTTGTAGTTCTCGTACCAGTCGCCGGCGGCCAACGCCCCCGCATCGACCGCGGCCTGCAGGTCGCGCCGGTCGACGTAAGCCCGCCCGGAGTCGATCGCCAGCCCGAGCATGGCGAACAAAACGAGCATCAGCAAGGCGATCAGGACGATCGCCTGACCCTCTTGCAGCCGCCGCTGGGGCGACTTAGTTGCTGTACTCGGCGCGATAAACCGCATAAGCAGTGATGACGATCTGGTTGCCGACAACTTGCTGAATCAAGGGAGTGAGGGGCTGGAAGTTAAACCAGAGCGTAACTTTTATGGGTTCGTTGCCGACCGCGGGCTTGATGCCCAGACAGCCCGCCCCAGACGAAACGGTTGTGCCGAGCCCGCCGCGGGGGCCGTTGGGCACGGGATAGGTCGTGGGGTCAGGCCCAACGTTGAGACCATTTCCGTCGCCGGCAGGGCTGGGGTCGGTAATGAAGATCCAACCACTGTTGGGCGGAGGCAGCTGGGACGAGCCCTTCGGGTTGCCGCCGTTCGGGATCGGGCCGTTGGGGCACGGGTTGGCGAGGACCTCTGTGACGGCGTGCGCCTGGATGGCGGTGGCGACATCGGAGTCGGTCGGCCACGTGTGGGTGGATCCGTTGGGATCGATGAAATAGGAAGCCCGCACCGCCACCCGGGCGCCTTCGTTGGCCGCCTGTTGGAGCGTGATGTAGAAGTAGAGCCCGCGGCCGAAGTCGATGATCCCGAACGTCAGCAGGAGGATGATCGGGGCGATCAATGCGAACTCGGTGAGGCCCTGCGAGCGCTCGCTGTGCGTCCAGGCCTGCACGCTCGCGATCGATCGTCTGGCGCTGTCGGTCAGACGGCCAAAACTCTTCCTCATGGCTTGCCTTGAATGGTGAAGTGTTCGTTGTACGCCACATTGATGCCATTGCCGAACAAGCTCTGGATGAATGGGGTGATGAGCTGGAAGTTCATCAGCAGCGAGACGTTGATGTCTCCGAGGCGCCACGAGTTGTCAGTTGGAGCGCTCGTCATGGTCCCGGTTTGTGGCGCGCCGCCCGGGTACGTGTAGCAGAAGTAGATGTTCACGGCCTGGGGACTCGACGGATAGGCCGAAGCCAGGTACGGCTTGTTGTTGTCGGGATTGGTATCCGTCGGGGCCAAGCAGTTGGCCTGCGGCACGGGTGTGCCGACCACGCCCGCGCCGCCCAGAGCCTGGTTGACGGCGAGCGCGATGTCGTTGTCGTCCAGGTAGTTGTTGGACCGCAGGTTGGTGCTGAACCACGCGCCGTGACGAGCACCTTCGCGAGCAGCTCCGTCGAGGTTCACAGCGAAGTAGAACGCCCGTGACAGGTCGAGGAGTCCCATCATCAAAAGGAGCAGCACGATCGAGGAGATCGCGAACTCCACCAAGGACTGTCCACGCTGCCGGCGGCGGCCACGCCGCTCAACTTTCATGGGCACAGTGGAATTGAACCTGATCGGACCGCTGGTTGCAGCGCACTAACCGAATAACGAAGCAGACGAGGTTTCCGTGTGCTTCGTAAGCCGCCGCTGGTTGGCAGCCTTACGGCGGAGGCGGGTTCGGCGAGCTTCCAGGGCGGCCGCTTCGTCAGGAATCCTGGTCTGCGCGGCTTCCACGACGGCCAGGGCCAGCTGAGGGTCGCGGCGCCGCCACTCGAGCAAGCGAGCGCGCGCGACCGGCAGCCGGACGTCGTCAGCGATGCTTCGCTCCAGCCAGCCCAGCAATCCATCCGCGCCCGATACCGCCCCCCGCCGGGAGAGCTTGCGCGCCATCAGGAGGCCCGCAGTCGCGGCCGCTTCGCCCTGGCGAAAGGCGGCGGCGTTTCGGAGGGCATGCCAGCCGTCGGCGCGGGCGCCCCGGCGAAGCCGGTGGCGACCCAGCGCCAGCCAGTCGGAGGCGTCCATGCCGGCATCGCCGCCCTCGAGCCTCGACAGCAGCCGGGAGTGGAGGTGGACCAGGCTGATCACATCCAACCGGTTGTGCTCGAGAACCGCCTCCAGCATTGGGCTCGACCCGCGCTGCAGATAGGCGAAATATGCGTCGGGGACGAGCGCGCCCGCGATCGGATCATCGCGTTCGTAGCCGAGCAGCCGCTCTTCGACGATCCGCAGCGTGCAGCTCTCCATCCGGTGCCGGTAGAGGGCGCGGACCAGGGTGAGCAGGTCGACGTGCGGCAGCGAGGCCAGCTCGCCCGGCATGCGGGCCATCACCCAGCGGGTCCTCAGCACGGGGAGGTCGAACGAGCCGCCGTTGAAGCTCGCGAGCCCGTCGGCCGCCTCCAGCTCCTCCCGCAGTCGGTGGAGGAAAGCCTCGAGGCCTGGGTGGGGCAG
>DMCH01000093.1:0-2420 GCA_003446775.1 Chloroflexota bacterium
ACCCCGGCCTGGGTCCCGATCAGCATCGGCGGCGCAATGGGATGCGCCGGCTACCTGGCGGCGGCCCTGGATCAGCACGCGGTCGCCATCCTCCTGGCCAGCGTCCTGATCGGCGGCTGCTACGCGATCTTCCACTCGACGATGCAGGCCTGGGCGACCGACATCGCGCCCGAGGTGCGCGGCACGGCGGCGGCGCTCTTCGTCACGAGCGCGTTCACGGGCGGCGCGATCGGGTCCGGGCTGGGCGCCTTCTTCGCCCAGGCGCATCAGTACCGGTCTCTATTCCTCCTCGCGGCCGCCCTCAGCGTGCCAGTCGTGATCACCGCCGCGCTCACGCGCGCCAGGTACCCGGGGTCGATGTTGGCGGAGCAGGTCGAGGAGCTCGCAGGTTCGTAACCGAGGGATTAAGATTCGGAAGTCGGGAGCACCTGATTCGGGGAGGTTCGAACATGGCAGTTCGCAGATTGGCGTTGCTCGCAGTGGCGGCGGTGGCCGCGTTCGCATGTGGAACCACTTCGGCTGGGCCGACGACCGGCTCCACGATCACGCTCGGAGCCCCCCTCGGGCTGACCGGATCGCTGACCAAGGAATCGCAGCTGACGCAGCAGGGCTACAACCTGTGGAGCGACTGGATCAACGCGCGCGGCGGCATCCTCGTCAACAACGTCAAGCACCCCGTCGTGATCAAGTACTACGACGACACCAGCAATTCCAACCAGTCCGCGGTGCTGATGCAGAAGCTCATCACCGAGGACAAGGCGAATTTCCTCCTGGGTCCATATGGGAGCGGCGCGACCGCGACGGACGCGGTCGTTGCAGAGACGAATCAGATTCCGATGGTCGAGGCCAACGGGGCGGCGCAGTCTATCTTCAACCAGGGCTACAAGTACACCTTCGGCGTGCTAAGCCCCGCCAACGAGTACCTCCAGGGCGTCATCGACATGGCGGCCACTCTCACCCCCAAGCCGACCACCGTGGCGATGCTGAGCGCGGACGACAACTTCAGCCTCGAGGTCGCCAACGCAATCAACACCTACGCGCCCACCAAAGGCATGAATGTGGTCCTGTTCAAGAAGTACAAGAACGGCGCCACCAACCTCACCGCCGAGGTGCAGGCGGCGAAGGCCGTCAACGCCGACATCGTGCTCAACTCGGGTCACCTCCAGGAGGCGATCGCCATCAACAAGGCGGCCAAGGAGCAGAAGCTGAACGCGAAGATCTTTGCGTACTCGGTCGGCCCCTCGACGCCCGACTTCATCACCGCGCTCGGCGCTGACGCCAACTTCGTCTATGACGGCTCGCAGTGGACCCCACAGGTCAAGTACACCCCGGCCTTTTACCTCAGCGAGGCCGACTATGTAGCTGCGTACAAGGCGAAATACCCTGGGCTGGGGGATCCCGACTACCACGTCGCCGAGTCGACGGCCGCGTGCCTGGCCCTCCAGCGGGCGATCGAAAACGCCGGGTCGCTCGATGCGACCAAGGTGCGTGATGCGCTCGCGAAGCTGGACGTGACGGTGTTCTTCGGGCAGATCAAGTTCGACAGCCGCGGGATCAACATCTACAAGCCGATGGTTGTGGAGCAGATCCAGAACGGCGTCCACCACACCGTCTTTCCCGCGACCGTCGCCGACGCCAAGCCCATGTACCCGACGCCCAACTGGGACCAGCGCTGATCCGAAAGGCCACGTAGTGGCCAACTTCGTCCAGCTGGTCATCCTCGGCCTGCTGGCCGGAGGCGTTTACGTCGCGGTCGGCGTGGGCTTCGGCCTGGTCTGGGGCGTGCTCAACATCGTCAACCTCGCGCATGGCGCGCTGGTGATCATCGGCGGGTACATCACCTGGCAGCTCTTCACGGCGTTCCACCTCGATCCCTTCCTGACGCTGCCGATCGACGCGGTGGCGCTGTTCGTG
The DNA here is from genome assembly GCA_003446775.1 of Chloroflexota bacterium. Taxonomy (GTDB): domain Bacteria; phylum Chloroflexota; class Dormibacteria; order Dormibacterales; family Dormibacteraceae; genus UBA10449. The sequence continues at coordinate 1,915 of DMCH01000093.1, forward strand.
CTCGGGTACGCGCTCCAGCGCGGCGTGATCAACCGGATCATCAGAGCCCCACTGCTATTCACGTTCCTGCTCACGTTCGGGCTGAATCTCGTGATCGTCAACATCCTCCTGCTGATCTTCGGGTCGGACTTCCGCTCGGTGACGCCGGCTTACGCGGGCAAAGGGTTGGAGTTCGGCAGCATCGTCATCCCCTATGTCCCACTGATCTCACTGGGGGCGGCAATCCTGCTGTCGGCCGCGCTTGCCTTCATCCTCAACCGGACCCGTATCGGCCTGGCGATCAACGCGATCGCGGCCGACCGGGACGCAGCCCAGCTCGTCGGCATCGACCTGCGCCACGCCTACGCGGTTACCTTCGGTTTGGGGGCGGCGTGCGCGGGCGTCGCCGGCGGCCTCATCGCCCTGATCCAGGCCATCACCCCGACCGCCGGCGAGCCTTACACCCTGCAGGCGTTCGTGGTCGTGATCCTGGGCGGGTTGGGGCGGGTCAGCGCCACGGTGGTCGG
>DMCH01000093.1:2780-16451 GCA_003446775.1 Chloroflexota bacterium
GCGATCGCGTTCGGCCTCATGGTCCTGGTGCTGGTGACCCGACCTCAGGGTCTGATGGGCCGCCTGCGGTGATTGGGACGGCCGCCTCGAACCGCCGCTGGCGCCGCATTTTCCTGATCGTGGGTGCGATTCTCGCCGCTTACGCCCTGCTCGCTCCGCTGACCTCGCTCGAAGCCGCCCAGTCCGCCAACATTCCCCTGCTGGCGGACAAGCTGTGGTTCCGGATCGCCACGATCATCGCGATGTTCGCCGTAATGGCGACCGCCTGGAACATCATCGGCGGGATTACCGGGTACGCGGCCTTCGGTAACGTTGCCTTTTTTGGCATCGGCGCTTACACGACAGGGATGCTCATCGCCAAGGCGAAGTGGCCGTTTCTTCTTGCCTTGCCGCTCGCACCGATCGTCGCCGCCGCCTTCGCCGCGCTGGTGGGGCTCCCGCTGCTCCGGCTGCGCGGACACTACTTCGCCGTGGCCAGCCTGGGAGTGGGCGTGGCCGTGGGCGAGCTGGTCCAGAACATCGACTACGGCGGCCAGCCGGTGTTCGGCGGCGCGAGCGGCCTGTTTCTTCCGATTTTGCGGATCGACAACCGTGGCCTCGCCTTCTTCTACCTGATGTCGGCGGCCGCGGTGTTCTCGATTGCGGTCACGTGGTGGGTGCTGCGCAGCCGGTTCGGCTATGGCCTGATCGCGATCCGCGAGAACGAAGAGGCGGCGTCGGTGCTCGGGGTCAACACCACCGCCTACAAGGTTGCGGCCTTCGCGCTGGCCGCGGCCCTGACGGGCCTGGCGGGTGGGATCTTCTCCCAGTGGAACGTCTTCATCAACCAGGAGAACGTATTTCCCATCGAGTACAACGTCCAGATGATCCTGATGGCGCTGCTCGGCGGCACCGGCACTGTGTTCGGCCCTGCGGCCGGCGCCATCCTCCTGCAGCTGCTCATCCAGTTCCTGGGCGGCACGCTGCCGATCTCGTTCGACCTCCCGTTCGTCTCGTCGGACGCGCGCCCCATCGTCGCGCAGGTCATCCTCGGCCTGCTCCTTGTCGTGGTCGTGATCTTCGTGCCCCGCGGAGTCATCGACTTTTTCGGCGGACGCACCCGGCTGAGCCTGTCGTATCTGCGCCGCTCGCTTCGCGAGACGTCGCTGTGAGCACGGCCCCCGCGGGGCCGCAGCTCGAGCTGCGCGGCGTCACCAAGCGCTTCGGTGGCGTGGCCGCGGTGGACGGAGTGAACTTCGAGATCGCCAAAGGGGACATCGTCGGCATCATCGGCCCCAACGGCGCGGGCAAGACGACGCTGCTGAACTGCATCAGCGGCGTGTATCACCTCGACGGCGGCGACATCAAATTGAACGGCTCTTCGATCGCCGGCATGGCGCCGCACCGGGTCGCCCGGCTCGGGATCGGCCGCACCTTCCAGATCGTCAAGCCGTTCGGCTCGATGACCGCGCGTGAGAACGTGGGCATCGGAGCGCTGTTCGGCAGCGCGCATGCGCGGCGAGGGGTGAAGCAGGCCTTCGCCCTGGCCGATGAAGTGCTGGCGCTGGTCGGCCTCAAAGCCAAAGCGGATCTGCCGGTCTCGGCGCTCACGATCCCCGATCGCAAGCGGCTCGAGGTCGCGCGCGCGGTGGCGACCAGGCCGCAGCTGCTGCTCCTGGACGAGGTGATGGCGGGGCTCAACAACGTCGAGATCGACGAGGCCCTCGAGATGGTGCGTTCGGTGCACGCCACCGGCGTGACCGTGCTGCTGATCGAGCACGTCATGCGCGTGATCGTCGGGGTCTGCCGCCGCGCGATCGTTCTCGACTCCGGCCAGGTCCTGGCCCAGGGCGAGCCGGAGGTCGTGCTTCGCGACGAGCGTGTGATTCAGGCCTACCTGGGCGAGCGCTATGCCAAACGCCTCAAGTCTTCCTGAACCGCTCCTCAAAGTTCGGGGGCTAACAGCCGGGTACGACGCCGGGCCCGTGCTGTTTGGGATCGATCTCGACGTCGCGCCGGCCGAGCTGATCGCTTTGGTGGGTGCCAACGGCGCGGGGAAGTCCACGCTGCTCGGCGTCCTGAGCGGACTCGTCCGTGCCACCTCGGGGACGATCACTCTCGGCGGCCGGGACGTCACCAACGCGCGGCCGGAAGTCCACGTCCGGAATGGGGTCGCCCACGTGCCGCAGGGCCGCCGCCTGTTTGGAACGATGTCGGTCGAGAGGAATCTGATCCTCGGCGCATACCTGCGGCGTGATCGCGAGGTCCGCGACGACCTCACGCGCGTGCTCGGCTACTTCCCGGCGCTCAAAGACAAGCTCTCCCGAGACGCCGGCACCCTGTCGGGTGGGGAGCAGCAGATGGTGGCGATCGGCCGGGGAATGATGGCTCGCCCCAAGCTCCTGATGGTGGACGAGCTGTCGCTTGGGCTGGCTCCGAATGTGGTCGAGCGCCTGATCGACGTGGTCCAGCAGATCAATCGCGACGGCACGGCCCTGCTCCTCGTCGAGCAGGACGTCCTCGTGGCGCTGGACGCGGCCGATCGCGCCTACGTGTTGGAGAACGGCCGGGTCGCGTTGAGCGGACCCGCGGCCGAGGTGCGCGACGACCCCGGAGTGCGGAAGGCATATCTGGGGCTCTGATGCGTGCCATGCCATGATCACGAGCGAGAAATGACCGTCAAGGAAGGCTGGCGGGGGCGATTCTTCGAGGACTTCGAGGTGGGCGACGTCTACGAGCACCCGCTCGGCCGGACGATCACGTCGGCCGACAACATCTGGTTCACGCTCCTGACCCAGAACACCGCGCCGATCCACTTCGACCATCACTACGCGGCGCAGACCGAGTTTGGAAAGCCGCTCGTCAACAGCTGCCTTACGCTCGCCCTGGTGACGGGCCAGAGCGTTACTGACGTGACGCAGAACGTGATGGCCAACCTCGGCTGGGACGAGGTGCGGCTGCCCAACCCGGTCTTCGAGGGAGACACGGTTTACTCGCGCTCAGAGGTGCTCGAGGTGCGCGCGTCGGGCTCGCGTAAGAACGTTGGCATCGTCACAGTGCGCACGACCGGCTTCAAACAGGATGGGGCCGAGGTGATCTCGTTCCGGCGCACCGCGATGGTCTACAAGCGCGGCCAGGCTCCGCGGATCGCGAAAGCGTCAGGTAGGTAGGCGCGATGGACTTCGAGCTTTCGGAACAGCAGGCCGCGTTCCGCGACCTCATGCGCGATTTCGCCCGCAAGAGCATCAGCCCGGTGGCGCGCGAGATGGAGCTGGCCGGCCGCTACCCGGAGGAGATCGTCGAAGAGATGAAGGCGATGGGCCTCTTCGGGATGCTCGTGCCCGAAGAGTACGGGGGTATCTCCATCGACGCGGTCTCCTACTCGATCGTCTTCGAAGAGATCTCCAAGGCATGGATGGGCGTGGCCGGAATCCTGGGCTCGCATTCGCTCGCCACCCTGATGCTGGCGCGATTCGGGACGCCCGAACAACGCACTCGGTGGCTGCCGGACCTCGCGACCGGCAAGCGGCGTTCGGGCATCGCGCTCACCGAGCCGCAGGCGGGCAGCGACCTGCAGGGCATCGCCACGGTGGCAAAGCGTTCGGGTGATCACTATGTCGTCAACGGCGCCAAGACGTGGATCACCAACGCGCGCCACGCCGACCCGCTGCCGGTGCTGGTCAAGACCGACCCGAATGCGCAGCCGCGCCATCGGGGCATGACCGTGCTGATGATCGAGCAGGGGACGCCGGGCTTCACGGTCGGCAAGGACCTCGACAAGCTCGGCTACAAGGGTCCGGAGTCGTCAGAGGTCTTCTTGAGCGATTGCCGGGTGCCGGTCGAGAACGTGCTCGGCGGGGAGGAGGGTCACGGGCTGCAGCAGGCGCTTTCGGCGCTGGAGTTTGGTCGGGTCAACATCGCCGGCCGCGCTGTGGGCGTGGCGCAGGCAAGCCTCGATCGGTCGCTTTCTTACGCACGCGAGCGCCACGCATTCGGCCGGCCGATCGCTGAGTTCCAGGCCATCCAGCTGAAGCTCGCGGATATGGCGACCGAGGTGCAGGCCGCGCGGCTGCTGACATGGTGGGCAGCCTCAGCGCTCGATTCCGGACGGCGGGCAGACCTGCAGACCGGGATGGCGAAGCTGTACGCGTCCGAGGTCTGCATCAAGGCGTCGCTCGAGGCGATGCGCATCCACGGCGGCTACGGCTACTCGACCGAGTACGAGATCGAGCGGTTCTACCGGGACGCGCCGCTGATGGCCATCGGCGAAGGCACCAACGACATCCTCCGGACGGTGATCGCGCGCCAGCTGGTACGTGAAGACATTTCCTAACCTCTCCGGCGGCGGAGTGACGCGATCGCCGCGCAGCTGGCTCTTTGCCCCCGGTCACAACGAGAAGCTCTTGCGCCTGGTGTTCGACGCCGGGGCGGACGTGGTCCTACTCGACCTGGAGGACGCGGTCCCGCCTGACCTCAAGGATCGCGCGCGCGAGATGGTCGCCGAGGTGGCCGCCGCCTGGCCGTGCTGGGTGCGGGTCAACCGGGCGCGGACCGAGTTGTGCGAGCACGACCTTGACGCGGTGGCCGGCTCGGCGCTCGGACTTCGCGTCCCCAAGGTGGAGTCTGCGGAGGAGGTCGCGTGGGTGGCAGAACGTGCGCCCGAAGTGCTGCTCGACTGCACGATCGAATCGGCGCGCGGGGTGCTCGCGGCCTTCGAGATCGCATCCGCGCCGGCGTGCGCCTTGCTCTCCTATGGTGGCCTGGACCTCGCCGTCGACCTCGGGATCGCAGGCGGCGACCACGAGACGCTGTTCGCGCGGTCCTTTTTGGTGGCCGCGGCCCGTGCGGCGAGCAAGCCGCCTCCAAGCGACGGGGTGCATCCGCTTCTCGAGGACGACGATGGGCTCAGGAAGGAGGCCGAGGCCGCGCGGCGCCTGGGTTTCTTCGGCAAGTCGGCCATCCACCCGCGCCAGGTGCCGATCATCAACGCAGTGTTTGCTCCCACCCCCGAGGAGTTAGCGTGGGCAACGCGCGTACTGGCTGCCTTCGACGCTGCAGGGGGTGCAGCGACACGGACAGCCGATGGAGAGTTCGTGGACCTGCCGGTGGCGGAGCGAGCCCGCCGCCTGTTGAGCTCGTAACTGCGCCGCGGGCCACCGACCTGAACTCAGCACCTAGAATCAACGAGCCGTTCCGGACTAGCTCAACGGTAGAGCAGGCGGCTGTTAACCGCAAGGTTCAGGGTTCGAATCCCTGGTCCGGAGCCAAATCTGAACTCGTTTTCCACTCGACTGCCCGACATAGACCTCTGATTGACAGCAACCTGACAGCAATTGACAGCAACCCGACATATGTACGCGTGATGGCAATCGAGAGGCGTCGGCATCACTTGCCAGCTAGTCACATTGGGTATTTCTCATTTCAGACAATCCCAAAGAAGCTCCGCAAGCGACCGGTTCATGTCCTGATCAAGGAGCGGAACGTTACCTTTGTGGCTTCGGCTGAGAGCGTCGGGTACTCCAAACGGAAATGAATCCACGGACCCAAATCCCGAGCGCCCCGCCACTCGTGACCCCAAAAGGGAAACCAATGATGTTGAGCGGTTCGCTGAGCTGAGCGCTCAAACTGCGAATCGTGGTCCACGGATCGTAGCCAATCACGTCGATCCCGGCGTCGTTCAACAGGGGCAGTACGGCAACATCAACCTCTAGCGGCCGGCGGGGATGCTCGTACCATCGCGGCTCGCCTTCGGCGTGTAGGGTTTCCGTTCTAGGAGTCCATTGCCCCAACTGCCCGGCAACGTGTTGCATGACTATCAACTCCGTGGGGAGTAGCGGAAGGGCATTCTGTTGCTCGCCTCGAACGACATGACGATTCGTTACCAGATAACGCTTCGCGTCCCGCTCGACAATGAATGCCGTTGCTGTTCCGAGCACCGTGCCACTCTTGTGCATCTCCACCAGGAGTGACGCAAACGAAGAACGCGGCAAGTTGATGGTCATTGCTAAACCGTGCTGCTTCCAATCGCGGTAGCCAACTGGTCGGTGGCAATCGCAGTCGCAGGCGTGGCACTCAACCTGCTCCGCATCGATCTGATCAGCGCTCTGTTCTACACAGCGGTCATCAACGGCGTCGTTGCGCCGCCGCTGATGGTCCTAATCGCGCTCCTCGGCTCGGATAAGAAGGTCATGCAGAAGCGGGTTAGTGGTCGTGTCAGCTTCACGCTGGTCTGGATCGCGACCGGTGGCATGACGATTGCGGCTCTCCTTTTGATCGTGACCCTGATCCCGCACGGCCCACTAAGCTGAAGCAGGATGTGACGGTACCGATGGGCGAGCAAGGCCGCCAATAGAACCGCGATCAGCATGCGACCATTGAATTCGAAAGTCCGGGCCGTGGGAAGACCGCGAACAGGGTTCATCAATCATCGGTGGAGCGCCGCCCAAACGTGCGGCCAGAGCAGAACGGCCACCGCGATCGCGCCACCGATCTCGGTGACCGCTGTGGCGCCAGCGGCCACGTCCTTGATCTTTCCGATCCTCGGGTCGTCAAGCGGCTGAACGATGTCGCACAGCATCTCAATCGAGGTGTTGAGCGTCTCGACTGCCAGCAGAATTGTTCCCAAGAGCACGAGGAGGGCGATCTCGACATTTGTGAACCGCAGCAGGATCCCGCCCGCCGCGAGCGCAATCACAACCACAATGCCGAGGCGCAAGGAGGGGGTACGCGGCGTCACCCACATCAGGCCCGAGAAGGCGTGGAACCCACTCTTCAGAACGTTCCAGGACCCGGAGCGATGAGGTTCCTGGGTGCGCTTTGTAACGTTACCGCTCACCGCTCGATCCTACGGGGACGCAGAGTCGGAATCAATGGCCGGATTTCAGTCTGCATGTCTCGCCGTCGGCGGTTGAACTCGGAGCGAACGCAGGGCGACGCCGGCCCTGAAGAACGTGGGTTGCTCGTTATCCACCGATCTGGTGCTGATCGCGGCCCCGACGTCGCCGACTCGGGTGCGGGCCCGCCGCCCACGATCGGTCGTTGACCCGGACAACCTCCTCGCCGGGCGCCTGGTCGCTCGTCTGCGGTATAGCCGTCGGTCCCTGTCCAATTGATTTGTGCTTGCGACCCGGCATAAAGGCAACGGTGTACCGCCCACGGTCCCACCGCCTAAGCGTCGGTTGAGTGCGACTTGTCAGTTGTCATACGCGCCTCCTCCTCAGCTTTCCTCCCGGCCGAGTCACCCTGGGCCGCACGGGTTGCCACTCCGTCCCCTCCGCGACCGCGAAGCACGTGTGCAAATGCCACCGCGACCAGGGCGCCGATCAGCGGACCGGCCAGGTAGATCCAGTAATGAGCGAGGTCGCCTCGCACCAGTGCGGGCGCGAAGGAGCGCACCGGGTTCATCGACGCCCCGCTAACCGGTCCGGCCCAAAGTCCTGCCAGTGCGATGTAACCACCCACGGCGATTGCAGACAGCGGACCGACATTCTGTGCGCTCGACGCGGTGCCTAGGATCGTGCTCACCAGCCCCAGCGTTAGAACGGCCTCGACAAGCATCGCCTGCGTGTCGCTGATGGTGGCGGCCGGGATGGTCGCCCCGAACACCCCGGGCCGGCCGAATACCGCCCACAGGAAGACACATGCCAGAATCCCGCCGGCCAGTTGCGCCGCCACATAGCCTGGAATGCGACGCCACGGAAACTCGCCGCGCAGGGCGAACGCAATGCTCACGACCGGGTTGAGATGGGCGCCGCTGACGCGGCCCATGAAAAGGATCACCGCCATGACCATGAGAGCCGGTGCGGTGGCTGCAGCCGCGCGCGACGGCGGTACACCGGTAACGGTACCAACCACATCGCCGCCCACTGCGACGAGGACAAGCAGGAAGGTTCCAAGCGCCTCAGAGAAGAGGCGGCGCCATTCGTGTGAGTCTTCGAAGTTGTGGTCCTGAGAGTGGTCGGGGCCTGCCACCATGTCCGGAGCGCCAGGTTCCGGCACGGAGACGTCGGAGCTGGTGGACGGGAAGCCTGGCATCAATGCGCAGTATGCCCGCCGCCGATACGCGCGACGTCCTCTCGGTTGGGAACCTGCTCTGGATCGGCTTGTAGGCTTGCTCCGCAGCCGAATGTCCAATAGCTAAACCCACTCACCAAATCGAAGAGAAGAGCCCAAAGCCCATTCGGCGCCGAGATCTTCGCTGTTGGCCCCGCCGTGCGTTTCCAACGTGTTCTGATCGCGCAGGGTGTCCAAGCTGGACCTGAGCGGACGCTAGCCCGCAGTCATTAAACCGTTTGCGAGAGGCCTATACCCCTAGGCGCTTCGTACAGCAACGCCGACGATAAACCGTGGCACGCGGCGACACTCAGCGGCACTCAGCGAATTCGCGCCCGCATTTCTGAACGGACCGCAGGGATCTGTTAACCGCAAGGTTCAGGGTTCGAATCCCTGGTCCGGAGCCAATTCGAATGTGCAACTTCGGCTGACAGGTCGCAAAAGGCCTTCGGCTGATGGGTTACACACTGTCGATTGATGCGTCACAGCTACTTCGGCTGATTTGTCACGCTCCCGCGCATGAGGGAGATGAGCGTGACTGAGCAGAGGTACAAGGCGGTCCTGGCGGTAATTGGCGACGGTCGGACGGTGGGCGAGGTGGCCAGGGATTGGGGCATCTCTCGGCGGACGATGCACCGTTGGCTGGCGCGCTACGAAGGCGACGGACTGGAAGGCCTGAATAATCGGTCGCACCGACCAGCTCACTGCCCTCATCAAACCTCGCCTGCTGTCGAAGCCATGGTGCTCGAGATGCGCCGGGCACATTCCTACTGGGGAGCTCGCCGAATCGCCTTCGAGCTGGCCCGAAAGCGGATTGAACCGGCGCCCTCTGAATCGGCGGTCTACAGCTGCCTGGTCCGGGCTGCGGTCATCGTAGAGGGGCGGTGTCCCCCTCAGTCACCTTTAAGCGGTTACCCCCGTCGCTCAAACCTAACGCCACTTTTGTTCTCATGCCCGAAGCCGCCGGCAGGCCGTCTCCAACTAGTCCGCGAGAACTAACAACGTTTAATGCCTGACAGGTATTCGCGGCGTGCCCCGTTATCTCGAACGGAGAAGTGCGCCACATCGTCGCCGGAGAAGTGCGCCCGATCGTCGAATTCAGGGCCGTGAGCAGGGTTTACGGATCCCGGCGCGCCCTCGATGACGTCCACCTGGCCATCGCTCCAGGCGAGCTCGTCTTTCTCGTTGGCCCGAGCGGCGCTGGCAAAACCACCCTTCTGAAGCTGATCAACCGCGAGATTCGCCCGACGAAAGGCGAGGTCATCGTGGCCGGCATCGCGGCTCACCAGCTGAAGGCCTCCCGCGTTGCCGAATTACGTCGCCGGGTGGGCGTCGTGTTCCAGGACTACAAGCTGCTGCCCCGGCTGACCGCGCTCGAGAACGTTGCCTTCGGGCTCCAGGTCGGCGACCTTCGTATCCCGGACGAGGAAGCACTGGACCGCTCCCTGGACGCGTTGGAGGCGGTGGGTCTTGGCGACCGCGGCGACGCTTTCCCGCACCAGCTGTCGGGTGGCCAGCAGCAGCGCGTGGCGGTGGCCCGGGCGGTGGTTGCGCAGCCGGCGCTGCTGATTGCCGATGAACCGACCGGCAACCTCGACCTCGAAACGGCGTGGGAGATCATGGACCTCTTCGAGGACATCGCGGCCTGGGGCACGGCCGTGCTGGTGGCCACCCACAACGTCGAGATCGTGACCCGGCTGCAGCGTCGGGTCCTGACCCTGGTTCACGGAAGGCTGGTGCGCGACCAACCGGCCGGGCAGACAGGAAGGATGGCATGGCTGGCGTCCTCGTGAAAGGGGGTTTCCCACGTCGCCGACTCGTGCAGACGGTGGCGACGAACCTGTTCCGTCACCTGTTTCAGAGTGCGGCGCGCAGCTGGGCTCGAAACGTCGGGGGCACCGCCCCTGCACTCGGCTCCATGACGCTGCTGCTCGTGATGTCTGGCCTGGTCGGCTTGACGGGCTTTGCGCTGCACAACCTCGAGCAGATCGAAGCGAGTCAGGCTTCCTTGCTCCACGTTTACCTGCGGGACAGCGCCACTGACGCGGAGATCGCCTCGCTCCAGAACAGATTGACGAGCGATCCGCGCGTCGCCGGAGTCACGTACGTCACCAAGGCAGAAGCCCTCCAGCGAGCCCAGCGCATCCCAGGGCTGCCGCAACTCGCTGACGCGAGCGAGAGCAATCCATTCCCGGCGAGCCTCGACGTGCAGGTCAAGAACATCCAGGACGTCGCGGCGATCGATGGTTCGGTCCGCGACGACCTTGCGGTCGACCAGCTGTATGCGACGTCGTATGACAGGGGCGCCTACCAGCGGATTCAGGCAGTCCTGTTGGGTGCGGCGGTTGCCGGCATCGCGTTCTTGGGCTTGCTTGGATTCGTGGCCGTCATGGTGACCATGAACAGCATCAAGATTGCGGTCCATGCCCGGCGCGACGAGATCACGATCATGCAGCTGGTGGGGGCCCCGCGCTGGATGGTGCGCGGGCCGTTCGTCGTCGAGGGCGCAATCACCGGTGCGTTGGCGGGGGTGATCGCCGGCGCCATCACATTCGCGTTGACGCTGGCGGGAATCTCATCGGCGTCAGGAGCCTTCACTCAATTTGCACCCGGCGTCACAGTTACGGTCGCGGGCGTCACCGCGGCGGCCGTCGTCGTGGTGGGATTGTGTCTCGGCTCAGGATCTTCGTTGATTAGCCTGCGGAGGCATATGGAGACGTGAGAACGTCTCTCGTGGCCCTCATGCTGGCATGTGTTCTGTTCGCCGCGGACCGGTCTGCGGCTACAGCCGATACCTCGCCGACTGATCCACAGCAGCAGATGGCGGTCATCGATCAGATCCGAGCGCAGCTCGGCAGCAACCTGGCCGATGCGATGGCCGCGCAGCAGCAGTTGAAACAGTCGCTGCAGGACAACGCGGCTCAGCAGCAGGTCCTTCAGGGCAAGATCAGCGATGTAGTGGCGAAGATCGCGGATCTTGATGTCCAGATCGCGGACGCGAAGCGACGCGAGGCGATTCTCGCGGAGCGCATCGACGCCGAGCGCGCCCAGCTTCGCCAGCTGAGTCGTGCGATTTACGTTGCTCCAGGCTCGGTGTTGGTCGACCTCGCCGAGGCGCAGAGCCTGAGCGATCTGCTAACTCGAATTTCCGACCTCAACGTGGCGGGCGGGCGCGCGAGCGAAATCAAGGCCTCCCTGGCGAGCGATCTCGACGAACTGCAGAAACAGCGCCAGAGGGAGGAGGCCGCAAGAGCCGAGCAGGTCACGCAACGCGATCTGCTCAACTCCGAGCTGGCGCAGCTTCAAGCGCTGCAAGCGCAGCAAGAGGCATCGATGGCTGAGTTGCAAACGAAGATCGCTCAGACCCAATACGAGCTCAGGCAGCTCAACAACCAGTCAGCGCAGCTGGCGCAAGCAGTAACGGACATGCTGCAGCAGCAGCAGGACGCCATCATCTCGGCGGCCATGCAGGCGGTTTGGACTCAGGTGCAGCTGTGGGCCCAGTCAAACAACGTGGGTCAGATTCCGACCAGCAGCGGGCACTCGACCCAATACCGATTTATCTGGCCTGAGCCGCAAGCGCAGATCTCCCAGCCCTTTGGGCCGAGTACGTACTGGTTTGAGCCCCCGTACGGGAACTACCCGCACTTTCACACTGGTATCGACCTGGTCGAGCCGTTTGGCTCGCCGGTGTACGCGGCTGACGACGGCGTCGTGGCCCTGGTTGGAAGCTCGAGCAGCGGCTATGGGAATTACGTCGTGATCGCGCACTCGGGCGGACTGGACACGCTTTATGGCCATCTTTCGACCGCGCTGGTCAAGGTCGGGCAGTCGGTGACCCAGGGCACGCCGGTTGGACTCGAAGGGTCGAGTGGCAACTCGACCGGTCCGCACCTTCATTTCGAGTTGCGAATCAACCAGGTTCCAGTGAACCCGGCGCCATACCTGCCACCGGGGGCACCCTCAGCTTTTCGGGGATAGCTTCCGGATAGCCCAGCGGCGTAGTTCGAATCCCTGTCCCGAAACCAGTTTGCGATCAGGCGTCGACCATAGATATTGTGGGGCCGACTCCAACGGACACCACATATTGGTCACCGCCCCGATGCGTGGGCTCCTGCACGGTCGATAAGTCCCTGCCGGGTTTGGCCTGTGGTTTGCTCGCTCAAGGCAAAGAGATGAAATTCACAATGACTGCTCAGCCCCGCGACGCCGGTAACTTCACTTTCAAGTTCCATATTGCTAACGCCAGCCTCTACCTCAACAAGGCCGACGCCAAGGGTTACACCTACAGCTGGACTCAGACGATCCTTAGCAGCTAGGGGCCAGGCGCTGCTGCGCGGCACTGTCGGCTCGGGGTGATACCTCCTGCTGACGACAGTCGCACCATCGCGCGCGTATCCGGTGCGCGTTCGCGAAGCCGACCATCGGCCCGCTGGCGCCGAAACGTCAGCGCCAAGCCCTCCCGCCCGGCGGCTGCATCGCGGCCGACAATCCCGCCTGGTCGCCGGATGGACTATGGCTCATCTACGATCGTGGCAGTCCGAATGCCGGCGAAAGTGGGACCTGGATGATTGATCTCAGTGGGAAGAACAACCAGCGGTTGTACCCCGATACACGTGGCGCGGGCAACGCGCCAATGAAGTACGTCAATTAGCAGTACTGTAACCCCGCCTTATTTACACCTCGATCGCGTCCTCGGCGCTCCGGCCCTTTTCGGGTGCGGCCGGACACACGATCGCACGTCGCCCGGCGGCTTCACCCAGGGTGAAGCGGCTTCCGAGAGAGCGTGAATAAGGCGGGCTTAAGTACTACGGCAGTTGTAGGCGGCAAACACTTTCGACTCGCTGTGGCTGGCTGAAATGATTTCGAAGCCGGTTCGCTCGAGCATCGGTTCGAGCAGCCACGAGAAGGTGCTGTGCTCCTCGCGTACGTGGGCCTCCAGCTCGGCCTTGGTCCAGCCCTCTTCTGGCCGATCAGGTGCAGCTGCCAGCCAGGCTTCAATCACCGCTTCGACATCTGCCAAATCGCAGGAGAACACGATGTCACTCAGTCTCAGCACCCCGCCAGGCTTAAGGATCATCGCGAGCCGCCCAAGCGCAACGCTCTTCCAAAAGTCGGGGAGGTGGTGGAGAGCATTCCTCGTGTAGACGAAATCGACCAGGTCACCTTGATGTGCGTATGTGAGAAACCCAGCGCGCACAAATTCGATATTGGTTAACCCGAGCGCCTCGGCCTTCTGGTGAGCGGCTTGGAGCATTGCTGCTGAAACGTCTATGGCAATGACGCGGTGACATGTTGCTGCGGCCGCCAGCGAGAGCGTTCCCGTCCCTGCCCCTATATCGACCAGGGTGCTTTTCGGGCCGAAGCCAAGCTCGCGCAAGACCGTCAAGTCCGACTCGGGATCGAACCTGGCTTTGGCATCGTAGTGTTCAACGTAGGCTGCATCGAGGTGCTCCTCGCCTGCGCGGTGCGCCTCGTCAGGAAACCATGACGGCTGGGTCATCAATCGGATCGTAGGCGGTCCCACCGTTCCGTTAGAAGGCGCAGGCCCGAATTCCATTCGTACTAGGGGAGTGCCTGGATGAGATCAGAGGTGGTCTTCCCGGGGTCGACTGATGCATCGGCGGTCGAAATCCTACC
>DMCH01000093.1:16653-17836 GCA_003446775.1 Chloroflexota bacterium
GCCGATGAATATGTGACCCCACAGCTAGACATTCGTACGCTTAAGCTACGGCGAGCGATGAACCTGTACATTCTCATGCCCTGTGCCCATTCAGCATCACCCTTGGCAGGGTAGAGATAGACCCCGGTACATGCCAGATGCCGCTATTCTCGACGCCGACAGAGAAACAGNNGATCAGAGGCGGTCTTCCCGGGGTCAACTGATGCATCGGCGGTCGAAATCCTACCGGTCAGGCGACCCTACTCCGAGTAGTCTGGCCGCCGATGAATATGTGACCCCCACAGGCTGTTAACCGCAAGGTTCAGGGTTCGAATCCCTGGTCCGGAGCCAAAATCTGAACTTGAAACCGAGCGGTGGTCCCCCGGTGGTGCGGCCGCGTGACAACAACCTGACAACAACATGACAACAACCGCTCCGCGCGAAGTAGCAGCGATGGCCTAAGCGGGTGCCGGCTCAGGCTACCGCTGACAAGGGCAGATCTGGGGATTCCTCGATCTTGTATGAGAGGGGGCATCTTAGCTAACGCCCAATTGGCTTCCGGGTTCGGTCGGCGCGCAGACTTGCACTTGCTGTTTCTGATGCCGCTACTCTCGACGCCGACAGAGAAACAGGTCCCGGATTCGCTCGTCGCTTACGACCGACGCTGTGAATCCGACCTTCCGCAGCAGCCTAAGCCACATCGCTCGCCCGAAGAGGCCATGGGTTTGGCGTTCGTGAACGATCTGCACGTCTCCACGCCCGTCGCGGAGCAGGATAGCGAAGTCAACCAAGATAGTCGTGTCGCTTGGGTCCGGATCCGTTGTCCACTGCAAGTAACGGACGCCTCGATCCTCTCGATCGTGCCCGCCGTGGTCTGTACCTGGAACAAAGGTTTCACGGAGCTCATCGGGCACGAAGAGAGCAATTCCTCCCGGCCGACAGTGAGCGAATGCCGTCTCCATAACCGCCCACAGATCCGATTCGGTGGTCATGTGGCAGACCGCGTCGTGAACAAAGACTGCGTCAAAGGTTTTGCCCAACCGCAGAGTTCGTATATCGCCTAGAAGGTGTTCGCAGTCCGGATTCATCGTTCGACTGACCGCTAGCATCTGAGGCGACACGTCCACAAGAGTCATCGCGAAGCGAGCTTTGAGATGAAAGGCGACATTTCCGCTGCCAGATCCAAGGTCGAGCACTGTACGTG
>DMCH01000093.1:18178-24879 GCA_003446775.1 Chloroflexota bacterium
GCCATGATCGGCCACCATTCGGCAAGTTCGTTGTAGAGCTTCATGACCGGCTAGTCGATACGTTACAGGTGGCTCGGCGACGTTCGCAGTCAAGGGCTACCAGATCGCGATCTCTCCATGGTCGTACAGCAACGCCGGCGATAAACCATGGCAAACGGCGGCACTCAGCGAATTCGAGGCGCTATTTCTGAACGGGGCGCAGCGAGCTGTTAACCGCAAGGTTCAGGGTTCGAATCCCTAGTCCGGAGCCAAAATCTGAACTCGAATCCGGCTCCTGTCCGAGGTCGGTGCGGTTGATTGACCGCAACCTGACGCCAACCGCGTTCGATGACCAGATCAGTGCGGTCGCCCCGGAGTTCCGGAGCGGCCGCACTGAGGGGGGCTACCGCAGCCTCCCTCCCCTCCTGGTTCGCCGGCAAGGAGCGGCTCCCGATCCGGGCCGCACTGGAGCCGGTTGACGACTACTGACTGAGCCTGACCTGCTTGGCACGCGGGCCCTTGGGGCTCGGCTCAATCTCGAACGTGACTTTCTCTCCACCGTTGAGCGAGTCGAAGTTGTCGACTGCCTCGCGATGGAAGAAGTACTCCTTACCGTCCTCGGCCGCTATAAAGCCGAAGCCGCGGTCGGAAACGAGCTTCTTGATGGTTCCGTTGGTCATCGCTGACTCCTCTTCTCGAACTCGCCAGAACTAGCCACGGGCCTGTTCGAAGTAGATGCGGTCGGCCACCGCAAGCGGGCATCCCATTCGGGATGATTACAAGCAGTGTGCCCCGGGCTGGACGGGCTCAAACATCACAGCCGGATATCGAGAGTTCGAAGTGGGCATGTGGCGAGCCGTGTATGGTCAGATGGCCATTCAAGTCGCTTTCGTCTCCACATCTGTGCCCCGCCGCTGCGGAATCGCCACCTTCACCTCCGACCTGATGGCGGCGACACGGGCGGCCGACCCCAGCTTGATCGCCCGCGTGGCGGCCATCGACGAGCCGAACGTCGTCCGGCTGTATGGACACGATGTGCGCTGGCGGATCCAGCAGGGCGACGCAGCCTCCTATCGTGCCGCGGCCGCGGCAATCAATGAATCGAAGGTCGACGTCGTGAACGTCCAGCACGAATTCGGCCTCTACGGGGTCTGGCGAGCAGATGGGACCGAGAGCGTCTACGAAGACCACCTGCGCCCGTTCCTCGAGGAGCTAAGGAAGCCGGTCGTGACAACGCTTCACTCGGTTCCGCCCGAGCCCTCAACCTCGATGCGAGCGGCGGTGCAGTCGATAGTAGGGTTGAGCCAGGACGTGGTGGTCATGGCCGCAGCGGCGGTGGATCTGCTTCGGTCGGACTACGGTCTACTGACGCAGCCCAAGGTCATCCCACATGGGATGCCGGCGATCGAGCCGCATGGCCGAAATCGATTCAAGGCGAAGCTGGGCCTCGAGGGCCGGACGATAGTCTCCACCTTCGGCCTCGTGGATCCTCGAAAGGGACTCGAGTTCATGGTGCAGGCAATGCCGGCGATCGTCGAAAAGCACCCTGACGCCCTATATCTAATCGCCGGCCAGACACATCCCGACCTCCTGCGGACGCAGGGCGAGCAGTATCGCAATCACCTGAGGGCAACCGTAGGGCGACTCGACCTGGCCAACCACGTCTACTTTCTAGACCATTACTTGGCGCAGCGCGAGATCGTCGATCTCCTGCTCGCAACCGACGTGTACGTGACGCCGTACCTCGATCCGCGCCAGATCACCAGCGGCACGCTCGCTTACGCGCTGGGAGCGGGGAAGGCGATCGTGTCGACGCGATACCTGCACGCCGTGGAGGCGCTTGCCGACGGGCGCGGAATGCTTGTCGATTTTCGCGACTCGAAACAGATTGCAAGCTCGGTGAACTCTATCCTCGCCGACCCGTCGCGCAAGGGCACCCTTGAGCACATGGCCTACGCGTATGCCAAGGACATGACATGGCCGAAGCTGGGCCGAACCTGGGTCGACCTCATGGAGGGCCTAGCCAGGGTGGCGGTGGTCGGGCAGCCGCCAAACAATACGGCTGCCACTCCTGGTCGGCAGTTCGGTGCTCGGCTGCCCGAGAACCCTATCCTCACGCGCGCCAGCATCTCGCCGTCTCGACCTGAGCTCGAAGTGGTCTCGGTCTTCAACGCAGCGGCCGCCCGCGTAGGGGACGAGGTCGTGTTGCTCCTGCGCGTCGCCGAGCGGCCGATCAGCGTCACGGTCGCACCGCCGGGAGCCCAGATGCTGGACCTCACCGGCCCCGAGGTCCGTCTGCGCCCACTTCCCGTCGGCATTCCTGGGAAGGACCTCGTCGGCATGTGCTTTCTGGACACGCGGGAGGAGCCGCCGCGCCTGATCGTCGCCTACCTGCCTCGGGATCTGTCCGGCCTCGACCTGAGTGACCCGCGTACCATCCGGTTCCACAGCAAGACTGGCGGCTCTGGCGCAGCCTACGATATCAGGGACTATTTGACCCAGCTGTCACACCTGCGGGTGGCCCGCAGCACCGACGGGGTGCACTTCAATGTCGATCCCGAGCCCGCCGTGGTGCCCGCGAACAGCTTCGAGGAGTACGGCTGCGAGGATCCCCGTGCAACCCTCATCGACGGCGTTTGGCACATCACCTATGTTTCGGTAGCACGTATCGGGATCACGACGAGCCTGCTAACCACCACCGACTTCCGCTCCTTCGAGCGCCATGGCGTGATGTTCCTGCCCGATCACAAGGACGTCGCGATCTTCCCCGAGAGGATCGGCGGCCGCTACGTCGCGCTGACCCGACCGATGCCGCAGTCGTTCGGACGCGTGTTGGGTATCTGGATCGCATACTCCGACGACCTCATTGAGTGGGGCGGCCACACGCCGCTCGCGCTTCCCCGCTGGAACTGCTGGGACGAAGTCCGTACCGGGGCCGGCGCGGTGCCGTTCAGAGTCCCCGAAGGATGGCTCGAGCTTTACCACGGCGTCGACCGGAACATGCGGTACGCGATGGGAGCACTGCTCCTCGATGGTGACGACCCGAGCCGGGTGATCGCCCGCTCGCCGGAACCGATCCTCGCCCCTACCGAGCCTTACGAACGGACCGGCCTCTTCAACGACACGGTCTTCTCATGCGGCCATGTACCGCTCGACCCAGACGGCGACCGGATTCGCCTCTATTACGGCGCAGCCGACAGCTGCCTGGCCGCCGCGGACTTCTCAGTCAAGGAGATCGTCGAGCAGCTCACACCTTGCTGAGGCAGTTGGCGCGGCTGACCCGCCCATTGCCGGCCGCCGGGCCGCGCGCGCTTGCAATCGCCGTCTACGCCGACGTCCGAGACGACATTCAGCCCGCCGCAGAAGCCGGGTTTGAGGGAGTGGCGTGTGTCGACGACGCCGCCCGCGGCTGTGAGCTCCTATGCGACCTCTTCGCTGCCACTGGCGACCTGAGGCTCCGTGCATGGGCCGAAGGTTTGCTTGAGTTCCTTCTCTGGATGCACGACGGCAGCGGCCATTGGATCAACTTCGTGTACGACTGGACCGGCCATCGCAATGTTGACGGCAGGACTTCTGAGGCCGGCGTCAACTTCTGGCAGGGCCGGGCGCTCAACGCCATGGCAAAGGCGTGGCTCATCCTGGGCGATCAACGGGCTCGGGACGCGCTAAACCTGGGGATGCAGGCAGCCGGCCAGCCCGCCGTTCCGTCCAACGTCCGGGCCCTACACGTGACCGCGCTCTTACACCTGTTCGTAGCGGAGCCGAGCGTCGCGCTTCGCAGTCAGCTGAGCGCGTGGAGCGACGAGATATTGGAGTCCCGCTTCGGCGATCTATTGATGAACTCGCCCGACGAGCGTGGCGCTCCGCACCTTTGGGGCCACATCCAGGAGGCGGTCCTGGCGGACGCTGGAGCACTCCTCGACCGTGAGGACCTAGTTGCGGTCGCGGAGCGGAGCGCCGACCACATCTTTGTCGGGCTGATCGAGTCCGGATTCCGCGCCGGACAGGTACGGCCCTACGACGTCCAGTCGGCAGTCTTCGTGATGGACCGGCTCGCTGCCGTCACGGGACGAACCGAATATGGGCGGCTTGGGCGGCAAGCCCGGATGTGGTTCGACGGGCGGAACCCCTCCGGCCGCCCTGTCTACGATCGCTTTCTCGGCAGGGTCGCAGACGGCATCGACGATCTGCGGGTCAACCCGAACTCAGGCGCGGAGTCGAATATCGTCGCCGGTCTGGCACTCGCCGAGGACGCCGTGCTGCTCGTCCAGAAACAACCGACAACCGGACCCCTCTTCGGCGTGGCATGACCGCGCCGCCAGGGATCGCCGGCCGAGGCACGGACCTCCTCTGCCGAGGGGGCGATGGCTCGGCATTGGAGTCTCCAGGCCAATGGAGCAGTGCGCTCGACCTCCGGGAGGTATAGCCTCAATTTGTTGAGTCTCGATAAGGAGGGTGAGATGGCATTCATTGAAACGCTGGTTCCCAGGAGGGCCAACCGGCGAGAGGTCGAAACGCTGGTTCCCAGGAGGGCCGACCGGCGAGTGGGCGAACGGCGGTCCGCCATCGAACGTCGCTTCGGTGAGAGGCGCTGTCCAGAGCGCGCGCATGTCGGCCGACGTGTCATCTTCGCCACGGACAGGCGCATGGCCGGACGCCGGATGGGCGAGCCCCGCGCACTGTAGCCGGCCTAACCGATCCGCGGTGCTGCCCGGAGGCGGGCTCGCTGATCCCCGGCCCCGGTGCGCGAGGCCGCCTTGCGGCGGGTCTGGGCGCCACGCCCATCAGATCGAGGACTCTACCGTCAGCGCACTTCCACTAAGAGCCTGATCCCGGTCCTTTCCTGGCCATCGAACGACAAGTCGATGAAGGACGGGATGCACACGAGGTCGAGGCCCGCGGGCGCAACGTAGCCGCGCGAGATGGCGATCGCCTTGATGGCCTGGTTGACGGCACCAGCCCCAATGGCATGAACCTCGACATGCTGCTGACTCCGGATGACTCCGGCGATGGCCCCGGCGACCGAGACCGGTTTGGAGGCGGCAGCAACCTTGAGCACCTCGTAAGGCGCCCTGCCTTCACGCTTCATCGTCAGAAAATCCTCGTCAAATATGTTCTCGATGGATCCCCTGGATCGAAGTGGAGCATGGGCCCGCCGGAGCCGGGGTTGACGAGGGGAAGGCCAGTCTAAGCCGGTGCGCCCTGCGGAGGTGAGGAATCTTCTGAGGCGGTTTCGTGCCGGCGCGCCTCCCCGTGGAACGTGAAGCCGCCCTCGGGACTTACGTCGATCACCACAGTGTCGCCGCGCGCGATCTTTCCTCTCAGGAGATGCTCGGCGAGCTCGTCCTCAATCCGACTCGTGATCACGCGCCGTAGCGGCCGGGCGCCATACATCCGGTCGTAACCTTCCCTGGCCAGTAGATCTTTGGCGGCACCGGTCACTTCGATCGTTATCCGCTGGTCGATCAGGCGTTTGCCAAGCTTGGCAAGCTGGAAGTCGACGATCTGACGGATCTGCCCCGTGGTCAGGCTCTTGAAGACGACCACCGCGTCGACCCGATTGAGGAACTCGGGGCGAAACATCCGCTTGAGCTCCTCGTCGATCTTTACTTTCGTGTTCTTGTGGCGCCGCTCGACCTCATCGGCCTCATCCACCACGGCGGGCTGGAAGCCGAGCGACGTTCCGGCCTGGTTCACATCGCGAATGCCCAGGTTGGAGGTCATGATGATGACCGTGTTGGCGAAGTTGACCGCCTTGCCTTTGGCGTCGCTCAGCCGGCCGTCCTCGAGGATCTGCAGCAGCATGTTGAAGACGTCGGGATGTGCCTTCTCGATCTCGTCAAAGAGGATCACCGAGTAGGGCCGGCGGCGGACCGCCTCGGTCAACTGGCCGCCCTCGTCGTAGCCGACGTAGCCGGGCGGGGAACCGACCAGCCTCGCGGTTGTATGACGCTCCATAAACTCCGACATGTCGAGCTTGATGAGCGCGTCCTCGGAATCGAAGAGGTATTCGGCCAGCGCTCTGGCCAGCTCGGTCTTGCCGACGCCTGTCGGACCCAGGAAGATGAATGAGCCGATGGGCCGGCGCGGATCCTTGAGGCCGGCGCGGGCGCGGCGCACCGCTTGCGAGACGGTGACGATCGCCTCGTCCTGGCCGACCATCCGCCTGTGCAGCTCCTCTTCCATCCGGAGCAGGCGCGAGGTCTCCTCCTCGACCAGCCGTGAGACGGGCACGCCGGTCCAGGCCGCCACGATCTGGGCGATGTCCTCCTCGCCCACCTCGGGCACGATCTCGCCCAGCTTGTCGCGCCAGGCGGACTCCTTCAGGGCGTACTTCTCCTTGAGCTCCTTCACCTTGTCGCGCATGGCGGCGGCGGTCTCATACCCCATGTCAGCGATCGCGTCCTCCGTCTCGGCCTTCAGTTTCTTGATCTCCTTCTGGAGGTCCTTCAGCTCATCGGGGGTCGTGGTCAGCTTCATGCGCACGCGGGCCGACCCCTCGTCGATGAGGTCGATCGCTTTGTCGGGGAGGGCCCGGTCGGCGACGTAACGGTCGCTCAGGACGGCCGCCGCCCTGACGGCGGCGTCGGTGATGGTGACCCGGTGGTGCCTCTCGTAGAGGGACTTGAGACCCTGCAGGATGTCGATCGTCTCCAGCACTGTGGGCTGGTCAACGAACACCGGCTGGAAGCGGCGCTCCAGGGCGGCGTCCTTCTCGATGT
>DMCH01000120.1:0-448 GCA_003446775.1 Chloroflexota bacterium
TTGCTGCACGAATCAGGCCTCCGTTCACCTTCCACCGAGGACAAGGTCGCCGTGATCGAGCAACTGGACCGGGCGGGTGTCAGTGAGATAGAAATCACCGGCTTCGTACATCCCAAGGTGATTCCGGCGCTTGCGGACGCGGAGGCAGTCGCCGAAGCAGCGCTCGCGCTTACCCTGCGCGCCAGATTGCGCGCCNNCAAATCTCTCCCTCTCCGCCAGACTTTCTGAAGAGTACCCGTCGCGGTAATCGAGCTGGGGAACGGATCGCTGGCGAGACGGGTCCGGCCGCGACCGCGACCAAGCCGCGCACCCGACTTGACACTGACTGGGTCCCGGAGCTTACTTTGCCCAGAATGCATCCAGGTATACAGCCTGGCCGGCGGGTCACCATAGTCGACGTCTTCCCCCGGGATGGCCTGCAGACGTTGCTGCACGAATCAGGCCTCCG
>DMCH01000120.1:809-13242 GCA_003446775.1 Chloroflexota bacterium
CCCTGCGCGCCAGATTGCGCGCCCTGGTTCCGAACTACAAAGGCGCCGAGCGCGCCCTGGCGGTCAAAGTGCCAAAGCTCGCCAGCTTGATCGCGGCGAGCGAGACTTACCAACGCCTCAACTCCAACATGTCCGTGGACGACAACGTCCGTGAGATCGAGCGAATCGCTGAACTGGGCGCCCGCCAGGGCGCCGTCGTGACGGTCGGGATCGCGACGAGCTTTGTCTGTCCTTATGAAGGCCTGATCCCGGAGGATCACCTCATGTCGCTGGTGGAACGGTTCGTGGGTTTCGGCATCACCGAGATCAGTCTGGCCGACAGCATCGGTCTTGCCTGGCCGACGCTGGTCGCCGAGCGCTGCCGGGTGATCCTCGACCGCTGGCCGGATGTGACTGTTGGATTGCACCTGCACACGCTGGCCGGCCTGGCCCTGGCCAACGCGTTCGCCGGCTATCAGGCTGGGGCCAAGAGCTTCGATGGGTCCGTAGGCGGTATCGGCGGCGGCATCGCGATGCCAATCCATACGACCGGCATGGGTAACGTCGCGACCGAAGACCTCGTCTATATGTTCGAGTCGTGCGGTATCGAAACAGGCATCGACCAGGACGCGATTGCGTCCGTGGGCCGGAAGACTCAGGAAATGATCGGCACCGGCGGAGGCCACGTCACATCCTTTGGGACGATGGAAGGCTTTCTGACCCAGAGTCGTCGCCAGCTGGCCCGCGTCGCGGCGGCTCCGCCGGGGGACTCGGGGAGGCGGCAACCGAGCCCGAGGTGAGCGTCAAGCGGCAGTCAACGTCACAAGCCCGATGAAGTTCATCCGCTCTGTGGAAGGTTGATCGTCATGACCGCCCAAGTGCTGTCCGGCAAGCGCGTAGTCGACATCGCGACCCTCGCTGCAGGGCCGTGGATCGCTTGCTATCTGGGCGAGTTCGGTGCCGACGTGATCAAGGTCGAGCAACCAGGGATTGGTGATCACCAGCGGCGGTGGGGCTCCAAGAAAGATGGCGAGCCGATCTTCTGGAAGTCGATCGCACGCAACAAGCGTTCGATCACACTCGACCTGCGCAAGCCTCGCGGGGCCGCCGTCCTGAGGCGGCTTCTCGCGACCGCCGATGTCCTGGTCGAGAATTTCCGCCCTGGGACCCTCGAGCGCTGGGGCCTTGCTCCGGAGAGCCTCCGCAAAGTCAACCCCGGGTTGATAATCGTCCGCGTGACGGGTTTCGGGCAGACCGGCCCGTACCGGGAACGTCCCGGCTTCGGCACCCTGGCCGAGGCCATGTCGGGATTCAGCCACATGACAGGCGCAGCGGACGGACCTCCTACCCTGCCCGGTCTGCCCCTCGCCGACGGGGTGGCCGGGCTCACTGGCGCGTTCGCCGTGATGCTCGCGCTGTACCATCGGGACGCCGGCGGCGGGGAGGGGCAGGTGATCGACATCTCGCTGTACGAGCCGCTCCTGCGGCTGATGGAGCCTTCGCTCCTCGACTGGGATCAGCTCCACCACAACCTGACCCGGACGGGAAACAGCATTCCCCACGTCGCCCCGCGCAATGCCTATGTCTGCGCCGACGGCCAGTGGGTTGCCCTCTCAGCCAGCGCCCAGTCGATCTTCGAACGCCTCGCGCAGGCGATCGGCCGGCCCGAGTTGCTGGACGACGTACGCTTCGCCACCAACGACGTTCGCGTCGCCAACACCGAGGCTCTCGACGAGATCATCGCCGGATGGATGGTCGAGCACACCCGTCCGGAAGTGCTATCGCTGATGGAAGAGGCCGAGGTTGCGCTCGCGCCAATCTATGACCTGCCGTCCGTCTACGCCGATCCACATTTCCGTGCCCGGCAAAGTTTCGTCGAGGTTCATGATCCCGTCCTGGGACCAATGCACCTGGTCGATGTGGCGCCCAAGCTCAGCGCCACGCCTGGACGGGTGCGTCACACCGGCCCGGCGCTCGGCCAGCACAACGCGGAGGTATTGGCCGAGTTGGGGCTCACTCCCGAAGAGGTCGAGCTGGTGGTGGCGGAGGGTCTCTCTTGATCTTCCGCAGCATGTTGTTTGCACCCGTGAATTAGCCTCATGAGTCTTCTCTTCCTGTCGTTCGGATTCGGGCTCATCACGGCATCGGTCCTTGCGCTGGCGGCGGTCGGCCTATCGCTCCAGTTCGGCGTCACCAACTACATCAACTTCGCTTATGGAGAGTTCCTGACCATCGGGGCCTACCTGGCCTGGACCCTGAACCATTGGCTTCACGTGAACGTGTGGCTCTCCATGGTGATCGCCACGCTTCTGACAGGCGTCTTCGGGGTCGTGACCAACCAGTTCCTCCTCCGGCCGTTCTCTAAGAAGGGCAAGCCTCTGCTCTTCCTACTGATCGTGACGTTCGGCCTATCACTGTTCCTCAGCAACCTCGTGCTGGCCATCTGGGGGCCGGACTTCGTGAACCTCGACGTTCCTCGCCAGCAACCGTTCTCGGTCGGCCCGATGCTGTTCACCGCCAACCAGCTCGCGATCATTGCGATTGCGGTGGTCGTGATGCTTGCCCTCCACCTGCTGCTGACCAGGACCGAGATCGGCAAGGCCATGCGCGCTATGTCTGACAGCGTCGATCTCGCTCAGGTGAGCGGGATCGACACCGACCGAATCACCAGCTTTACCTGGCTGGTCAGCGGCTGCCTGGCGGGACTGGCCGGGATCGTGCTCGCCATCAACCTCACCAGCTTCCAGCCCGCCTTCGGCGGCGAGTTCCTGTTCGTCATCTTCGCGGCGGTGATCCTAGGGGGCGTCGGATCGCCGTACGGCGCCATCCTTGGTGCGCTGGTGATCGGGCTCGCGACCGAGATGTCGGGCGTTTTCCTCGACTCCGCGTACAAGAACGATGTTGCCTTCGCGCTGCTGGTGCTGATGCTGCTCCTCCGGCCGCAGGGACTGATCCGTATGGCGGGCAAGGCTGCCTGAGCTATGGGACCTATTGCCTACTACCTAGCCACGCTCGTCGTCTACTTCTTCATCTTCGCCATCCTCACCTGGGGCTTGAACATCCAGTTCGGCTCCGCCGGCATCCTCAACTTCACCTACATCACGTTCTTCGCCATCGGGGCCTACTTCACGGGTGTGGCCATGATGGCCAGGCCGACAACAGACTCGAACATGCGTTACATCCTCGGCCTGAACTGGCCTTTCATCCCCTCGCTGCTCCTCGGTGCGCTAGCTGCTGGCTTGCTTGGCCTGCTGGTTGGCCTCGTCGCCCTTCGCCGGCTTCGCAGCGACTACCTCGCGATTGTCACCGTGTCGGTCGGGGCGATTGTCTACGACTTCGTCAACGTGAACACGTCTGCGTTCAACGGTGGGGACGGGATCGCCGGGGTTCCCTACCCCTTCAACGACCAGCTCAACCTGGACCCCAACACCTACATCTTCTTTTACGTGGGGCTGACCGGGTTCGTGATGCTCGTGCTGGGGGTCGTGGCGTTTCGCCTCTACAAGTCGCCGCTGGGCCGAACGCTGCGGGCGATCCGGGAGGATAGCGATGTGGCCGCCGCTTTCGGCAAGGACACCTACCGTTTCCGGATGATCGCGATGGTGATCGGGTGCCTGTATGCGGGCATAGCCGGCGGGCTTCTGATCGGCTTCATCAGTGCGCTCAACCCCGGAGGCTGGACAGCAGGCGAGACGTTCATAATCTGGGCCGCACTCCTGGTCGGCGGCCGGGGCAACAATTGGGGTGCGCTGCTGGGCGCATTCCTGGTCCCGGTGCTGTTCGTGGAGGCAACCCGCTTCCTGCCTGAGATCCCCGGCCATCCCGTACTCATTGCGGCGATCCGAAACATGATCGTGGGCGGCCTTCTCATCGGCGTCTTGTGGTTCCGGCCCGAGGGCATCTTGCCCGAGCGCAAAGCTCGCTTTCCGTTTGTGGGCTCCACCCAGCCCAGGAAGGATGCGCAGCTTGACTCCTGAGATCATCCTCGAGGTCAGCAGCGTCTCCTACGCATTTGGCGGAGTCAAGGCGGTGGACGGCAGCACGTTCACGCTGCAGCGAGGCCTGATCGGTGCGCTCATCGGTCCCAATGGAGCCGGCAAGACGACCCTCATCAATGTGGCGTCGGGGGCCCTTGGCGCCCAGGGCGGACGTATCTCCTTCAATGGCCTCGATATCACCGGCTGGCCGAGCCACAGGGTCGCCCGGTCGGGCCTCATCCGAACCTTCCAGATCTCGCGGGAGCTCGGGGGCATGACCGTCCTGGAGAACATGCTGGTGCCGCCGCCGGACCAGGCGGGTGAACAGCTCTTCAACGCCGTATTCAGGCCCTCCGTCGGCAGGAAGCAGGACCGCCGTCTTGTCGAGTTGGCGCTGACGCAGCTGGAGAACTTCGGTCTTTACTCCTCACGCGACCAGTACGCACGAAACCTCAGCGGCGGCCAGAAGCGGCTCCTCGAGCTGGCGCGAGGCGTGATGGGCGAACCCAAGCTCATGGTGCTCGACGAACCGTTCGCGGGCGTCAACCCCGCGCTGATCGAGCGGCTCGAGGAGCACATCCGGGAACTGCGCCAGGGCGGGATCACGTTCCTCATGGTCGAGCACAACCTAAACGTGGTCGAACGGATCTGCGACCACGTCGTCGTGATGGCGGAGGGCAGGACCCTCGCCACCGGCCGTATGGCGGATCTTCGCCGGAATGAGGAGGTGATCACGGCTTATCTCGGAGGTGCCCTCACCAAACGCGCTCAACCGGCGCCGGCGGGGGCACAGCCGACCACCGGGGGAATGCCTTCGGAACGTGGCCCAGCCGTGCTGGTTGCGGAAAGCATCACGGCTGGCTACGGCAAAGTTCCCGTCATCCAGGACGTGACGCTGCAGGCAGAGCCGGGCAAGGTCGTGGCCATGGTCGGTCCCAATGGCGCCGGCAAGTCCACGATGCTGAAGGCAGTGTTCGGGCTGCTCCGGAACAAGTCCGGACGCGTGCTCCTGGCCGGCGAGGACATCGGCGCCTGGCCCGCCTTCCGGATCGCGCGAAACGGCATGGCCTATGTCCCGCAAGTGATCAACGTATTTACCTCGATGACCGTCTTCGAGAACCTCGAGATGGGTGGCTACACGCTTAAGAAAGGAGTTCAGGCACGGGCCAATGAAGTCCTCGAGATATTCCCGGACCTAAAGACCGCCAGGTCGAAAAAGGCTGGCAACCTGAGTGGTGGCCAGCGCAACATGCTGGGGATGGCTCGCGCGCTGATGCTCGAGCCGAAGGTAGTGCTGCTCGACGAGCCGACCGCCGGCCTTTCTCCGGCCTATACCGCGATTGTCTGGGATCAGATCCGCCGGGTCGCGGCCCTCGGCACCGCCGTCGTCGTTGTAGAGCAGAATGTGGACCTGGCGGTCAACCACGCGGACTGGGTATACGTGCTGGTGGCGGGCCGGAACCGGTTGGATGGAAAAGCGCGCGAGGTCGGACTTGTGGACCTGCCCAGCATCTTCCTCGGAGGGCAGGGGCCGACCGAGCCCGAGTTGCGGGCTGAGCGTAAAGTCAACGAGGGCGGGTAGCGACGAACTGGTGAGGAGTCGACTTTTATGACGCAATCGAATGCGGAGGAGTGCAGATGATCAATAGGGGAACGGCATCGGTCGCGCTTGCAGCCTTGATACTGGCGGTCCTGGGGGCCGCCTGCAACGGAAGCACCTCGAGCGGGACTACGAACACGTCGCCGATTGTGATGGCGGAGCTCTTCCCGATTTCGGGCCGCGAGGCGTTCGTCGGTCAGTGGTTCCAGCACGGAGCCGCGGCAGCGGTTCACGACATCAACAACAACGGCGGCGTCATGGGCCGGCCGCTCAATGAGACGCTGGCCGACACCGGTGGTGACCCCGTCGACGCTGTGACGGCCTTCCACAAGCTGCTGCTCCAGAACCCCACTTTCATGGTGGGGCCGTCCTCGCTCGAGATCCAGGGCGTCGTCAAGCTCATCGATTCGGCCCAGCTTGTCGACTTCATGGAAGGCGGGACCTCCCAGATGGACCACATGCAATACAAGTACGTTTTCCGGACCAGCGCTTCAGACACCACGCTAACCGCCGCAATGGCCTACTACGCGATCCAAAAGGGGTACAAGAAGGCAGTCATGTTCTTCGAGACCACTTCTGACGCGGCCGACGAGCGCGACCACGTGACAAAGTTCTACACGGCCAACGGCGGCCAGATCCTCGACACCGAAAACCTGGCTTTGCACCAGAGCTCGTACCAGACCGAGGTGGCCAAGGCATTCGCATTCAACCCCGATGTCGTTTTCGTGAAGACGGATCCTCAGACCGGGTCAACCCTATTCGCCAACATGAGGGCGCAAGGCCACCTCAACGTGCCATTGGTCAGTGACGACACGGGCAGCACCGTCGACTATGCCAAGGCGGTTGGGCTCGATGCGGCAAGCAAGTACCTAGTCGGCGTGTCCGGCTCTCCGCCCAGCGGTCCGGCCTGGGGCCACTACCTGGCGGACTACAACGCCGTCTGGAACACCGACAAGCCGCTGCCGCTCTCCGAGAACACCTATGACGCCGTGGTCATCGCAGCCCTCGCGATGACCGAGGCCAAGACGACGGACGGCAAGGTCTGGGTCGATCACATCCTCAAGGTGAGCAACCCGCCCGGCACAAAGTGCTACATATACGCCGACTGCGTCAAGCTCCTCAATGCCGGGACGAAGATCAACTTCGAAGGCGCTTCCGGACCAGACGATTTCGACCAGTACCACAACACTTTTGGTGACTGGGACATTACTCAG
Organism: Chloroflexota bacterium; assembly: GCA_003446775.1. Lineage (GTDB taxonomy): Bacteria > Chloroflexota > Dormibacteria > Dormibacterales > Dormibacteraceae > UBA10449. The sequence goes on from DMCH01000120.1 coordinate 7,580, forward strand.
TTCAACGCCGATGCGAGCTCCAGCACGGTCGTCTTGCACGTTCCCGCCGACGCTATCGCGAAGTACATGGCGGGCTGACCGACTCGAAACTGAATGGGCTGTGGCGGCCGTCGCGGCCGCCACAGCCCATCGCCGCTTGGTGGCAGATAGTCACGCTGTCCTGGGCTGCGATGCCTCTTGCGCCGCGGACATGATCAGCATCGCCAAGCCGAGAAATCCGGCGAGGAGAAGCCACGCCGGCCGGAACGAGCCCGTCGCGTCGACGATCAACCCAAAGAGGAAGGGGCCGACCAGGATTCCGGGCTGCTGGATCGTCTGCCCGAGTCCGACGGCCCTACCCTCACTGCCGGGCCGTGCCAGCTCGGAGAGGAACGATATCTGGACGCCATTCCATCCGACCGCGCCGCACGCGCAAACTAGTATGGCCGCGACCAGCACGGGGAAAGGAAAGCCGCTGGGCAGGATCGCCAGAGCCAGGCTGCCAAGAGCGCCGGTGCCAGCGGCGAGTAGCAGCGCGCGCCGGCGGCTGCCTGAGAGCAGGCGGTCGCTGACTACGCCCCACAGAACTCTGCCAAAGGCTCCGGCCAACTGGGCCAGTGCAAGGTAGAACGCCGCGGTGGTGATAGTGAGGCCGCGCTCATGGATCAAATAGACGACCAAGTAAGTGAGGAGGCACATCTGGCCGGCGACCATGAGCATGCCGCTGGTGGCCGCGACTGTGATGTCCCGGGTGAGGACGTTGAGAAGGCTCCCGCTGTCACCGACGGCGGTTCTTGCCCGAGGCCCCGATCGATAAATCCCCAGCCCAGCGATCGCAACCACGATCGACGCTGCGCCCGCTGCCGCCAGGGCGCCGCGCCAACCGGCGGAGAGGGCGATCGACGGCAGTATCAGGGCCGCCAGAAAGCTACCGAGCGGGATCCCCGTCTGGCGCATCCCCATCACCATTCCCCGCAGCCGGAGCGGAAATGCGTTGCGCACCGCGAGGCTCCCGGCCGGAGTCCCGGTACCTATGCCTATACCCATGATCACTAGCACTCCAAGGATCACAGCGAAGGCGGGCGCCAGCGCGCAGGCCAGGGCGGCGACGCCGGTGAGGACCCCGCCAAAAACCAGGACCAAGCGGTCACCTAGAGCGTCGACCGCCCAACCGGCGAGGGCGATGGTGAGAAGGCTGCCCACGAAGGGAAAGTTCGCCACGACACCGGCTTCGGCGAATGTCAGGTGAAACTCGGCCTTGACCAGAGGCAGCAACACCGGCAGCGCTGCGGCGACCACCGACGTCGCGGTCTGGATCGCGAGCGCCACGCCTAGCACGACCCACCGAGTGGACTGGCCGGTCCGCTCGACGCCAGTGGGTGAGGCGGGTGGAGTTCGCGAGGATGACGTGCTCAGAAGGGGAGGCTTCCCGGTCGGGCATCGCCTTGCGGCAAACCAGTCGTGCTCTCAGGCAAGTGGCTCTCCCGGGCGGATTGTTGCGCGACGCCGATCACGCCTTCGGCAACCAGCGTAGCGATCTCCTCGGCTGCCAATCCAAGCTGCTCGCGCAGAACTTTCTCCGTGTGCTGTCCTACTCGCGGGCCCAGCCATCTGAACTGTCCGGGCGCCTCTTCGAACTTCGGCACGAACCCGGGAATGAGCAGCTTGCCGATGTCGCCTGGGCCGTCAACTTCGAGGAGCATCGCACGGGCTCGGAACTGGGGGTCCTTCGCGATGTCGGCGATGCTGTAGACCGGCGCAGCGGGCACCTCAGCCCGATTGAGGATCTCCCACACATCCTCCACGCTGCGCTCACGCGTCCATGCCTCGATGACGGCGTCCAGCTCGGCGGCATTCGCTCGCCGGGCCTGGTTGTCGGCGTAGCGGGGGTCCTGGACAAGTTCCGGTTGCCCGATGGCGGCGCAGAACCGCGCGAAAATGGAATCTCCGTTGGCTCCGATCGTGATGTACCGCCCATCCCGCGTCGGGTAGCTGTTCGATGGCGCTGAGCCGGGGAGCGAGTTGCCTTGGCGCTCGCGCACCACGCCGCCATAGGCGTACTCGGGCAGGATCGCTTCGAGGAGGCTGAAAACTGACTCGTTAAGGGCGACGTCAACCACCTCGCCCCGCCCGGTTTCGGCCCTTCGTCGCAAAGCGGCAAGCGCGCCGATGGTCGCATATAAGGATGCGATGGCGTCGCCGATGCTGATGCCCATCTTCAGGGGTGGCCGGTCAGAGAAGCCGGTGACGAACCGCAGCCCACCCATCGACTCGGCCGTGCTGCCATACCCCGGCCGGTCGCGGTATGGTCCGCTCTGGCCAAAACCCGAAATCCTGACCAGGATGAGCTTCGGGTTTGCCTCCCGGAGCTGTTCCGGACCGAGGTTCCACGACTCCAGCCGGCCCGCCCGGAAGTTCTCAACTACCACGTCGACGCCCGCGGCAAGCCGCCGCACGAGATCCTGGCCGGCCGGACGGCGCAAGTCGATCGCGATCGATTCCTTGTTTCGAGATTGGACCATGGCCCAGAGTGATCCTTCCTCGGTGACCAGGCTCCAGTTCCGCAGGGGATCTCCGGCGCCGGGCGGCTCGACCTTCAGGACACGGGCCCCCATGTCGGCCAGCAGCCGGGTGCAGAAAGGCCCCGCGATAAGAGAGCCGAGCTCGAGTACGCGCAGGCCGGTGAGCTGGCCTCTTGGTTCCGCAGACACGGGCGCCGTGATAGTACAGGTCTATGCAATTGACGGCGGTTCAGGAGCTGGCCGAGTTTGTCTCAAGTGCGCGTTGGGAGGATGTTTCCGCTGCATCGCAGGAGGCACTCAAGAAGCGCGTGCTCGACGCACTGGGCTGCGCGTACGGCGCTCTCGGCTCTCCCGTGGTCAGGGCCATCCGCCACCAAGTCGAGGACTTCGGCGGTCGCCCTCTCGCGACCTTGATCGGCGGCGGAAGGACCGCTCCCGACCGGGCCGCGTTCCATAACGGCGCGGCTATCCGCTATCTCGACTTCAACGATTGCTTCCTCGGACGCGGGGAGGCCTGTCATCCAAGCGACAACTTGGCGCCGGTTCTTTCAGCGGCCGAATATGTCGGTGCGCACGGCTCCGAGCTTCTTACAGCCCTCGCGGTCGCCTATCAGGTCCAGATACGGCTGAGCCAGGTGGCGCCGGTTAGGGGCCGCGGCTTCGATCACGCGACTCAGGGTGCATATGCGGCTGCAGCGGGAGCAGCACGCGCTCTGGGGCTGGATGCCGAGCGAACGGCGAACGCCATCGCCATGTCGGGGACCGCCTTCAATTCGCTGCGGGTGACCCGAACTGGGTCGTTGTCAAACTGGAAAGGCCTGGCCTACCCGAACACGGCCTTCGGCGCGGTCCACGCCGCTTTCCTCGCGTACCGCGGCCTGACCGGCCCGATGGAAGTCTTCGAGGGCAGCAAGGGGTTCATGGACAGCATCTCGGGCCGATTCCACATCAACTGGGCGGGGGAGGATCTCGAGGCGGTGCAACTGACGATCATCAAGCGGTTCAACGCCGAGGGCCACTCCCAGTCAGCTCTGGAGGCGGTCATCGAGTTGCGCGAGACCGGGCTTGATGCCGAGGACGTGGAGCGGATCGACGCATACGTTTTCGACGTGTCTTACGAGATCATCGGGCCTGGTGCCGGCGACAAGAAGCGTGTCCACAACAAGGAGGAGGCGGATCACTCGCTCCCCTACCTCATCGCCGCGGCCTTGATCGACGGCGAGATGACCCCCGCTCAGTACGTACCCGAGCGCATCCACGCCCGCGATGTGCAGGCCCTGCTGCAGCGAATCGAGGTCCATTCGGATCCAGTCCTGTCGAACGGATTCCCCGAGCACCAGGGGTGCCGGCTCGAGGCGCACCTTCATGACGGCAGCGTCCGAACCTTGGATAAGCCCGACTACCACGGGCCGGCCAGTTGGGAGGCGCTCGAGGCAAAGTTCACCGAACTGGGCGGGCACTCTGACTTGGTAGAAGTCGTCAAGCGTCTCGACGAGGTCCCGGTCGCGGAACTGGCGGCGCTGCTGTGAGGGGGAGGGCGGTGGCAGAGCTGAGCGGGCTGGTCGAGGCCGATGGATTACTTACTGGCAAGGACTTCAACGTTTAGCACTGCGAAGAATCCGTCAGGTTCGGTTGCCCACCGGCGCCATGCGGCGGCGAGAGCCGCCAATTCGGCCGCATCGGTGAGCTCATACGCAAGCGCCTGTTTGGCATATTCGGACAGCAGGACACGGTCCGCCCAGAGGCCACCCCACCAACTTCGGCTCTCTGGATCCGCGAATGTCCACGTCGAACTGCTCGCGCGCGCGTCGCTGAACCCGGCGGCTTGAACCCACCCCAGCAAGTGGCGACCGGCGTTGGCCTCAACACCATTGCGTGCAGTCAGCTCGTGGTAGAGCTGATTCCAGCGTTCGAGTTGAGGATCAGCTGGTGACCAGACAAACCCTCCGTAGTCAGCGTCTCGAACAGCGAGAGTGCCGCCAGGGCGCAAAACCCGGCGCATTTCAGCGAGCGCTGCGATCGGTTGCTTCAGGTGCTGGAGCACCTGGTGTGCGTGCACAACATCAAACGAGTCGACTGCAAACTGGAGGGCGTAGACATCGCCCTGGGCGAAGCTGACATTATCAACGGTGGCTTCACTACGGCTGAGCTCCTCCGCCTCGGCGATTGCCTCGCTTGCCGCGTCGATGCCAAATACCATTCCGGGCGCAACCCGGCGAGCAAGGCCGATTGTCAGTGTTCCCGGACCGCAACCCACATCCAGCAGATCCTGGCCAGGCAACAACGAGTCAAGGAGGTAGCCGGCCGAATTCTCCGCCGTGCGCCACTTGTGGCTCCTGAGTACCGACTCGTGATGCCCGTGGGTGTATCTCTCGCCCATCGGCGTATTTTGACGTGCGCATAGCCACCGAGTGGCCCCAGCTCCACGCACGTTGGCACAAGGATTCTCGAATCTGGTCGGCTTCGCGGAGCAGCGGGCGCGGCGACGCGCCATCATCTAACCATGGCAACGTTTCTGCACGGAACGGGCGGGTCTGGGCCGGGCCTGCGCGAGTTGATCGACCGCCACGCTCCGGTACTCGCTCCGGGCTGCTACGACGCGCTCAGTGCCCGCCTCGTCGAGGAGGCCGGCTTCCCGGCCGTCTACATGACCGGCTTCGGCTCCTCGGCCGGGCACCTGGGCCGGCCCGACGTCGGGCTGATGACCATGTCCGATATGGTCGACAACGCCCGACGCATCGTCAATGCCGTGGGTATCCCGGTGATCGCCGACGCCGACACCGGGTACGGCAACCCGATCAACGTCATCCGTACCGTGCAGGAGTACGAGCGGGCGGGGGTGGCGGCGATCCACATCGAGGACCAGATCGCGCCGAAGAAGTGCGGGCACATGGAGGGCAAGCAGGTCATCCCGGCGGACGAGATGGCCGCCAAGCTCCGCGCCGCCGTGGACGCGCGCCGCTCGGCCGACTTCCTGCTCATCGCCCGTACCGACGCCCGCGCCATTGAGGGCATTGAGGCGGCCCTCCAGCGGGCCCGCCTCTACCGGGAGGCAGGCGCCGACATCCTGTTTGTTGAGGCGCCCGAATCGGAGGCGGAGATCCGAGCAGTGGCGGCGGCCTTCCCGGACGTGCCGCTCCTTTTCAACTACGCGGAGGGGGG
>DMCH01000120.1:13531-14984 GCA_003446775.1 Chloroflexota bacterium
GTGTGCTCGCCCAGATAAGAGAGGACGGGTCGCCAGTCCGCGCCCTGGCCGACATGCCACGATTCGAGGATTTCCTCGACTTCATCGGCCTGCCCGAGATACGTGAACTCGAGCAGCAGTACAAAGTTGCTCGTATGGAGGGAGAGTCATGAGCGAGACATTCCAGAAGCCCAGCATCGGTACCGAGTTGGCGCACCGCTTGATCGCGGCCGCGGAGGCCAAGGCGAAGGCGATGGGACATCCCTTCGTCATTGCGGTCTGCGATGAAAGCGGCGTGCTCAAGGCCTTCAGCCGGATGGACGGCGCGGCTCTACTCAGCGTGCAGATCGCCCAGGACAAGGCGTACACCGCCGTCGGCTTCGGCCTCTCCACCGACGGCTGGCACGAGTTCATCAAGAACGACCCGCCGCTTGCCGCCGGCGCCGTTGGGGGCATCGACCGGTTGGTCGTCTTCGGCGGCGGCTACCCCATCAAGATCGGCGACGCCATTGTCGGCGCCATCGGGGTGAGCGGCGGCCACTACACCCAGGACATGGAGGTCGCGAAGGCAGGCCTCGCCGCTGCTGGCTGAGCCGGCCCTGGTCACGCACCCTTAGCCCAACCGTGGCAGGGATAATTCCAGGGTCGTCGCTCCGGCTCGTCAATTCATCAAAGCTGCGGCGTTTCGAGAGGAGGTCGTAATCCAGCACACCAGGCTCGGCCGCACCGGTCTCAAAGTCTCACGCCTCTGCCTCGGGACCATGACCTTCGGGCTGCAAATCGACGAGGCTGCCGCATTTGCGGTCTTGGATCGAGCGGCCGAGGCGGGCGTGACCTTGAGAGCTGACCATCGATCGGTAACTAGGGGATCAGCAGGTAGCGCCAGACGTTGAGAAGAGACAAATCTCTCCCTCTCCGCACTTCGCCGAGACTCGAATTGGGCGAGTGGTGAGTTAGCCGGCCCGCTCCCAGGTGAGCGTTCGATGCACCAGTGTGTCGTCGGCTGTTGTCGTGGTCAGCCGGATGACCAGCTTGCCTTCCTCCACCTTCATGTTCCGCATCATGGTCGCCCCCACGTGGCCGGGGGAGAGCGCGCCGACCAGGCGCGTAAGCACGTCGCCCCTAGTCTCGTCCACCTCATACGTGCCGAAGTAGGCGTCGTAGCCCCCGATTGCGGTGGTGTTGTTCTGCCCCGTGAACACTGGCGCGGCGACCGCTACGCTGCGGTCGCGCTTCATGAACTGGGCCGCGAAGTTCCCCGCACCGTCGAAGAAGAGCAGCGCCAGGGGGTCAGCGCCCAGAGTGGGCTCGTCGACCAGTCCGCCCGACGCATCCCGATCGATGCGCGAAAGCAGGCGCCACGTCCCGATCAGGTCATGAGCCAGGCTGCCCATGACCTTCAGGGTAAACCCAGCCGCAAGTTCTAAAGACGTCAACGATGCCCCGCTCCTCTCCTGCTTCAGGACGTTGCTGA
>DMCH01000127.1:0-1024 GCA_003446775.1 Chloroflexota bacterium
TGCGCGGCGAGGGCTACGGGGCGGCCGACCTCGGCCGCGGAGAGCGCGTGCAGGTGGAGTTCGGGAGCATCAACCCGACCGGACCGCTGCACATCGGCCACGGCCGGGGAGTGGTCCTTGGCGATTCGATGTCCCGGCTCCTCGAGTTCACGGGTCACGATGTCAGTCGCGAGTACTACGTCAACGACCAGAACACGCAAGCGCGCAGGTTCGGAGCTTCGGTATGGGCGCGGATGCACGGGGAAGAGCCACCCGAGGGCGGTTACACCGGCGCGTACGTCATCGAGCTCGCCGAGATGGCGAAGCAGGAGCTTGGCGACGTCGATTCGCTGCCCGCGGAAGAAGCGGAGGCCAAGGTGCGCGACTTCGCCGTCGGCGTGATCGTGTACCGCATCCGCGCCAGCGTCGCCCGCTTGAACGCGCGTTACGACGAATGGTTCCCCGAATCGCGGTTGTGGCAGGAGGGCCTGCCGCAGCTTGCGATCGAAAGGTTGCGCGAATCCGGGTTCCTCAAGGAGCGCGACGGCGCGCTGTGGTTTGGGCCGGCTCTAGAAGAGGAGGACGGGCTCGGCGAGCAGGTTGTATCCGAGAAGGAGGATCGCGTTGTCATCCGCTCGAACGGGGAGCCCACATATTTCGCTTCGGACCTCGGCTACCTGCTCAGCCGGTTCGAGCGCAGGCGCTTCAACCGTGTGGTCGAGGTGTGGGCCGCCGATCATCACGGCTACGTCGCGCGACTGAAGTCTGCTGCCACCGCGCTCGGGATCGACCCGGCTCGGCTCGTGATCGTCATCCACCAGATGGTCAACCTCAAAGAGGGCGCCGCGCGCAGCGCATCGATGAAGATGTCGAAGCGCGCCGGCCGCTTCGTCGAGCTCGACGAGCTGATAGACAAGGTCGGCTCCGACGCCGTGCGCTACTTCTACCTGCTCCGCTCGCCCGACACGACGATCGAGTTCGACCTCGACCTTGCGCTCACGCAGAGCAGCGAGAACCCCGTCTACTACGCGCAGTACGCGCACGC
>DMCH01000127.1:1198-2582 GCA_003446775.1 Chloroflexota bacterium
CGCTCGCCCGACACGACGATCGAGTTCGACCTCGACCTTGCGCTCACGCAGAGCAGCGAGAACCCCGTCTACTACGCGCAGTACGCGCACGCTCGCCTTGCCAATGTCGAGGCGACCGCGCGCGAGCGGCACCCGACCTTGCCTGAAAGAGCTGACGTCGCGCTGCTGGTGCAGCCATGGGAGCTCGACGTCGCGCGCCAGCTCGCGTTCTGGCCCGAGGTCGTGGAGGATGCGACCCGCCTGCTCGAGCCGCATCGCATTCCTTATTACGTGCACGACCTCGCGACCGCCGTGCATCGGTTCTATCACGCCGGCAACGAGGCGGGCGAGCACCGCGTCGTCGTCGATGACGCGGAGCTGACTCGGGCGCGGCTCGAGCTCTGTCGTGCGGCGCGTCACACTTTGAAGACGGCGCTCGACCTCATCGGCGTCACCGCCCCTGATCGTATGTAGGCATCAGATAAGGAGAAGCATTGGACGTCACCTGGCTTGGACACGGCTGCTTCCGGCTCCGCGGCCGCAACGCCGCCGTCGTCACCGACCCCTATCCGCCGGCGATCGGGCTCAAGCTGCAGCGGCTCGACGCCGACCTCGTGACCATCAGCCACGAGCACGAAAACCACAGCTACGTCCAGGCGATACGCGAGCCCTACGAGATTCGTGGACCGGGCGAGTACGAGGTGGCCGGCGTCTCCGTGATCGGCGTGCCCACATATCACGACGCGGAGAAGGGCGCCAAGCACGGCCGGAACACCGTCTACCTGATCGAGATCGACGACATCCGGGTCTGCCACCTCGGCGACCTCGGGCACAGCCTCGACGACGCCGAGGCCGAAACGCTCTCCTCCGCCGACGTCCTGCTCGTCCCGGTCGGCGGGCGTACCACGATCAACGCCACCCAGGCGGCCGAGGTGGTGCGGCAGCTCGAGCCACGCTACGTGGTGCCCATGCACTTCGCGATCCCGGGCTTGAAGCTCGAGCTCGACCCGATCGACAGGTTCCTCAAGGAGATGGGCCTGACCGCCGGGGAGCCGCTCCCCAAGCTCTCGGTCCAGAGGTCCTCCGGCGACTACGAGACCAAGCTCGTGGTGCTGGAGCCAAAAGCGGAAGCCAAAGCCTAAGGCCGGCGCCGTTTACCGCGGAAATGTTTGCCGGGGCGTCCGACCCGGTAAGATTTGAAAAACCGCCCTGGAGGTCTCTATGTCGAAGTACGTTTTCGTGACCGGGGGTGTCGTCTCCTCATTGGGAAAGGGCATCACTGCGGCGTCCATCGGGAACATCCTGAAGGCCCGCCACCTCACCGTCTCCCTCCAGAAGCTCGACCCTTACCTCAACGTCGACCCCGGGACCATGAGCCCCTACCAGCACGGCGAGGTGTTCGTCA
>DMCH01000121.1 GCA_003446775.1 Chloroflexota bacterium
GTGCTCGAGCTCTCCAGCTTTCAACTCGAGTCGGTTGAGAAGCCCCGATTTCACATTGGCGCGATCCTCAACATCACGCCCGACCACCTCGATCGCCACGGCACCTTCGAGCGCTACGTCGACCTCAAGGCGCGCGCGATCGAGTTCGCGGGCGCCGACGATTTCGCGGTTCTGAACGGTCGTGACCCGGCCGTGCGCGCCCTCGCGTCGCGCACGCGCGGGCACGTGGTCTGGTTCGACGAGCACCGGCCCGTACCACCGATGCCGCTGCCCGGCCGCCACAACCTCGAGAACGCGCTCGCTGCGGCGGCCGTGGGTCGAATCGCCGGCCTGTCCGACGAGGCGATCGGCGCCGCGATCCGCTCGTTCAAAGGCGTCGAGCATCGCCTCGAGCTGGTCGGCGAATGGGACGGGGTGCGCTGGTACAACGACTCCAAGGCCACCAACCCCGACGCCGGCCGCGTCGCGCTCAGCGCATTCCCCGATTCGCCCCTGGTGCTGATCGCCGGCGGCTATGGGAGCGGCTTCGAGCTCGGGCCGTGGGTGGCCGACTTGCTGCGGCACGCGGACGCGGTCGTGTTGATGGGCGCATCGGCCGAGCTGCTGGCCAAGGAGCTCGCAGATCACCCCAAGGTCGTGCGAGCGGAGAGCCTTGAGGAGGCGGTCGAGCTCGCGGCAGGTCTCGCGCGGCCCGGCGGCGTGGTGTTGTTGAGCCCCGCCTACAAGAGCTTCGACATGTTCAAGGACTACGAGGACCGCGGCCGCCGCTTCAAGGCCCTGGTCCGCGAGAGGTTCGATAGATGAGCTCTGGCGCCCGGTCGGTCAAGCACCCCGACCGGCTGCTGATGTTCACGACCGTGCTGCTCAGCGGCGCGGGATTGGTCATGGTCACCAGCGCCAGCGTCGCCTTCGCATACACGCAGCACCAGTCGGCCTTCTACTACGCGCAGCGGCAGGCGGTCTGGATGCTCATCGGCTTCACCGGCCTGTTCGTGCTCGGACGGATGGACTACCGGCGCCTGCGCCCGCTGGCCCCGGCGGCGGCAGTTGCAGCCACACTGCTGATGCTCCTCGTCCTGGTCCCGCACCTCGGCGTCACCGTCAACGGCGCCCGCCGCTGGTTCGACGCCGGTCCGCTGGGAACGTTTCAGCCGTCGGAGTTGGGCAAGCTGGCGTTCGTCTTCTTCGTCGCCCATTGGGTCGATCGCAACGCTGCCCACCTCGGCGACCTGCGGAAGGGACTCGCGCCATTCGCGGCGATGCTCGCCGGCGTGCTCGTGCTCCTCATGCTGGAAAGAGACCTCGGCACGTCCGTCGTCATCGTCGGGATCTTCCTCAGCGCGTACTGGGCCGGCGGGGGTCGGTTCCGGCACCTGGTGCTGCTGGTGGCCGCCCTCGGCCTCGCCTTCCTCGCGATCACGTTGCTCGAGCCGTACCGGTTCGCCCGCCTGACCAATTTCAGAAACCCGTTCGCCGATCCGCTGGGGGCAGGTTTCCAGTCGACGCAGGCGCTCTACAGCCTGGGCTCGGGAGGGCTGTTCGGCGTCGGCATCGGCCACTCGGTCGAAAAGTACGGTTGGCTGCCCGAGGCGCACACCGACTTCATCTTTGCCATCCTTGGCGAGGAGACGGGGCTGGTCGGGACCACGTTGGTGATGGCCGGGTTCCTGTTCTTCGCGGTGCGCGGATACCTGGCCTCCCTGCGCGCGCCCGACCGATTCGGCGTGTGCCTGGCCGCCGGGATCACGACCTGGATTGCATTCGAGGCCTTGATGAACATGGCCACGGTGACGAACACGCTGCCGATCGCGGGCGTGCCGCTGCCGTTCTTCAGCTACGGCGGGACTGCGGTCGCGACGACGCTGGCGGCGGTGGGACTCCTGCTCAGCGTCGCCCGCAATGGATCAGGTACCGGATTCGGGGATAACAAGAGGAAAGATGAGGCTTTTGATAGCTGGCGGCGGGACCGGTGGGCACCTCTATCCGGCGCTCGCGGTCGCGCACGCGTTTCGCGCTGAGGAGCCCGATGGCGCTCTGCTGCTGGTTGGGCGCAAGGGCGGCCCCGAGGAAAGGCTCGTGCCGGCCGCGGGCTTCGACCTGGCGACCGTCAACGTGCGTGGGCTTGACCGCGACGCGCTCTGGAAGAACCTCGCCCTGCCGGCGATCGTCCCAGCCGCGCTCCGCGCCGGCCTGCGCATCGTCGACGGCTTCCAGCCTGATGTGGTGCTCGGGATGGGCGGCTACGTGATGGCGCCCGCCGTGGCCGCCGCGCGCCTGCGCGGGATCCCCTATGTGCTGCATGAGAAGGATGTCCGCCCCGGCCTGGCGACGCGTTTTTTCGCGCGTGGGGCCGCTGCGATCTGTACGACTCTGCCGGGCACCGAGACGCGGGTCCGCAACAAGCGGGTGGACCTGACCGGCGTTCCGCTGCGCGATGGGTTCGATCCGCGTACCGCGGCGGTGCCGCCGCGCCACCTGCTCGTCACGGGTGGGAGTCAGGGTGCCCGCCACATCAACGAAGCCGTGTGGGGCGCGCTCGATGAATTGCGGAAGCGTTTCGAAGAGGTCGTCCACGTCGCGGGCAGGCAGGGATCGGCGGGAGTGGCGGAGCACGCGGCGCCCGGCTACCGAGGGCTCACCTTCACCGATGACATGCCGGCGCTGATGGCAGAGGCTGACCTGGTGGTGAGCCGGGCCGGCGTGAGCACCATCGCCGAGATCGCCGCGGTCGGTCTGCCGATGGTGCTGGTGCCCGGGACCTTTGGCGGGGGCCACCAGGAGGAGAACGCGAAGGCAATGGTCGACGCCGGCGCAGCGGTGCGCATCGGAGACGCCGAGTTGAGCCCGGGCGTTCTGGTCACCACCCTCGACAGCCTCAGCGCCGATCGGCTGCGCGCGATGGCGAAAGCTTCGGCCGGGGCGGGCCGGCGCGACGCGGCTAGACGAGTGCTGGCGATCCTTCACGAGGTCGCCCGGAAATGAAGGTGCACCTGATGGGCGTCGGCGGCGCGGGTGTGTCCGCGCTGGCTCGCGTGTTCCTCGCGCGCGGCGACGAGGTCAGCGGGTGCGACCTGCGCGAATCGGAAACGACGGCCGCGCTGGAGGATGCGGGCGTTCGCATCCACATCGGCCATGACCCGGAGCACGTCCTCTTCCAGGACCTGCTCGTGTACAGCGGCGCCATCAAGGCATCGCCCGAGCTCGAGGCCGCGAGGGCGATGGGCGTCAAAGTGCTCTCCCGCGCCGAGATGCTGGCCGAGCTCATAGCCGACTCCGATTCCATCGCGGTCGGCGGCAGCGCGGGCAAGACGACAGTGACCCACATGACCGGCCACATCCTCACCGAGGCCGGGTTCGACCCGACCGTCCTGGTCGGCGACGGCTCGAGCGCCCGCGCGGGCCGCTCGCGCTGGCTCGTCGCCGAGGTGGACGAATCCGACGGCACCCTCGTCCTCCATCACCCCAAGCGCGCGATCGTCACCAACATCGAGTTCGACCATCCCGATCACTTTCGGGACGTCGATGCGGTCCGTGATCTGTTTGCGCAGTTCGTGGCCGCACTGCCTGCCGACGGCCTCGCGGTCCTGTCGGCGGACGACGAGCGCACGCGTTCGCTCGAGACGCCGGCCCGACGCATCACGTACGGCTTCAGCGACAGCGCCGACTACCGCTGCGATGAAAGCCGCCCCTTCGCGATTCACCATGCTGGGCGCGAGCTGGGACGGGTCAACCTTCGCCAGCCCGGCCGGCACAACGTGCAGAACGCGACCGCGGCCGCCGCGATGGCGCTCGAGCTGGGCGTGAGCTTCACGGACGTGGCCGGCGCGCTGGAACGATTCCCTGGCGCGCACCGCCGGCTCGAGTTCATGGGCGTATTCCAGGGCGCCCCCGTCTATGACGACTACGCGCACCACCCGACCAAGGTGCGAGCCACGCTGCAAGCGGCGCGAGAGCTGCGGCATCGCCGCCTCATCGTGGTGTTTCAACCGCACCGCTATTCGCGGTTGGCCGCCTTGCTCCAGGATTTTTCGCGCTCGTTTGGCGCGGCCGACCGGGTGCTGATCGTGGATGTATATGGCGCGGGCGAGGACAACCCCACCGGGGTCCAGGCGACCGACCTGGCGGACCTGATTCCCAATGCGGTGTACGTGGGTTCTTTTGAGAGGGCTCGTGAAACCCTCGAAGGTCTTGTGGGCCCGGACGACGTTCTGCTCTTGATGGGCGCGGGTGACATCAGAAAGCTGGGCGATGAGCTGGCGCAAAGAATCTAACCTCGCGTGGCTGCGCGAGCTGCCCGGCGTGCGCATGGGCGAGCCGATCGCTTCGCGCACCTCGTTCGGCATCGGCGGTCCCGCCGAATATTTCGCCGAGATGGCCAACCCTCAGTCCATCGAGGTCGCCATCGAAGGCTCCCGCCTGCGGGGCATCCCGCATCTCCTGCTCGGGGCCGGCACCAACCTGCTCATCGCCGACGCTGGGGTCGAAGGACTCGTCATCCGCGTGATCAACCGCGACTACGAGGTCGACGGCACGCGCATCCGCGCGGGCGCGGGCCTGAAGATGATGAGGCTGGCCAGGATCGCGGCCGACGCCAACCTCCGCGGATTCGAGTTCGCCATCGGTGTGCCGGGCACGGTCGGCGGAGCGGTCTATCAGAACGCCGGCTGCTGGGGCCACGAGCTGCGAGAGGTGCTGGTGGCCGCGCGCGGATTCCAGCCCGGCGCCGACCGGCGCACGTGGAGCGTGGACGACCTGCAGTTCGGCTATCGCACTTCGGCGCTTCGAGACGGCCCGCTTCGGGGTTCGCTCGTCATCGATGCGACGATCCAGCTCGAGCGCGGGGATGGGGAAGAGGCCAAGCGCTTGATGGCCAAGCTGACCAGCGAGCGCAATGAGACCCAGCCCATCAAGACCAAGAACTGCGGCAGCGTGTTCATGAATCCGCCGGGAGACTCCGCGGGGCGGTTGATCCAGGCCGCCGGGCTCAAGGGCGCACGCGAGGGAGCCGCCGTCATCTCGCAGCTGCACGGCAACTTCATCGTCAACGAGGGAGGCGCCACCGCTGTCGACGTGGCCGCGCTCATCGAACGCGCGCGCGCCACGGTCATGCATCGGTTTGGCATCGAGCTCGAGCGTGAGGTCGAGCTGGTGGGGAAATGGGAGTGAGAGTCGCCGTGCTGCGCGGAGGACGCTCTGCTGAGCGCGAGGTGTCGCTGCGCTCGGGCGCGCAGGTGGAGGAGGCGCTGCGCGGGCGGGGCCACGACGTCACCGGCGTCGACCTCGACATGAGCACGTGGGACGTCCTGCGCGACGGCAATTTCGCCTGCGTCTTCAATGCGCTTCACGGCCGCCTGGGCGAGGACGGCACCGTCCAGGGGATGCTCGAGCTGCTCGCCCTTCCGTACACCGGCTCGGGTGTGCTCGCGTCGGCGCTCTGCATGGACAAGTCGCGCGCCAACTCCGTGATGGCGGGCGCCGGCCTTCACGTTCCGGAGTTCGAGGAGCTCGAGCTGAAGCAGGGCCTGAGCGCCGACGCCGTCGAACGGCTCGTCGCGCATTTCGGCCTGCCGCTCGTGATCAAGCCCGTGCGTGAAGGCTCGACGATCGGCCTCACCATCGCCCGCGACGCGGACCAGGTCGCCAGTGGGCTGGTGCTGGCCGCGCGCTACGACCGGCGGGTCATGGTCCAGAGGTTTGCGGCCGGCACCGAGATCACGGTCGGCGTCCTCGCCACGCCGGAACTACAGGTGCTGCCGACGCTTGAGATCGTCAGCGACAACCCGGTCTACGACTACGACGCGAAATACACGGCGGGCAAGTCGCACCACATCATCCCCGCGCGGATCCCGGAAGCTGCGCGCGCCGCCGCATCGGAGGCGGCCGGCCGCGCGTTCACCCTCCTCGGCTGCTCCGGGATGGGTCGTGTCGACATCATCGTGGACGCGGACGGGACGCCCTGGCTGCTCGAGGTGAACACGGTTCCAGGGCTGACGGAGCTCTCGCTGCTGCCAGATGCGGCGCGGGCAGCCGGCATTGAATTCGGCGACATGTGCCAGCGGCTGGTCGACTATGCGATCGGCCGCCACCAGCATCGCGTAGGCCCTCCGGCCGAATGAGGTTCCGTCGACGGCGCTCCTTGCTGCCCCGACTGAGCCGGCGGCCGAGCCCGGAGGAGGCCGCGCCGCTCAAAGGCCAGCTGTGGACGCGCTCGGAGCGCAACCTGAAGGAACCCGACGTGCACCCGATGCGTCGCGTCGTGGCCGTGATGGTCGCGGTCGGCGAAGGCGCGCTGCTCGGCTGGCTCTGGTTCGGGCCTGCGCTCGCGATCAATTCTGTCGACATTTCAGGAGCGCATCACCTCTCAGCCGCGCAGGTGGCGGCGGCGGCCGGGCTCAACGGCACCCGGTCGGTGCTCGCGGTGGATGGGGAATCGGATCGCCATCACCTCCTCGACCAGGTCTGGGTGCGCACGGCCACTGTCGACCCTCAGCTCGACGGCGCCGTCGTCGTGCGCATCAGCGAGTGGCAGCCGATCGCCGCGTATCACGCCGGGCCGAGCAAGCATTACTTCCTGCTCTCGAGCCAGGCGATGGTGCTGGGGCCGGCCGGGTCGGCCGGCACGTTGGTCGACATCCAGGGGCCGCCCGGCGCGGATCCCAGGATCGGCGCGCAGGCGCTCGACCCGACGCTCCTGACCGCGCTTGTCAACATCCAGCGCGGGTTTCCGGCGCTGATCGGACAGGAGGTATCGGGATTCATCCTGGATTGCAGCGGCGACCTGACCCTCATTTCCAAACGCGGCTGGAAGGTTTACTTTGGCCGCGTGCTGACGCCTGAAGAGTTCGCGACGCTGCACGACAAGCTCGCGGCGTTGAAGGCCATCGCGGGCCACGACAACGTCGACTACAACTCGGTCGACCTCGCGTACGTCAACGTGATGAACCCCTCCGAACCGGCCGCGGGCTACAAATCGCGCCAACCCGCCACGCCTTCGCCATCGCCAGGTGCGGCCCAGCCATCACCGGTGCCCGCATGCAAGTAATAGTCGTGGCGATCCTGTTCGCGCTGCTGGGCGTGGTGCTCGGCCTGATGTCGCCGCTGACGATCCCCATCACCTATGCGCGCTACACGGCGGTCGCGCTGCTCGCGGCGCTGGACTCCATCTTCGGAGCGTTCAAGGCCTACATCGCGGGCACGTTCGAGCCGCGCGTTTTCTTCAGCGGCCTGTTGACGAACGCGACCCTGGCGGCCGGCCTGACCTACTTCGGTGACAAATTGGGAGTCGAGCTGTACATCGCCGCGATCGTCGCGTTCGGCGTCCGGATCTTCAACAACCTGGGTGCGATAAGGAGGCATTATCTGTAGGGGGCGCTATCACACCGAGGCACAAGTGCTAGCCCCGGCCGCCCGATGACCCACAAAATCTAGCCCGCAAGCGTCCAGAAGCCCTTATAATCCCGGCAGCCCGCCCGTTATATCCATACGTTCCAGGAGGCGTTCCAGCACAGCATTGTCGCGGCGGAAGAGAGCCGTCGGTCTCGACCTTGGCACGAGCCGGGTCGCGGTGGTCATAGCCGAGTCTGACGAGCCGAACGGACCTGTGAGCATCATCGGGGTGGGCGAGAGCCCGTCCGATGGCTTGCGCAAGGGCGTGGTCGTCAACCTCGAAAAGACGATCGCGTCGATCCAGGCCGCGGCCGTCGCCGCCGAGCGCATGGCCGGGCAGCGAATTGAATCCGTCGTCGTCTCCCTGGGTGGCACGCACCTGTGGTCGCAGAACTCGACCGGCGTCGTCGCGGTGGCGAGCGGCGACCGCGAGATCGGCGAGGACGACGTGCAGCGCGTGGTCGAGGCCTCTCGCGCGGTGAGCGTCGCCTCTGACCGCGAGGTCATACATGCCATCCCTCGCGCCTACACGGTCGACGGCCAGGAAGGCGTGCGTGACGCGACCGGCATGACGGGCCACCGACTGGAGGTGGAGACCAACATCATCACCGGCGCGCAGACCGCGGTCCAGAACGTCATCAAATGCGTGCACGGGGCGGGCTTCGACATCGAAGACGTCGTCTGCTCGGGGCTGGCCGCCGGCGAGGGCGTGCTCACGACCCAGGAACTGGACCTCGGCGTCTGCATCGTCGACATCGGCGCCGGCACCACGTCGGTCGTCGTCTACAACGATGGCGCCGCGCGCCAGCTGGCGGTGCTGCCGGTCGGCGGCAACCACGTGACCAGCGACATCGCCATCGGCCTGCGCACGACGCTCGACGAGGCCGAGACCTTGAAGCTCAACTACGGCCACACGCTGCCCGAGGTGATCGACCCGGGCGAGAAGGTCGAGGTGCGCCAGGTCGGGGGCGATCGCATCAACGCGCTGCCGCGGCGCTTCCTGGCGGAGATCATCGGCCCGCGCATGCAGGAGATCTTCATGATGGCGCGCGAAGAGGTGCGCAAGAGCGGCTTCGACGGGCTGCTGCCCGCCGGTGTCGTGGTGACCGGTGGCGGTTCCCGTCTCATGGGCACCACCGACGCGGCCCAGATCGTCTTCGACACCTCGGTCCGGCTGGGCCAGCCCAACGGCGTGGCCGGTCTTGCCGACCGCGCCCAGGGCCCGTCGTTCGCGGTGTCGGTCGGGCTCGTGAAGTGGGGATTGAAGGCCCACCCGCGCGTCTACAACAACGGCCGGCAGCAAGTGACCTTCGGCCAGAAAACAGTGAGGTGGCTGCGAGATTTTTTCTAGAGAACAGACCAGAAGCCAGCTGGACCTCGCCGTAGCGAAAGCAGATTTGCACCAGGAGGACGTCATGAAAGAGAGTGAGTTGCATGAGGGGCGAGCGCGTATCAAGGTCGTCGGCTGTGGTGGCGGTGGCGGCAACGCCGTCAATCGCATGATCTCGAAAGCGCTCAAGGTTCAGTTCATCGCCGTCAACACCGACAAGCAGGCGCTCGAACGCTGCCAGGCCGACGTGAAGGTCCAGATGGGCAACAAGGTCACCCGCGGCCTTGGCGCGGGCGGCGACTGGACGCGCGGCCGCGACGCCGCCGACGAGAGCCGAACCGAGCTTTCGGCCGTGGTCCAGGAGTCGGACATGGTGTTCATCACCGCCGGCATGGGTGGGGGCACGGGCACTGGTTCGGCCGCCATCGTTGCCGAGCTGGCGAAGGAAGCCGGTGCGCTCACGATCGGCGTGGTGACACGGCCATTCGCCTTCGAAGGCCGCATCCGCAACGACACCGCCGAGGAAGGGATCAAGGCCCTGCGCAGCCAGGTCGACGCGCTCATCGTCATCCCGAACGACCGGCTCGCCCAGGTGGCCAGCTCGAAGACGACGCTCGAGGAAGCCTTCCGGATGGCGGACGACGTCCTCCGCCAGGGCGTCCAGGGCATCTCAGACCTCGTCACGCAGCCCGGCGTCATCAACCTCGACTTCGCCGACGTGAAGGCGATCATGGAGAACGCCGGCGAGGCGCTCATGGGCATCGGCCACGGGGCCGGCGACTCGCGCGCCGAGGACGCCGCCAAGCAGGCCGTCTCCAGCCCGTTGCTGGAAACGTCGATCGACGGCGCCAAGGGCATCCTGTTCAACATCACCGCCGGCAAGGACATCACCCTGCAGGAGGTGCAGAAGGCGGCCGAGATCGTGCGTTCGGCGGCCGACCCGGGCGCCAACATCATCTTCGGCGTCGTCCGCGACGACACCATGCAGGGCGAGATCAAGATCACGGTCATCGCCACCGGGTTCGGCGGCAAGACCCAGACCGAGGCCAAGCAGGAGATCCGCAGCCGGACGACCTTCGAGCGGCCGGAGTTTGGCGCCGAGGACCTCGGCGACATCAACATCCCTGCGTTTCTCCGCAACCGGATGTAGGAATACTCGTAAACGATGCGTTGCCCGTACTGCGGTCACCACGACCTGAAGGTGGTCGACTCCCGCGACTCAGAGGTTGGGGAGGCGATCCGCCGGAGGCGTGAATGCCTGCAGTGCGGGCAGCGCTTCACCACGTATGAGCGCATCGAGGCGGTGCCCTTCTACGTCACCAAGAAGGATGGGCGTCGCGAGGACTTCGACCCGCAGAAGCTCTTCACCGGCCTGAAGAAGGCGACCGAGAAGCGCGACATCTCGCCCGAGCGGCTGCGCGCGATCGTCGACGACATCGAGGCGGAGCTCCGGCGCTCCGGACGTGTCGAGATCCCGAGCGGAGAGATCGGCGAGATGGTCATGGACCGCCTGCGCGACCTGGACGAGGTCGCGTATATACGCTTCGCGTCTGTTTACCGAGAGTTCATGGACCTCCAGCAAGTCAAGCGCGAGATCGAACAGGTCCTAAGCTCCCGCCGACCGTAAGAGTTATAAGAGGGAAC
>DMCH01000133.1:0-1518 GCA_003446775.1 Chloroflexota bacterium
CGCAGGCCAACAACAGGAGTGCGGTAGCAAGTCCGGCGCCTCGCCATTTGGGATTGCGATTCATAACCTGACTACACCGGTGAGTTCGTGATCGTTCCCGGCATCGGCGTGCCGGTGAGCTCCTCGCATGCCACGAGCAGCCGCTCCTGAATGGACACTTCTCGCGCGGCCGGATGGATGCTTTGGGGCTTCTTGTGAAAGAAGTACTCGCCGCTCACCATCGCGCCGGCGTCCTGACTGACCGCCAGCCACGCCTGCGTCTCGGAACCGAGGTCGAGATCGTCCGGCGCGCCCCGCCCGCCCATCTTGGTGGCGACCCAACCTGGGTCGACGGCATTGGACAGCACCGCCGGCCAGCGCCGCGCCAACGCAAGAGCGAGCACGGCGTCGAACAGCTTGGAGTCGGAATAGGCCTGGGTCCCGTTCCACCGCCGGCGCTTCCACTGGAGGTCGGTCAGGTCGGGATCGCCGCCGCGATGCATTCCAGAGCTCAGATAAATGAGGCGCTTGGGTTGTTTTATGAGCGCCGTGAGCAGGTAAGGCGCGAGCACATTGATGGCAAAGATGTGCTCGAGACCATCGACCGTCTCGATTCGGCGTTCGCGGTTACCGACTCCGGCGTTGTGAATGACCGCATCGAACGGCCCTAAACGGTTGGCCTGATCGGCAATGCCTCGCGTCTCCGCGATGCTCGCAAGGTCGCCCACCACCACACCATGTGCGTTCGGCGCCGCGCCCATCGCGTCTCGGGCACGCCCCTGGTTGCGAGCGTGGAGGATTACGTCGTGACCGGCGGCAAGCAATCGCTGCGCGGCCATCAGCCCGAGACCGTCGGAGGATCCGGTGATCAGCACCTTGCTCATGGTCCGATCTCACGATAGTCAAAATAAGTACGTGACTCCTCGAGGGATCGACGAATACCTGGCCGCGCTCGATGAGCCGAAGCGGGCAACGCTGCAGACGTTGAGGCAGACCATCCGCGGCGTCATTCCGGACGCCGAGGAATGTATCTCGTACGGCCTGCCCGCGTTCCGGCTGGAAGGAAAGGTGATCGCCGGTTTTGCCGCCTTCAAGAACCACCTCGCCTACCTGCCTCACAGCGGATCGATATTCGGAGAGCTGGCCGATGATCTGGCCGGCTACGAGAGCACACCGGGGTCATTGCACTTTCCGATCGACAAGCCACTTCCGAAAGCGCTCGTCAAGAAGCTCATCGCCACTCGCCTCAAGGAAGTCCGCGGGCGGGCGAATGACAAGGGTCGATAAGGCTCCGGCGGCGCGCCCGCGTTCTCTTGGCGAGACGCTCTTACGCTCGTACAGGCTCGCGCACGAACGGTTGTTGAAGGCCGCCGAAGAGCTGTCTCCCGAAGAATTTGCGTGGAGCGCGGGTCCAAGCCTTCACTCGGTCGCCTGGCAGGTGTGGCACGCCGCGCGCTGGGACGACGTTTTCGCCTCCTACTTTCACAGGGCCTTGGCTCAGGAACCTCGTGCGCAGGTATGGGAGCGAGAGTCGCTGGC
>DMCH01000133.1:1812-2018 GCA_003446775.1 Chloroflexota bacterium
GAGCTGTCGGATGAGGCCGCGGAGGAGATTCGATTCCCGGCTCAGGAGGAAGTCGTCGGCTACGCCAGACTCGCATTCGCATACGCCGATGAGGCGATCCAACTGATGTCGGATGATCAGCTGCTGGCCCTTCCGAAGGTTGAACCGGATGGCGACACGAAGCTCGACAACGTCCTCATCTACCTCGAGCACCTGAGCCGCCATCT
>DMCH01000133.1:2061-4535 GCA_003446775.1 Chloroflexota bacterium
ATGCCGGGCGGACCGGCTGACGCTACCGCGTTCAGGAGCATCGCCGGCCAGCTTGCCCCGCACTACACCGTGGTGACATATGACCCGCGCGGCCTGTCGNNGCCGTCGAGATATTCAGCGATCTGATCCGCAGCGGGCCTCCGCCGGCTCCCGAGGGCGAGCCGACCCAGGAGATGCGCGAGGATATGGCTCGGACGATGGGGAACATGGATCTTTTCTTCGGANNGAGAAGGCCGACGTGTTTGCCAGCAGTGGCGGGGCCGTGATCGCGCTCGAGCTGGTAGCTCGTCACCCCGAGCAGCTACATACGGTGGTCGCGCACGAGCCGCCCTCCCCCACGCTGCAGCCCGACTCGGCTCACGTGCGGGCGACCATGGAAGAGGTCACTGCCGCATACCGCACTCGAGGAATCGGGCCGGCCGTCGAGATATTCAGCGATCTCATCCGAAGCGGGCCTCCACCTGCTCCTGTAGGCCAGCCGACACCCGAGATGCTCGAGGAAATGGCTCGGACGCAGGGAAACATGGATCTTTTCTTCGGACCCTACGTCCTGGCCATCGCCCGCTATGAACCTGACTACGCCGCATTGAGGGCCGTCTCATGCAGGGTCGTCGCGGCGGTCGGAGATGAGTCGCGCGGCGAGCTGGCCCACGATGGCGGGCTGGGGTTGGCCGAGAGGCTGGGAACGCCGGCGGTCGTGTTCCCCGGTGCTCATGGTGGTTTCGGGAGCCACGCTGCTGAATTCGCGGCCAAGCTCCGCGAGGTATTGGAAGGTTGAGCGCCGCTGCGAATGCGGCGCCGAAGAGCATCGACGCCATCACGCTTTTCGTAGAAGACCTGGAGCGGTCGAAGCGCTTCTACCAGGATGTCTTCGGCCTCCCGGTGTTCTATGAAGATGAGAACTCCGCGGTATTCAGGTTTGAGAACACCCTGATCAATCTGCTCAAGATCCCTGCGGCGGTCGATCTCATCAAACCGGGAGTTGTCGCCAGGCCGGAGGCCGGGTCGAGATTCCAATTCACGATCCCCGTGGACGACGTGGATGCAGCCTGTGCCGAGCTGGCAGCCCGTGGCGTGGAGCTGCTGAACGGCCCGATGAATCGCCCGTGGGGAATCCGAACAGCGTGCTTCGCCGATCCAGGTGGCCACATCTGGGAGTTTGCGCAGCCGCTGCCCCGAACAGAGGGCTGATAGTCGACCGACCTCTATCCGAACGTCAGCCCGTGCTCTGCGCAGAGGGCGGCGATCGTCGACGGGTCGATCTCGAGTCCGTAGCGACGCGCGATCGGCCCGATCGCCTCAGGCTGCGGTTTGCCATTCGGGAGGAGCCGGATCAGCTCCTCGAAGTACTTCTCGAACAATAGGACCAGCACCGGCACGATCACGCCGCTCGGAGAGCTTCCTCTCTCCAATCGACCATGGGCAACGCGGCACTTCCTTACGTCAGGCTCGCCCATCTTCGGGCGGCATATCAAGTGGAAGATGTCGCCTCTTGTCGAACGGGAGGACAACGGCGCCACCAGCGCATAAGCCACTGGTCAGACCAAATGCGACCGCTTGGAAAATCGCCGATTGCGACTCGGCCGCACTCCCCAACGCGATGATTCCCGCAGCGATGCCCACCCTCATCACGACAAGGCGACGATTCCCACGTCTTGTCGCGTCTGCTGGGCTCCTGGGTGGTGCGATCCGCCGACCCCACCATTCCGCCGCGAACATGCCAATCACTCCGACCGCCACACAAACCAGTGCCGCCAGCACGACCGGGTAAGTCACCGTCGCGGCGAGGATCGGTCCAGGCCCCCCGAGCGCCGGGATGATGCATCCGATGGCCATGAGCCCGAACAGGGGGCTGGTCCACCACGGATATCTAACCCGCTCCACTGGCCATACATGCTAGGGCACGGTTGTGACCGCGGATGATGTAGCCCCGGCGGGATTCGAACCCGCGATCTCAGCCTTGAGAGGGCTGCGTCCTAGTCCACTAGACGACGGGGCCACGAACCGATGGTGGGCGGCGTTGGGTTTGAACCAACGACCTCTTGCGTGTGAGGCAAGCGCTCTCCCGCTGAGCTAGCCGCCCTTAAGGGTGCGCCCTGCGCGCGCCCGGCGGGACTGATCATTCTACCCAAGGCCTTACGATCATCCCCGTGGCATCTGAGACCAAGCCGCTCCACGAGCGGCACTGCGTGAAATGCGAGCCGGGCACTCCGCCGCTTTCGAGCCATGAGGTCGGCCAGCTCCTGGAGCGGCTCGACGGCTGGACGGTCGAAGACGCCGACGGCCACATGCGGCTCACGAAGCAGTACAAGTTCAAGGGCTTCATGCCGGCCGTCGATTTCGTGAACAAGATCGCCCCGATCGCGGAGGCGGAGGGCCATCACCCCGACCTGCTGGTCAGCTACGGCTCGGTGACAGTCCACCTGTTCACCCACGCCGCCGGGGGCCTGACCGACAACGACTTCATCCTCGCC
>DMCH01000133.1:4881-6465 GCA_003446775.1 Chloroflexota bacterium
TCACAAAGTCTTAACAGTCTTTCCTTCGCAATGTCGTTGCAGCCGTGTTAGCTTCTTCGGGCTCCATGAGCTACATCGTCTGCTGGTTTCTGCACCGTCGTGAGCGAGAGGTACTGCTGCAAGGGGTTCTGCCCTGGGGGATCGACGCGGTGGTTTTCTGCTGGCGCTGCGACCGCATGCGGGGCCGCGCGGTACGCGTCCTACAGCTGAACCACACCCACGCCGGCTGGTAGTCGCGCGGGCTCAGCGCCCGAGCACTACCGCGTGGTAGTAAGCGGGTAGGACAGTAAGGCGCGGGAACTCCTGCGCCGCGAGGTCGCGGAGGGTGGGGTCGACGTTCCAGCTCACGATGACGACCTCCGAGCATCCGTTCAACTGATCGGCGGTCGTGACCACGATGAACGCCGTCGTATAGGCGGCAAGCACCGACTCGTCCGAATGGATCACGCAGGGGTTGCCGCCGGCCGCTCGCGAAAGCTCCACCGCGTTCGCGGCCTGGGGCAAAGCGAGGGGGTCTTCCGTGTAACCCGGCGCCTGGGCCGCGATCGCGACGATTGCACCGGCCACCACGACCGGCGCCAGCACCCACCAGCGCTTGATCGCGGCAGCCATGAGGTAGGCGACGCCGGGGATTAGAAAGATGAAGAAGCGCGGGTACAGGTACGCCGGCTGCAGCACGAGCCACAGGATCGCGACCACAACGGCAACGACCGCGACAGCGGCCCACACCCTGGGCTCACGCCGTGCCGCCCACAGACCCAGACCGGCCGTGCTCAGCCACAGACCGAGGGGCAGCAACACCGGCGCGCCCACAAGAAAGAGGACGAGATACAGGGGAAAGGCGGGGTTGAACAGGCTCGGCGGAAAGCCGTGCTGCACGAACTCCATGACCTCGATGTTGGCGTTGGCCGCCACGCCGATCGCCAGGGCCGCGATCCAGGCGGGCGCCAGTCGTTTGAGATCGGCGCGCGACATGCGCATCGCGACCCAGACCACGTGGACCGCAAGCACGACGATCACAAACACATGGGTTGCGATCGCAAGGCCGAGCAGGAGCGCATAAGCCACAAGCCGGCCCCTTGTCCACGCTTTTGCAAACCCCACCTCCCCACCCGGACGCGCCCGCTTCGCGGGCGGGTCCGACCTCCCCGCGGAGCGGGGAGGCGAGGTCCCCGCCTCCCCACGGGGTGGGGAGGCGAGCAATACCAGGGTTGATAGGAGCGCGAGGAGCGCGGCGAGGCTGTAGCCGCGCAGGTCGCGACTGTTCTCCACGAACAGCGGGTTGGTCGCGATGAACAACCCGGCGCATGCACCCGCCAGCAGCCCGAACCGCCTGGCCAGGACCGTTGCCGAGACCCCAACCGTCCCTCCGGCCGCCAGGGCGGGCACGAGCCGGTAGACCACCTCGCTCCGAGATCCCGTCAGCGAATAGATGACGTGGCTGATGAGCGAGAGGAACACATGGTCATTCGACGCGATGCTCTTGAGCGGCATCGTGGGCATGGCCGAATGGACCGCGAAGGCGTCAATGAGGTTGGGAGTGGCAACGAAGTTGCCGAAGGTCGCGGCCGCGTCGTAACCGAA
>DMCH01000133.1:6804-7104 GCA_003446775.1 Chloroflexota bacterium
ACCACGATCGGGGCATTGGGGTGCGATAACGCCCGGCGAAGCACGGCGGGAAACTCTACAGGGCTGTAATTACACCTTCACATCTTCTGGTTCGGGGACCACGTCTTCGCCCGTGTACGCGGACGCCTGCATGCGGAAAAGGCGCGCGTAGCGGCCATTGAGCTTCATCAGCTCCGCGTGCGTGCCCTCCTCGACCAGACGGCCGTGCTCCAGGAAGACGATGCGGTCGGCGCGGCGCACGGTCGAGAACCGGTGCGAGATGTACACCGCGGTGCGGCCCCGCGTGAGCGAACGCAGCCG
>DMCH01000058.1:0-597 GCA_003446775.1 Chloroflexota bacterium
TCCAGGAACTTCCGCGTAGCTCCCCGCTCAGCTGTCCCCGCCACGTCTGCCTCGGCTGTCGGACCCCGCCTCTGCTCGATCATCTCAATCACCTCCGGAAGTCCGTTGGTCGGCATTCTCGGGCCTACTTCTCAAATTGTCAAGAGATCAATTGAATTCTTGACAGATCAGATGAAAGTACGGATACTTGAGGCCGATGACACAGCGAGCGTTGAAGATCGAGCTCTTCGATCAGTTCGCCCGGGTGGCGCAAGCCGCGGCAAGCGGACGTCGAGTAGAGATCGTCGACGTGCTTGCCAACGGCGAGCGAAGCGTCGAGGAGCTGTCGCGCCAGGTCGCCATGTCAGTCGCCAACACCAGCCGTCACCTGCAGGTCTTGAAGGAGGCCGGACTTGTGGCCGCGACCAGGGACGGGACGCGCGTTCGGTATCGGCTGGCCTCGCCGGCCGTCTACCGGTTCTGGGTGGCATTGCGCTCGTTGGCGGCTGAAAGGTTGCCCGGCGTACAGGGCCTCGTCGAGGCGTACCTAGGTTCACGGGAAGGTCTCGAAGCGATCAGCGGCGATGAGCTTCTGGCCCGACTCAGGTCCGGCGAACC
>DMCH01000058.1:893-2076 GCA_003446775.1 Chloroflexota bacterium
TGGTGGTGGTCGATGTCCGACCCGCCGAGGAGTATCAAGCAGCGCATGTTGCCGGCGCGGTTTCGATTCCGCTTGCGGAGTTGGAGCAGAGGCTGCGCGAGTTACCACGCGAGCGGGAGGTCGTGGCTTATTGCCGTGGTCCGTACTGCGCTTTTGCGCCGGAGGCTGTGCGTACCCTCCGTGAGCACGGTTACGCCGCCCGATATCTGACCGACGGTCTGCCGGAATGGGCCGACGCCGGCAATGGTGTCGAGTCGGACGGAGTCAGCAGTTCGACTCCGGACCGATGAACCGGGCCGACCTTTCGGCGGATGAGCAGACGGCGATCCTCGCCGATCGATATTCGCAAAGGGCTGACGCCTACGACCAGCTCTGGAGTCCTGTCATCCGTCCGCCTGGCGAGCTTCTCATCAGTCAGTTATCGCTAAGCGCCGCGAAGTGCATCATCGACGTGGGCACCGGGGCCGGCGCACTACTGCCGGCCATTCGGCGAGCGGCTCCAAACGCGACGATTCTCGGTGTCGATCGTTCGGACGGCATGCTTCGCCTCGCAAGGCAAAAGCACTCGGGTTCGCTTGCCCTGATGGACGTGCAGAACCTGGCGCTTGCCGCCAACCGATTCGATGCTGCAGTGGTCGCTTTCGTCTTGTTTCATGTGCCGAGCCCCGAACAATGTCTTAGCGAGGTGAACCGCGNNACGCCTACGACCAGCTCTGGAGCCCTGTCATCCGTCCGCCTGGCGAGCTTCTCATCAGTCAGTTATCGCTAAGCGCTGCTAAGTGCATCATCGACGTGGGCACCGGGGCCGGCGCACTAATGCCGGCCATTCGGCGAGCGGCTCCAAACGCGATGATTCTCGGTGTCGATCGTTCGGACGGCATGCTTCGCCTCGCAAGGCAAAAGCACTTGGGTTCGCTTGCCCTCATGGACGTGCAGAACCTGGCGCTTGCCGCCAACCGATTCGATGCTGCGGTGGTCGCTTTCGTCTTGTTTCACGTGCCGCGCCCCGAACGATGTCTTAGCGAGGTGAACCGCGTTCTAAAGCCGGCCGGCACGGTGGGGACCGTCACTTGGGGCGCTGAACGTGTGCCGATGGCGAATGCCGTCTGGGACGAAGAGCTGGAAGCAGCCGGCGCCCGTGTCCTCGAGCTGCCGGCGACAGATAACCGTGCCTGCTGCGACA
>DMCH01000058.1:2406-8049 GCA_003446775.1 Chloroflexota bacterium
GATCGTGAGGCGTGCCTTCGCCGAATTCGCGAACGGCTGGCCGGCTCAGGTGACGAGCAATACGTGTACAGCGGCGAGGTCGTAATGGCAATTGCCCAAAAAGCCGCCGTTGGCGGGCACACACTGGGAGAGGACGATGGCTGACATTCTCAAGTTGGTCGATCTCGACGAGCTTCGCCACCAGGTTCGCGAGAAATATCGCGACGTGGCCGCTGATCCGGGTGGCATTCAGCATGTCCATCATTTCCATACCGGCCGTGCGCACGCGGTTCGGCTGGGCTACCCACCGTATCCTTTGAGCGACCTCCCCGAAGAGGCATGCGAGGCGTTTGCGGGCATGGGCAATCCGTTCTATTGGGGCGGCCCGAAACCCGGCGAAAAGGTTGTCGATCTCGGATCCGGGGGTGGCATGGATTCTCTCCTTGCAGCGCTCTGGGTTGGCAGCGAAGGAAGCGTGGTCGGAGTCGATATGACTCCCGAGATGCTCGAGCGGAGCCGTTCGGTCGCAAAGAAGATGGGGTTGAAGAACGTCGAATTCTGCGAGGGGCTGATCGAGGATCTCCCGGTCGAAGATGGATGGGCTGACGTCGTCATCTCCAATGGGGTGATCAACCTTTGCCCGGATAAGCTAGGCGTCTACCGAGAGATCTTTCGGGTGCTGAAGCCGGGCGGCCGCATGACAGTGGCGGATATCTGTCTTGAACGCCCCGTTCCCGAGGAAGCCCTGCGAGACATCGATCTCTGGACTGGTTGAATCGCCGGCGCCCTGCCGTGTGCAGGGTGGGAGACGGTAATCACCGGCGCGGGCCTTCTCGGCGTCGAGCTGGCGAATCCGGTCGACGCCTTTGCGGGCGCGAGCGGAGAGGCAAGCGCTAGAGAGTTCGGAACCTTGGGTTACTCAATTCGAGCCCGCAAGCCGTTTGACTAGGGTGATTCAGGCCGCCGTCCAGCAGCACGGCTCCAGGACCCGGTTCAACGAGCGGGGTCTGCTTTGGCAAGTAAACGCATTTGAAAGGATCGCTTGAGACAGCCCAGGCGTATTGCAGGTCAAAAGCTGGAGCTTCTCCAAGAGTCTCCGAATAGCTTGCTAGCCTAGCCCCTCGACCTCAAGCGGCTCTTTGTCCGCCTGAGCAGCAGGCCACTTGTAAGCAGCACCCAAAGCGCGAACAGGATCAGGACGTAGAACCAGTGGTCCCCCTGCGACATGAAGAAGCCGCTCGTAGCAACGTCAGCGCCGCCGCTAAGGAAGGCCACGCCTACCACCGCCGTAAGCCAACCGTACCAGCGCGGAAAGACGCCAGACACGAGCGTACCGATCGCAATTGCGATTGCCACGAGCGCTAACGGGAAGTAGATGTAGGCGAGGAGGATGTGCCGAAGCGCGTAGAGGGCCTTGATCGCCCCAATGTCGCCATCGCTTACAACGCTAAACGCGAGTACGGATAGCAAGGCGCTTTGGATCAGGTTGATGCCGGCAGCCAGAACGACCCCTCCGAAAGCGGCCACCGCAAGAATTTGTTGGGCGCCTAGCCACAGGCACCGGGCGAGACTGGCTCCGAACACGACCAGCAGGAGAGTCGCCACGGACTCGACGTAGTTGGCGGCCTGAATAGCGAAGGGCCCCGGATTCGATAGGAAGAGGGATCTGATGGGTTCAATCGGTCCTGTGCTAAAGGGATGATTGCCCCCGGTGCCGTCGCTGATCACCGTCAGCACCACAAAGAGGAAGCCTGCACCGGCGCCGACCCAGTCCCGATTGTGTTGCACGCCTGGGTTGGCAGGCTGCATGGCGGAAGCGTAACCCCGGAAATATCAAATGTGTGGGACTGCCTTTGGCGGCTGGCTCCACAGCGCAGCCCTCGACGCTGGGGTCGAGTTCGAGTTGATGCACTTATAGCAAATACGGGGCATCCGGTGTCTCGTGTGACTTGTCGAGAGTGATCGCACGCTACACCCTCACAGCGCTCAGGATCTTCAGGATCCTGGAAAACATCCGGCGGCCTCGATAACGTCACCGTCACTCCCGCAATGGGCGCGAACCGCTGCGAGCCCTTGCCTCCGTGAACTGGCTGTCGAGCCGATAATCACGACGTGCCGTTCGTAACCTCGCCTGACGGCGTCCGCCTGAAGTACGAGCTGGAGGGCGAAGGCCCGCCGCTGCTCCTGCACCTCGGCGCCGGCTGCGATTCAGGACTCTGGCAAGCCGCGGGATATCTGGGTCCGCTATCGAAATCCTACCGGTGCATCCTTTTCGACCACCGTGGGCACGGCGAGAGCGACCATCCTCGCGGCGTCGAGGCTAACCACATCGATCGGTATGAGGCCGACGTGGTCGCCGTACTGGACCAGATCGGAATCGACAGCACTGCATTCTGGGGCTACTCGGCCGGCATCAGCGTTGGGCTAAAACTGGCCGATGACCATCCGTCGCGGATCCGCGCGCTGATCGGTAGCGGAGGTATGAGCGAGACATTACCCGAGCAGTACCTCGAGTTCGTTACGCGCCGCGTGCCCGAACTACGCGAGCACGCATGGGAGAAAATGATCGCCCGGTTTGACGATCAGGAGCCGGACCCGATTCCGGAGTGGATGAAGCAGCGGCTCCGCGCCACCGATACGGAACAGTTCATCGACTTTCTCCAAGCGGGGACCAACGCGGGCTGGGACGAGTGGGAAGCGCTGCCGCGGGTGAAGGCCGCAACCCTCTTTCTCGCTGGAGAGCTCGAGGATCCGGACGAGGGAACCGCGGCGGCTGCGGCGCGGATGCCGAACGGGAGCCGGGTCAGACTGGCTGGGCTTGGCCACATCAATGCGTTCCTCAGGAGCGATCTTGCTCTGCCTCACGCGATGGAGTTCTTGGGCCGCCACGCAGCCTGACCAGGCTCGCGGATCCAGTTTCCTGTCGAGTACGTCCGCAAATATTGAACCGATCCACGTTTTCAAACGTGCACTGGAATCTACGTGCCGTGGCCTACTCCGGGACCGAGCCGAGTTCAAGTTGATGCACTTTTAGCGAACACGGGGCAGGGCGCAGCTATACGGTTCGAGTCCGCGGTAGCGACCACCCCAGAGCTCCTTTTAGGAGAGGCCTTTAAGGGTTCTGGGGACCATCTGACGTCTCGGGGAGCTTTACAGATCTAGACTTCGGTCGACCCAGGCGCGGGGAGATCCGGACTGTATTCCGAATACCAGGCTCGATAACCGCGCGCTCGCGCAGCGGGGCCGAGCACGCGAAACAGAATCGAGAGTGGTGAAGGTACCCACATTTCGTGACGGAATTCGCTCATCAGCGCCGCCAGCTGCCAGATGTTGGGCACGCCTGAGCGGTGCACGCGACGATCTCTGAATAGTCCGAACGTTGTCTCGAGGAAGATCTCAGTCCGAAAGGCTGGTCGGAATTCGACTATGGCCGTTAGCTCACTGTCGGCGGCATTCCACCATGCGTGTAAGGCACCATGGGGGATGACAAGCCGCTCACCCTGGCCCAACGTCTTGCTGCGACGGAATCCAAGGCGATAACTCAGCGTTCCGTGCTGCACGTCGAAGCTCTCCTGCTGGCGAGGATGCGCATGGGGGAAGGGAACGCGACCACCGACCGGCACCACTAGCTGAAGCCGGAGCAGTTCTCCATTGGTGTCCGCTGATGTGTCGAGGAAGGTCATGCGTTCCCCGAACATCGGATCTTCGATTACTTCGCCACGGCGCGCCATCTCTCGGCCTCCGCTCCTTACTTCTCATTCGAGCGGGCGCCGGGCTTCACCAGGCCGCTCTCGTAAGCCAGCACCACCGCCTGCACGCGGTCACGCAGCTCTAACTTCATCAGGAGATTCCCGACGTGACTCTTGACGGTTGCCTCTCCCAGGTGCAGCTCTGCCGCGATCTCCGCATTGCTCAAGCCGCGCGCCACCAGGTGCAGCACCTCAGTCTCTCGCGCCGTCAGGCCATCCAACTGTCGCTTCGCCTCCGGCGAGACGCGAGGCACACTAACAAAGGCTTCGATCAAACGTCTGGTCACCGAAGGAGCCAGCAGCGCCTCACCCGCGGCGACCACTTGGATCGCAGCCACCAACTCCTCGGCCGGCGAGTCCTTGAGCAGGAAACCGCTGGCGCCCGCCTTGAGAGCCTCGAAGATGTACTCGTCAAGGTCGTACGTGGTGAGCATGAGGATCCTGGGTGAGGGACTCGTCGCGGCGACGATGCGGGCGGCGGCCTGTAGGCCGTCCAAACGCGGCATGCGGATGTCCATCAGGATCACATGCGGCCGGTGGAGGCGCGCCTTCTCAATCGCTTCAAGGCCGTCTGCCGCCTCCGCTACGACCTCGATGCCGGCCTCGGCTTCGAGGAGCTTCCGGAAGCCGCTGCGCACCAGTGCCTGGTCGTCGGCAATGAGGACTCGCACATTCACGTCGACACATTCCCCAGCGGTAAGGTCGCGGTGACCAAGAAGCCCCCGCTCTCTTTGGGCCCGGCTTGTAGCGAGCCTCCAACCATCGCAACTCGCTCTCGCATTCCCACCAGGCCATGGCCGCCGTTCGAGGGCACGCCCTTGGGTGAGCCGCGGCCGTCGTCCACCACCAATAATTCCAGGTGGTCTCCGAAGTAGCGGAGCGTGACCTCCGCACGCGCGTTGCCGGCGTGCTTGAGAGTGTTCGTCAGGGCCTCCTGGACAATTCGGTATGCGGACAGTTCGACTCCCGCGGGGACAGGTACGCGGTTTCCCTCGACGTGGAAGGCAACCTGCAGTCCGGCTTCCCGGACTTGGTCGAGCAGGTTGGTCAGATCCGGAAGCCCAGGCTGCGGCGCGAGCAGGATCGCCTCGTCGGCCTTGCGGAGCACCCCGAGCATCCGGCGCAGCTCGACTAGCGCTTGCCGGCCGGTGCGCTCGATCATCTCGAGTACGTCCCGGGTCTGGTACTGCTCGTGGCCGAGAACCTTCCGTTCAGCGGCAGCCTGCACCACCATCACGCTGACCGAATGCGCGATTACGTCATGCAGCTCGCGCGCGATGCGAGTGCGCTCCAGTGCGACGGCAAGCCGGGCGCGTTCGTCGCGCTCTTGCTCGAGCTGTCGAGTCTGGGCGCGTAGAGAAGTTGTGAGGTCACGGTAGCGCTGCATGCCCTTCCCGATCAACCACGCGACTGTCAGGACGCTCCCAAAAGTCAACTCGTTGCCCGTCTGCTGGCCACGCAGCACATTCCAGATCCACGGGGCGGAGAACAAAACCAGTACGGCAACACCCGCGAGCGTGCGCCAGCCACGTGTGCGCGCCCCGGCGTTGTACGCCAGGATCGGGACGATCAGGACAGGCGAAAACGGAATCTGCACCCCTGGCGGAAAGAACAGGTAGGCCCATGCCTTATAGACGACTACAAGGGTGATCAGGACGACGAGCGGTGCGCGCCTGCGGAGCAACATGCCGGTGAGACCCAACACCGAAACCGCCAGGTAAGACAGGCGCTGCGCATTCGTCGGCTGCCGACTACCCGTCCACTGAATGATGTCGACCGCCATAACAGCGGCTACAGCGAGCGAAGGAAGGACGTCGTACAGCGCCACCGTGCGGAGGTCACGCCGGGCTATTCCGAACACACCCTTAGTGAACACTCCTTTGGCTGGACGTGCATCCCCCTCAAGGTGGGGACC
>DMCH01000058.1:8399-15495 GCA_003446775.1 Chloroflexota bacterium
GCCTGGAAAACAGGACCAATCTCTCGATGAGGAGGCAACGCAACATGAGCGAACGAATGGTGTGGCGACTCGCGGCAGCGAGCGGAATCCTGTACGTGGCAGTGGGGCTGGCGCATGGCGGCGGTGGGGGACCTGACCCGGGAGCGTCCCGAACTGACATCGCGAGCTGGGTCGGCAGCAGCCTCGGCCCACGCGGTATGAACTGGATCGGGGCGTACTTGGCAGTCCTTGGGTTGCTCTGCTTTGTCGTCTTCGCCGCAGTCCTGGCCGCGGCAATTCGGCGCCGAGAAGGTGCCCAACCATGGCTTTCGAACGTGATCCTGGGAGCGGGCCTGATCACAGTGACCGTGAAGCTGGCATCCTTTCCGGCGGCGTTCGCACTCGCCTACCGAGCCCACGAAGGCTTCGAGCCGCAACTGGCGGCAGCCCTCACCGACATGAACGACCTTTCCTTCATCCTGACCTGGCCCCTCAGCGCACTCATGATCGGCGCCGCGGCCGCGGGTATCCTGCGCTACGGGGCGCTTCCGGCATGGCTGGGTTGGTCAGGCGCGGTGGCCGCTGTTGCACTGCTGGCGTCCGTGCCGTTTGCCTTCGGCCAGGGTGCATTCGTGGCCTTTGTAGCCTCGACGCTCTGGGTGGCGCTGGCCAGCGCGACAATGGTCCTTCGTCCGGCACCGGACGCCCAGCCCCTGGCGACTCGGGAAGCCGTCCTCGCGGTCGGCTCAACGGCCAGGCCGAGCTCCATCCCGGGGGAATTATCCGACTAGGAGGCGTGTGACTTGCGGCGGAGAGGATCTGTCAGCCAGGGGACGGCGTAGGCGAGCACGCCTATGAACTTTGATCGCCGGACATGCCGTGCCTTGGGACGCGGGCGCGCCGGCGGCGGCGGCTCCGACGCCTGGGTCGGAGTAACCAGCGACTCCTTGCCCTGTGGCTGATGGACCGGAACCGGGTAGAGGAGGGAGTTCACCTCGACCCCGACCATAGTCACGATACCGAGGAAGTAGAAATAGACCATGAGCAGGAAGAGGAGGCCGAAGGTCTTGCCATAGGTCGAGCCGCCGCCGGTGAGCCTCAGGTAGAGCGGGAAGACGAGAGACAAGCCTTCGAAGAGAGCGCCCGCGAGAACGGCTCCGATCCACACCATTCCCCAGTCCTGGTGCCGGTTCGGCACCACGTAGTAGATGGCCAGGAAGAGCAGGAAGCCGGTGCCGAGGCCGACCACCACCTGGAGCACGAAGTCGACCGCCCCGTTGGCGAGCGCCGTGGGCAGGTAGGGCAGCTGGTTCAACAGGCCGAGGAACGTGGTCGTGAGGAGCATCAGGCCGCCGAAGACGGTCAGCAGCAAGACCATACCTACGCTCATCAGGACGCCCTTGATTAGCGGCCGCTGTCGGGTGTGGTAGATGACCGCGAATCCCTGCTCCATGGTCCGAAAGAGGCTGGCGCCGCTCCAGACGAGGCCGGCGAACCCGACCAGGAACAAGATCCCGCTCTGCTGGTGGAAGGTGTTCAGCGTTGCGAGCACCTCCTTTTGGGCTTTCGTGTCGGGGATGATTGAAGCGACCGTCCCGAAGACCTGGTGAGAGCTGACGCCTATGTACCCGAGGCCGACGCCGAGGATCCCAGCTATCACGAGGGCGATCGGAAAGAGCGACTGGAGGAAGTTCCAAGCGATTATCACGGCCCAGTTGAAGGCGTTGTCCTCGCCCATCTTGACCAAGAGCCGCCCGGGAGGCGTTTTCATCAGCTGGTCGATCTTCGTTCTGATGGCAAGAATTTTAAGTTGGGATCAGGGGCTCTCGGTATGGCCCTCTCGGGTCCACCAATTCTCTAACCGGCAGGGACGGCACTCACGCAGCGCGACAAGGCGTTGCGCGCGGCCGGGGCCCAGCACGCAGATCGCGGGGGATACGACCCCTGTGCGTTGAGGGCTGCCGGGCCATACGCGCTACTGGCGATTTCCGGGCGCCCAGGAGGAAAGATTGAGGGTCGCTGACATGACGTCGAGGCCTACTTCTCGGAGCCAACTGGATCGGGTCTACGGACTCCTTCCAATCGGTTGCGCCCGCCTCACCAGCTGGCGATCTTGAAAGACGCCCTGCTGTACCTGCAGAACGCCGGCGCGATCGCGTTCGTCCTTCTCGGCGTCGCCACCGCTGTGGGTTGGGCAAGACGCAAGGATCGCTCGCTCGGATTCCTCGCCCTGGCCATCGTGCTTCTATCGCTGGTTTCGCTGCTCGGCCGCATTCCTGCCGCTTACTCGCCTCCCCTTCTCCCGCAGATCAGCCTTATTGCCTTGATGGGCTCCGGTTACGCGCTGCTTCGCTTCAGGGGCTCGTTGATCCCGCTGCCAAGGCGATGGCACGTCGCCGCGGTCGCAGCAATTGTGGTCGCAAGCGTCGGCTTCATCGCCGCGCAGGGCTTGGTCGCGGCCAGTGTGGCTCCGGTAACCCTTCAGACCGGAGCTGCGATCGTGCTCATTCTCGTCTGGAGCGCAACGATCATCGAGCCGATCGTTCGTTTCTGGCTTGTCGCTCGACACTTGCCCGCGGTCCAGGCATGGCGCCTGCGGTCGCTGAGCTTCGGCTTCGGCGGCCTGGTGGCAATCTTGCTGTTTGCCGTCGGCGCCAGCGCCTTCGCCTCCAATCCGATGGAGCAGATCGTGATCCAGCTTGCCGCCCTTCTCATCGTCCCGCTCCTCTATGTCAGCTTTTCGCCGCCGTCCTGGCTTCGCCGGCAGTGGCGCTCCTCCGAAGAGGAAGGTCTCCGGGTGTTCATGCAGGACCAGCTGCTGGGCGAGGATCCGGTGACGCTGGCCGACCGTGCGCTCGAATGGGCCATGCGACTGGTCGGCGGGGCGGCCGCGGTTGTCTTCGATGGCGGAGGCGGGCGAGAGGCGTCTCGCGGCCTCGATCCAAACCAGCTGAGCGACCTCGAAAAACGTCTCCCTGAGCTGAGCGAGGGCGTTACCCGGTTTGCGATTGGCGGTGTTGACCGGACGCTATTTGTACTTCCGATTGCTGCTGCCGGCCCGGAGGGACACCTCGTGGTGCTCGCGGGACCATTCACGCCGAGCTTTGGCGGCGACGAGTTGAGCCGCGTGCAGCAGTTCATGACCGCAGTCGCCACGGCGGTGGACAGGGCGCGGCTGCTCGAACGGCTCAAAGTGGCCAACGCCGAGCTGCTGGATGCCAACCGCCACAAGACCGTCTTCCTGGCCAACATGAGCCACGAGCTGCGAACGCCGCTGAATGCGATCCTGGGCTTCTCCGAGCTGCTGATCGATTTCCCGGATGGTCACTTTCCCGACGAGACCCGGAAGAGATTCCTGGAACAGATCCACTCGAGCGGCAAGCACCTGCTCGGGCTCATCAACGACATCCTCGACCTCTCGAAGATCGAAGCCGGCCAGATGGAGCTGCGCCTCCAGATGGTTTCCATCGCCGATGTCGTCGGCCAGGTGGCCAGCACCGTGGAGCCGCTGGCCAGGCAGAAGCAGATTCACCTCGAGTTCGAGGCCGCGAGCGCCGGTCAGATCCTGGCGGACGAAGGCAAGCTGCGGCAGATGATCCTGAACCTGGTTTCCAACGCGATCAAATTCACCTCCGAGGGTGGAAGCGTGGCGATCAAGGCCGTGCGAGTCGTCGATCGCATGGAGATCGCAGTGTCCGATACGGGTGTTGGGATCGCGGAGGAAGACCTTCAGCGTCTGTTCAAAGAGTTCCAGCAGGTCGATTCGGGCGTCAACCGCAAGCAACAGGGTACCGGGCTAGGACTGGCGCTGACCCGGAGCTTCGCCATCCTTCATGGTGGCAACGTTCGCGTGCAGAGCGAACCTGGCAAAGGCAGCCTTTTCACAATCGACCTTCCCGTTGAAGCGCGCAGCCCCCATCGCGCGCCCGGGGCTCTCAACGGCGATGTCGTAAAAACGCCCGCCGATATCTCGCGACCGCTCGTCATCGTCGTCGAGGATGACCCTGTTGCAGCTGAGTTGCTCACGCGCCAGATCGAGCGCGCCGGGTTCCGCACGGAAATCGCTCGCACCGGCGCTGAGGCCGTGACGATGGCGAAAGAGCACAAGCCTGCCGCGATCACCCTGGACATCCTGCTTCCGGATGTAGATGGCTGGGAGGTCCTGACGCGCCTCAAGCAAGACAAAGGGACCAGCGACATTCCGGTCGTCGTGGTCAGCGTCGTGGACAATCCCGAGCTTGGGACGGCTTTGGGCGCGCTCGATTACTTTGTCAAGCCCGTCGACGCCAAGGACCTCGTCAACCGATTGAGCACCGTCAACTTCAAACAGAGGTCTGGTGGACGGCAGACATGCGTTCTGGTTGTCGACGACGAAGCCGCCAACCGCGACTGGCTGAAGCACGTGCTGGAGCCGGCCGGCTTCAAGGTCACACTCGCAACTGGTGGGCAAGAGGCCATCGAGCTGGCCAGGTCGCGCAAGCCCGATGTCGTGATGCTCGATCTCCTGATGCCGGAGGTCAACGGTTTCGAGGTGGTCGAAGCTCTGGGTGGGCACGAAGCGACCAGGTCGATCCCGATCATGGTCCTGACCGCCAAGCACCTGACCAATGCCGATTTCGACCAGCTCAATGGCCACGTGTCGACCATCCTCAGGCGTGGATCTTCCGGCGCGGCCGACGTCCTCAATCAGCTGCAGGTGGTCCTGAACAAGCGGCCCGTCGAAGCATGAGCAAGTCCTCACTCATCCTTGTCGTTGACGACAACGACGCCGGCCTGTTGCTCACCTGCGCGGTGCTGCAGCTCGACGGCTTTCGAGTCGATTCCGCGAGCTCTTCGAAAGAGGTTCTGGAACGCTTGCACTCTCGCCGGCCGGACCTGATCTTGATGGACGTGCAGATGCCGGGACAGGATGGCCTCTCTCTCACTCGCCAGCTCAAAGCGGATCCCGCAACAGTCACCATCCCCATCGTGGCGCTGACGGCCCATGCGATGGCCGGCGATCGGGAGCTGGCGCTCGCCGCCGGTTGCAGCGGATACATCTCCAAGCCGATCGACACCAGGACCTTCGGCGCCGAGGTCCGGGCATTCCTACCCGCCGAGCGAATCGAGCCGATTCTCTCCGGCCAGTGAGTGCCGGTCGTCAGTAGCCTGGCAACCGGCAACCTGTCCTAGGCACGTTGAGCAGGGGGCCGGTAGAATCACCTCGCGATTGCCCTCTGGTCATTCGTAAGGGATGAACTCCTAGGCGTCATCCTCGGAGGGCGGTCGCACGCTCACCTCAGGAGACCTGGTCGGTCTCCTCACCCACCTTGTCATCTCCGTCTCCGATGAGGGGATCCTCGTCGCTTGCGGAGTAACGATCGCGAACCTCGGCTCCGTCGGCATCCGAGTCGCCTAAGCCCTCCTCCGAATCGGTCTCCACCACCTCTCCCGCTTGCCTGTCTTCAGCGACCAGCTGCGCATAAGCCCGCTCGGCTTCGTCCCACGTCGGATACTCCCAGAACTCCGTTCCGACCGGCACCTCGGCGCCCTCGGTTTCGTCGAGACCGTGCTGGAAGACGTATCCGAGTCCGTTGGCGGGATCCTGGATCAGCGAAATGAAACGTTCGCCGGTCAGCTCGGCTCGTTGGGCCGCCTGGCCGTCGTTCTCCAGATCGAACAGGCGACTGATGATCTGCTCTTCGCTTCTGTCTTCCATACCGATCTCATTCTGCCGCACCCGAGCCCCCCGGCGAACACCTGACCCGCAAGGCGCGCCAGACTTAGCTGCGTGTTTGCGAGCTCCAACTATCCGCCCGACCGAGCGGCCGCTGAACGGTTTGTTGCCGAGATGCGGCATGGGACGCTGATTGCCTGCACCGCCGAAGGCTATCCGCAGGTCAGCATCCTCCCGTTCGTGAAGACGGACGACCTCATCGAGCTCCACTGCGTCCAGGCCGATCCGACTTTCGACGCGGTCCGGGCCAACCCACGAGTGACCTTTTTCGTGTCGGACTTTCTAGCCTTCTCGCCCCACAGCTGGGTCAGCGATCAGGACGCCGGCCGCGCCACGCTCCATTTCCGCGCGGTTGCCTTCGAGTGCGAGGTGGAACGAGTGTCGACCGATCCGAATGACGTGGCCGGCGCCCTGAGCCGGCTGCTGGCCAGGTACGAGCCAGGTGCCTCATATGAGCCCATGAAGATGGGCGAGTTCTATGGCCCGCGCCTGCAGCGCCTCGCCACCATGAAGCTGCGGATCGTTCGCAGCCATATCAAGTTCAAGACCGGCCCGGCAGGCACCGCAGAGACGAAGCGACGTGTGGCGGCCAAGCTGCGCGAGCGCGGCCAGCCCGGCGACCTTCGAGCCGCCGAAGTCATCGAGTCATACGTGCCTGAGCAACCGCGATAGCTCATAAGAGACGCCGGCCGTCGGCAGAGACCTCGATCAAACGGGCCAGCCGCTTCGACCGGGTTTCGTCGCGTTTGGCGTTCATGACCCAGTAGATCGCGGTTTGCCGGTAGGACGGCGCCTGCAAGCCGAAGAATTCCCACGCCTTCTTTCGAGCCCGGAACATCGACTCGCGTTCGGCGTCGAGCGCCGCCAGGTGGCGGTTCTCGTACGAGTACACGCTCGAGCGCGCGTCCTCACGGCGCGCGTACGCCGCCAGTCCGGACGGCGCCATGAGCCCCCGCGCCGTTAGCTCCTCCACCTTCTTGATGTTGACCGCGCTCCAGTTGCTCTTCGGTTTTCGTGGCGTGAATCGCTGGACTCGGCTGGTCTCGTCGATCCTGCGCGCGACGCTGTCGATCCAGCCGAAGCACAGGGCCTGGTCGACAGCGTCTGACCACGTCATGGTCGGCTTGCCAGAGGCCTTTTTGTGAAACACCACCCCGATCTCGGTCGCGGTCCCGTGGTTCGCCGAGAGCCAGGCTCGAAACTCAGCCGGAGTTTCGAAGAACCGGGTCTCCATGAGGCCTAGATGCTCTTCTCTCGAGGCCGACGCTGCGCGTCAGCCGAATCGAACGGCTCGGCGGCGACGGTGATCCTCACGGACCAAGCCTACCGGCGTCGCGCCACACATCTCCGAGCCCACGAGACGGACTCCTATCTCGCATGCCGTCTGCTGCTTGAGAAAAC
>DMCH01000035.1:0-3861 GCA_003446775.1 Chloroflexota bacterium
GGGGGGCGCGAAGATGTGTAAAAGAGACACCCCTGGGTCTGGTGCCCCCCAGCCCGAAGGCGGGAACCCTCTATGAGACGATTCGCGAGCCAGTTCGAGATCACCGACCCCTATAGGCGTTTTCCTGCTTGGCGGCCTAGGCGCTCTGACCGACCCAAGGCTGGCGCCGCACAACTACCCGTTCCTTGCCAGCATTGCAATTGGAATCATCGCGACCGTTATCGGTCTAGAGTTGCGTATGGTCGATAACGGTCTCTTGCCGGCTGCCGGCGAGGTCCTGCTGGTCACCAGGGACTCGCTGGTGACCACCCGGCTACGCGCAGCCTGTGTTTCCCGTGGGCTAAGGGTCTTAGAGAGCGAGGCCGAACTGTCCTCGTCACCACGGCTCGTCGCAGTGGATCTCGCCGATCCAGCGGCACTGCGATCGGTGCCAGAGTGGCGTCGCGCCTGGCCCGATGCGCTGCTGGCCGGGCATCTGGCCTTGCCTGATCGGAACGCCTGGCTGGGCGCCGAACAAGCCGGTTTTGACTTGGTGGTGAATCGGGGAGCCTTCGTTGGCGCGGTCCTGCGAAGGCTGGACAGCCCGCCGGTGCCGGCTCGGCGGCGGTATCCCCTGATCGCCTCTTCCGACGCTGCCGGGCGGCTGGGGTGTGTGCTGCAGTTGGCGGACAGTCCGGTGGGGCCACTCGCTCTCTATCACATCGGCAAGCAGTTTTACGCGATCGCCGACCGCTGTCCGCATGCCGGCGCCCGCCTCTCTCAAGGCGAGCTGGTCGGGTCCGTCCTCACCTGCCCGGAGCACGGCAGCCAGTTCGACCTGCAGACCGGCGAGCGACTGCGCGGGCCGGCCGACGAGTCGCCCCGAAGGTTTCCCCTCGTGGAGGAAGGCGGCCAGGTTTACCTCCTGGAGGACGCGCAGGGCCTTCCGGGCGGGGAGCGATAGGCGGCGACGTTCGCTTTGCGTGTTTATTAAGTCTGTCAGTGCTTGATCACATAGACGTTTGGTGTTATTGGTAGAGAGCCTTGATTCCGGAGACCCTCCTCGACGAAGCTGCACGCCGGTTCGCACTGTTGGGTGATCCGTCGCGCCTTCGGATTCTCAGCACACTACACGCGGCCGGAGAGGTGCCGGTCGGCGAGCTGGCCGATCGCAGCGGACTGACCAGAACCAACCTCTCCCAGCACCTGAGCCGGCTTGCTGCAGCCGGACTCGTTGGTCGCCGGCGCGAGGGGACGACGATCTACTACCGCGTCGTCGACGAGTCTCTCGGCGAGCTTTGCGACCTGGTTTGTGCCAGCCTGCGCGAGAGGGGTAGGGCCCTGGCCGCCTCGTGAGCGCGGAGGACGTCGGGAGCACGACGTCCCGCTCGGCGACGCCTTTGCCGCTGCTGGCTCAACCGCCCAAATGGGCGAAGGTCATCGATCAGAACAAGTGCATCGGCTGCCACGCTTGTACCGTCGCCTGCAAGTCGGAGAACGAGGTCCCGCTCTCTGTCACCCGCACGTATGTCAAGGCCGTGGACATCGGCATATTTCCGCAGGCGCGGCGCGCCTTCCAAGTCACGCGCTGCAACCAGTGCGACGACGCTCCGTGCGTTGCCGCCTGCCCGACCTCGGCTATGTTCCGCCGTCCCGATGGGATCGTCGACTTCGATAAATCGGTCTGCATTGGCTGCAAGGCCTGCATGGCTGCCTGTCCATACGATGCCATCTTCATCAACCCCGAGGACCACTCGGCCGAGAAGTGCAACTTCTGCGCGCATCGTATAGACATGGGTCTGGAGCCGGCATGCGTGGTCGTGTGTCCGGTCGAGGCGATCATTGTCGGCGACTTGAACGATCCGACGTCGAAGGTGGCCCAGATCGTGAACC
Source organism: Chloroflexota bacterium (assembly GCA_003446775.1). GTDB lineage: Bacteria > Chloroflexota > Dormibacteria > Dormibacterales > Dormibacteraceae > UBA10449. Next base: position 1,873 of record DMCH01000035.1, read on the forward strand.
GCGATCCGGTCCAGGTCCGCCGCCCTGAGAAAGGGACTCGCCCCAAGCTCTTTTACAAGGGCGCGCACCAAGCGACCCTTGATCCGCTCGCCGCCCGGCGACCGGAGGGCGGCCTCTACATGTGGAGCGAACAGCCTCACGGCGAGCAGCAGGTCGGGGCTGGAGCGTCGGTCGCGTGGGGTGGCGCCAACAGCTCGGCCGCGGCCCTTCTGTCTTACGACGTTTCCCACAAGGCTCCCTGGGATTGGCGCGTTGGTCTCTACACCTGGACCAAGAGCATCGCGGCCGGCGCCTACTTCGTGCCGTTGCTATTGGTGTTGGGCGGAGTGGTACCTGCGACCAGCGCGCTGTGGGCCTGGGTGGCGCCGGTCCTCGCCACCGTTTTTCTCGGCCTCACGGGTCTGATCCTGATCTGGGATCTCGAGCACCCCTTCCGCTTCTACCTCATCTTCGTGCGCCCGCAGTGGCGCAGTTGGCTGGTGCGTGGAGCTGTGGTGATCACGGCCTACGGAGCCGTCCTCGCGCTCCATTTCCTCGCCAGCTTGCTTGGCTCATCGGCCGCCCGAATGTGGCTGGCGGTGCCAGGATTGCCACTTTCGGTGATGGCGGCCGTCTACACGGGCTACCTGTTCGCGCAGGCCAAGGCTCGCGACCTCTGGCAGAGCCCGCTTCTCCCGCCACACCTCACCGTCCAGGCAGCCATGGCCGGCTCTGCCGCAATGCTGCCTTTCGCGGTCTGGCTGCAGACGGCGGCTGTTGTGCCGCTGCTCTGGCTGTTGGCCGCCGCGAGCCTGTTGCATCTGCTATTCGTGCTCGGCGAGGCAACGCTGACGCATCCCACCGCCCACGCCCACCTGGCGGCGCGGGAGATGATTCGCGGCCGCTTCGCCCGCTACTTCTGGGGCGGGATCGTGCTCGTTGCGGTCGCAGTCTTGGGACCGGCGCTCGGCCCATTGGTTGCAATCGCGGCCCTCGCCGGGCTCTTGCTCCACGAGCACGCGTACGTCCAGGCCGGCCAGGTGGTTCCGCTGGCGTGAGCTCCAAAGATCGGCTGGAACGGCTCAACGAACGAGTCAAGGCGGCGCGAGCCGAGACCGAGGCCCGTGGCGAGACTTTCTATCCGGGACCGAGCCGCATCCATCTCGCCGCCTTCCCGCCCAAAGAGCGCTGGGACGACTGGGTTGAGCTCGACTCGAAAGCCTGGCCGGGCAAGGTCGAACGCCGTTACATGCTCGTCCCCACCACCTGCTTTAACTGCGAATCGGCATGTGGGCTCCTCGCCTACGTCGACCGCGACACACTCCAGGTGCGAAAGTTCGAGGGCAACCCAGAGCACCCCGGCTCACGCGGGCGCAACTGCGCCAAAGGCCCGGCCACCCTGAACCAGGTCACGGATCCCGATCGAATCCTCCACCCGTTGAAGCGGGCGGGGAAGAGGGGCGAGGGTCGCTGGGTGCAGGTCTCGTGGGACGAAGCGCTCGATGACATCGCCGGCCGCATCCGCACAGCCATCCAGGAGGGGCGGCGGAACGAGGTCATGTACCACGTCGGCAGGCCGGGCGAGGACGGCTTCACCGAGCGGGTTCTGGCCGCTTGGGGCGTGGACGGACACAACTCCCACACCAACATCTGTTCCTCGGGCGGCCGCGCCGGCTACCACTTCTGGATGGGGCTCGACCGCCCCAGCCCCGATCACGCCAACGCGCGCGTCATCTTATTGATCAGCTCTCATCTCGAGGCCGGCCACTACTTCAACCCGCATGCCCAGCGCATTATCGAAGCCAAGGAGCGCGGCGCGAAGCTGATCGTGATGGACACCCGACTCTCCAACACCGCCACGCACGCCGACCACTGGCTGCCCACGTATCCAGGCTCGGAAGCTGCGGTATGCCTGGCCATCGCCCGCGACATCATCTCCAAGCGCCTGTTCAACCGCGAGTTCGTGCGCCGCTGGTGGAACTGGCAGGAGTACCTGAGCCGCGAGCATCC
>DMCH01000035.1:4144-8570 GCA_003446775.1 Chloroflexota bacterium
TTCACCTTCGATTACGCCGCCGCCGAGTCGGGGATCCCAGCCGCAACCCTGAGCGAGGTCGCTGACCTGGTGGCCGGCGCGGGCACGCGGCTCTCGACTCACACGTGGCGCGCGGCCGCGGCCGGCAACCTCGGGGGCTGGCAGGTCTCCCGCGCCCTTTTCCTGCTCAATGCCCTGATGGGGGCCGTGGCGACCGAGGGCGGGGTCTATCCAAACGCCTGGAACAAGTTCGTGCCCCGGCCCATGTACGTGCCGCCCCACCCCGAGGAATGGAACGAGCTGACCTGGCCGCGCGAGTACCCGCTGGCGCTGATGGAGATGTCCTTCCTCCTCCCTCACTTCCTGGAGGAAGGCCGGGAGCGGCTCGAGGTCTACTTCACCCGGGTCTACAACCCGGTCTGGACGAACCCCAACGGCTTCGCCTGGATCCAGGCGCTGCTGGACGAGTCAAAGGTCGGGCTCCACGCCGCTCTCACGCCGACTTGGAACGAGAGCGCGTACTTCGCCGACTATGTGCTGCCGATGGGGCACGGCTCCGAGCGTCACGACCTCCACTCCTACGAGACCCACGACGCCCAATGGCTCGGCTTCCGCCAGCCCGTGCTGCGCGCAGCACGGGAGCGGCTCGGCGAAACGATCAGCGACACCCGCGAGGTCAATCCAGGGGAGGTCTGGGAGGAGAACGAGTTCTGGATCGAGCTCTCCTGGCGCATCGACCCCGAGGGGTCGCTTGGGATCCGCAAGTACTTCGAGTCCAAGCAGGAGCCCGGCACCAAGCTCGGCGTGGATGAGTACTACGCGTACATCTTTGAGAACTCGGTGCCCGGCCTTCCCGAGAAGGCGGCAAGTGAGGGCCTGACCCCGCTGCAATACATGCGCCGCTACGGCGCGTTTGAAGTGCGTCGCAAGGTGGGCCCGCTACATCAAGAGGTGGTCCCCGATGACGAGCTCGATGACGTGAACATCGATCCCACGGGCCGTGCCTACACCCGCGCGCTCAGGCCCGCTGGGCCGAACATCGTTCCTCTGCCGACACCAGAGCCGGACGCGGACGGCCGCCGCGCGGTCGGTGTCGAGGTCGACGGCATAATCTTGCGCGGCTTCCCCACCCCCAGCGGGAGGCTCGAGTTCTATTCCTCCACCCTTGCTGATTGGGGCTGGGCGGAGCATGCCATCCCCGGCTATATCAAGAGCCACGTCCATCCTGAGCAGCTGGACAAGGACCAGATGGTCCTCATCGCCACTTTCCGCGTGCCCATCCAGATACACACGCGCAGCGCCAATTCGAAATGGCTCGACGAGATCGCCCATACCAATCCGCTCTGGATTCATCCGCGTGATGCGGTGCGTCTCGGCGGCGTTCGCACGGGTGATCTGCTGCGGGTCGAGACCGATATCGGCCACTTCGTAGTCAAAGCCTGGGTCACCGAGGGCATCCGCCCGGGAGTGGTCGCGTGCAGTCACCACATGGGCCGCTGGAAACTGGCCGAGCAAGGCCAGCGGCAGCTCATGGCGACGGTGGGCCTAGACAATAAGGACGAGCGCTGGTCCATGGTGCGCAAGCGAGGTGCGGGGCCCTACGCGTCTGCCGATTCCGACACGGCCCGGATCTGGTGGACCGATGTCGGTGTCCATCAAAACCTCACTTTCGCGGTGCACCCAGACCCCATCTCCGGCATGCACTGCTGGCACCAGGCGGTCAGGGTGCGGCGCGCCGATCCGAGCGACAGCTACGGCGACATCGCGGTCGACCTGGCCAAGTCGCGGGAGGTGTATCGCAAGTGGCTGGCGATGACACGGCCGGCGGCGCAGGTCTCCCCCAACGGCACCCGCCGTCCCTACTGGCTGCTGCGGCCGCTCAAGCCGGCGCCAGCGGCTTACCGCCTGCCCGAGCCCACCGCGCCGGCACCTAAGAAGAACGGCCGGAGGAGCTGACGGAACTCTTCCGCGCCCTGGCTTGCCTTGCGGAGGCGCCCGGCCTCGAGACAGATCGGGTCGCGGACCTGCTCGAGATGCCAGGTCGAGCGGACGCCGCCGACTACACCGAGCTCTTCGGCCTCCAGCTCTGGCCCTACGCGTCTATATATGTGGGCGCCGAGGGGAAGCTTGGTGGCGAGGCCAGGGATCGTGTAGCGGGGTTCTGGCGCGCGCTGCATCTGACGCCTCCAGCGGAGCCGGACCACCTGGCGGCGCTGCTCGGTCTCTATGCCACCCTGGCCGACATGGAGGCGGCAGAACAGGATCCCGCCCGGCGTCAACTGAGGCGCAGCTCACGGCAGGCACTGCTCTGGGAGCACCTGTTGAGCTGGCTGCCGCCTTACGTGGCAAAGCTGGAGGAGATCGCCTCGCCTTTCTACACGACTTGGGGAGACCTGCTCCGCGAAGCGTTGATCAGCGAGGCCCGTGCGTTCGGCGCCCCGGATCAGCTGCCCCTGCACCTCCGCGAAGCGCCCGTTCTCCCGAACCCGCAGACGGATGGTGCCGACGTGTTCTTGGCCTCGCTGCTGGCACCGGTGCGCACCGGGATGGTGCTGGTCCGCGACGACCTCGGCCGCGCGGCGCGCGAGCTCGGGCTCGGGCTCCGTCAGGGCGAGCGCGCCTACGTTTTGAAGGCGTTGCTCGGACAGGAGCCCGCCGCGACTCTCAAGTGGCTGGCGGAAGAGGCTAGTGGCTGGTCACAGATTCACCGCTCGATGCCGGAGGAGCTGGAGCCTGTGCGCAGCTTCTGGAGTCGGCGCGCTCAGGCCGGCGCGCAGCTCATAGCGTCACTCAGCCCGATCCTGGCCTGACACGCGGATCGTGAACTCCCGCTTGGGGCAGATGCGCCCGTCGCGCAGCTCCTGGAGCGTTCGCTCGAGCTTGTTCATCATCGTGACGCCGTCCGCACACGAGATCTCGTAATCGCCAGAGCCGGGGAGCTCGAGCTGAGAGCGGGCCTGCTCGTAGAGCTCTCCCACGGTCGAGCTCCAGGGCAACCGAAGCTCGACCGAGCGGGATGGCCCGCTCACCACGACCTGGGCGTCATCGCTCATTCGCGCACCTCCTCGACTCGGTACTCGGGCTCGGCATCGTTCGGATCCTCACGGTTCAGTGCGGCACAGACGGACTCCGCCCTCTCCAGGCTCTCGAACGTGAGTGGGGAGCCGTCCGGCCGCTGGAGATAGAAGGACTTCCGGCGCCGGTTGAAGATCGCATAGCGCTTGGATGGTTCTGAACCGGCCGGTTCCTCAGTAGCAGAAGACTCTGCAGTCGTCGTCGAGACCGACCTCCGTGTAACGCGCCGCTCCCATCGCCCCGTCGACCTCGGGAATCAGGTCGTCCATCGTCATGTCATGCAGCGACAGCGAGGCGGGGCAGACGTACAGCTTGACGCCGCCTTCCTTGGCGTCGCGGATGAAATCGAGCACCGACTTGCCGGATCCCTCCTTCACGGTCAGATGCTCGGCCACGCCCTTCTTGAGCAGCAGGGTCGCGTCCATCGTGGTGACGATGAGCGCCTCATAGTCGAGCGCCGCCGCCGCCATGGCCTGGAAGAAGGGGGTGCCGAGGCGGTGGGGGGTGTCGGGTCCCGAGGTCATCATGATCAGCATTTTGTTCGCCACGGCTCCAGCCTCTCAACTTTAGGGGTTGACTTCAGATGTCAGAAGCATAATATGCGGATATCCGAATAAATCGTTCCCGTTTGCATTAGCGGGCGGGTAGTGGAGGTGGTCGCATGGCGACTATGGTCGCAGCCCCGACAGACATAAGGGAACTGGTCAGAAGCACGGTCGACGAGTACCTGGCCGAGAAGCAGGCGGAGAAGGATGCCAAGCCCAAGAAGATGGCACTGATCGCCACCAAGGGCACCCTCGACATGGCCTATCCACCACTGATCCTTGCTACCACCGCCGCCTCTTTGGGCTGGGAGGTGGGCATCTTCTTCACGTTTTACGGCCTGAACATCATCCACAAGCAAAAGGGCAAGCACATGAAGGTGGCACCGCTGGGCAACCCGGCCATGCCCATGCCGGTTCCCAACCTGCTCGGCGCCATCCCCGGCATGACCGCGATGGGCACCATGGTCATGAAGTCGATGTTCAAGAGCCACGGTGTCGCCTCGATCGACGACCTCCTCGAGGCCGCCGTCGACACCGGCGTCAGGCTCATCCCCTGCGCCATGACGATCGAGGTGTTCGGCTACAAGAACGGCGACTTCATCCAAGAGGCCGAGGCCCCGTGCGGCGCCGCGACATTCATCGACTGGGCCATGGACGCGGACATCAGCCTCTTCATCTAGTCGCAAAGGAGACTCGGACCAAGTGAGCACCCAGCAGTCGAAGGAGGAGTTCTACCAGCTCCATGCGCATCTCTGTAAAGCCCTCGCCCACCCGACCCGCCTTCTGATCATCGACGAGCTTCGGGACGGGCCTCGCTCGGTGAGCGA
>DMCH01000072.1:0-3876 GCA_003446775.1 Chloroflexota bacterium
CGGATGCCTTCGAGCACTCGGCGCACGCTCGGACGTTCCGCGTCGACCGGCGGCGGCACCGCCTTCATAAGGAAGAGGCAGACGAGGCCGACGAGGAAGGTCGCCACGTCCACCATGTAAGTCGCCGGCAGCCCGACGATTGTGATCAGGACGCCTCCGAGCGCGGGCCCCGCGATCATTCCGACCGTCCCGCGCAGGCTCATCAAAGCCGCCGCCGCGGGCAGCTCGTCGCGTTCGACCAGGCGGGGGAGCAGGGCGTCGAGCGAGGGACGCTGCATCGCGTCGAGCGAGCCCCAGAGCAGCGTGACTCCGAAGATCAGCCACAGGGTGGGGTGGGGGAGCAGGGAGTTGCCCGCCATGAGCAAGCTGCCGGCCATGAGGCCCGCCTCGCTAAGGAGGACCATGGTCCGGCGATCGGCGGCGTCGGCCATGGCCCCGCCGAGCATCGCGAACACGAGCAGCGCCGCCAGCTCGACCAGCCCGAGCGCGCCGACCAGCAGTGTGCTGTGCGACAGCTGGTACACCTGGTACGGGACGGCGACGAACGTGATCATGGTGCCGAAAAACGAGACCAGCCGCCCGATGAACAGCAGCCGGAAATCGCGGTGTCGCCGAAAAGGCGTGGTGTCGACGGTTGCGAACCGCCACCACTCGCGGCGCTTCTCCGGCTCCGGCTCGATCATGGCCGCCAAGCATGCCTGAGCACCGCCCTTGGAATGAATCGGGCGGGCCGCGCGTATTCTGAGGACGTGATGGAAAAGGCAACTTTCGCCGGCGGATGCTTCTGGGGCGTCGAGCACCTCTTCAACGAGATTCCTGGCGTCATCGACGCCGCGTCCGGTTACGCCGGCGGCTCTCGCGACAACCCGACCTACGAGCAGGTTTGCTCAGGCCGGACCGGCCATGCGGAGGCGGTCGAGGTCACCTACGACCCCAGCAAGGTCACCTACGACGAGCTGCTGAATGCGTTCTGGAACATGCACGACCCCACCACGCTCAACTACCAGGGGCCCGACCACGGCCATCAGTACCGCTCGGCGATCTTCTTCCACAACCCGGAGCAGGAAGCGGCGGCCCGCCGATCGGCAGCCAAGGCGCAGCAGTACTTCAAGAAGCCGATCGTGACCGAGATCGTCCCGGCCACCCACTTCTGGAGGGCTGAGGAATACCACCAGCGCTACTTCGACAAGCACCAGGGCCACTATTCCTGCCACTTCATCCGCGGCTGGGTTCCTGCCGAGCCCGCTGAAGCGGGGAGCGCAACCTAACCAGGGTCTAAAAGCAGGCGGCGCCGCCTATCCTTACCGACCGTGCGGTGCGACCATTGCGCCCAGGAAGCCCCCGACGGCGTCTTCTGCACGCGCTGCGGAGCACACCAGGGCACGACCAAGGAATCCGGCGACGCCAAGTCGCGTGAGCACCGCTACGCCGCCCACCCGGGCGAGCACGTGGCGCATCCCGCAATCTTCACCACCCTTTTCCCGCACCTGGGCCACCACAAGATCCACGAGTTCCGGTGGGCTTTCATCGCGGGCCTCGCGGGCGTCCTCGTCCTATATCTGGCGGGCCTGATCACCGCTGCGATCCTGGTCTCGGCCTTCCTGGTTCCCGTCCTTTATCTGATCTACCTGTACGAGGCTCAGGTTTATCGCGACGAGCCCGCGCTGGTACTCGGCTTCACGATCGGCGGCGGGGTCGTGGTCGGCATCGTAGTCACTCTCTTCGAGCGCTTGATTTACAACCCGTTCCAGTACGCGCCCAACCCCTTGACTGGAGCAAGCGTCGGCATCGGCGCGGTGCTGATCCTCGGGCTGGTCATTCCGTTGATCCAGGAGGCCCTCAAGCCGATCCCGGCATTCTTCCTGCCCAATCGCGCCGATTTCCCCGAGACTGTCGACGGGCTGGTGTTCGGGGTGGCGGCCGGCCTGGGCTTCAGCCTGGCCGAGACGCTGATCGGATTCTCGACGACGCTCACGAGCCTGCCCCCACATGTGGCGCCGGGCAACTGGATCTATGACCTGGCGACACTCGCGGTGTTCCAACCGATCTTGCAGGGCAGCGCGACCGGGATGATCGTCGCGACGATCTGGCGTTTCCGCCGCGGGCGGCTGGGAGGCCGCGAGCTGGGAGGCGTGGCGGCGGCCTTGCTCGCCCACATCGCGTTTTCCGCCGGCACCGTCGTCATGAAGGATGCGGCGACCAATCCGCTGTTCATCCTCATCTGGCAGGCGACGGTTGATGGAGCGCTGCTGATCTACATCCGCTACCTGCTCCACTACTCGCTGCTCGAGGAGGCGGCCCACATGGGGTTCGCGGAGACGGTGTGCCCGAACTGCCACATGCACATCCTCGCTTCAGGTTTCTGTCCCAACTGCGGCATGGCGCTCAGCGCGGTCCCAGGCGCGGTGCGGCGGAGCCGCAAGCCGCGGGCCGAGCTTGTTACGCCCACGTCCAAGGCGGAGAAGTAGATGGCCCTCACGTGCGCACGATGCGGAACGCAGAACCCGGACGGCAACTCGTTCTGCCAGGCGTGCGGTACGCCTCTTGCGGCAGTCGCGCCGATGGCGCCGCCGGTCGGACCACCTCCCGTCGGCCCGCCGCCTATTGGACCACCGCCCGTCGGACCGCCGCCGGGCGCGCCATCCCCGATCATGGGCCCGCCGCCGGACCTGCCGCCGCCCACCTATCAAAGCCCGTACTACGCGCCCGGTGCCGGCGGTTATCAGGCGCCCGTCCACCGCACGCCATGGGTGCTGATCGTGAGCGCCGTCGTCGGCCTCATCGTGATCATGGCCGGCTGCGGGACGGCGTACGCCTTTCTCAATGCCAGGAACCAAACAAGCGCGGGTGTCTTGCCCAGCCCTTCGCCCGCCGGCACGCCAAGTCCGATCCAGACCGCGTCGCCTCCCGCGGGATCCTCCACGGCTTCGACATCGGCTGAGACGGTCACACTGCCGCCGGGCTGGGCGGCGACGAATAGCGACCCGACCATCACCGTGACGAATCCGACCGGGGACGGCTCGGTCGTGATCAGCAGCGGCGTCGACAATCCCACCCAGACTGCACAGCAGATCAAGGACGAGATCACTAAGCAGCTCACGGCCAAGTTCCCTGACACGAGGACGTGCTCGGGCACCACGACCACGAACGGCTCCATCGGCGGCGTCTCGGGCATCTGGTTTCAGCTGTGTTTCACCGTCACGTCGGGCGGCCAGAGCTTCCCCGGGGAGTTCAGCCTTTGGGCCGGCGCCAATTCCAGCGGCAGCATCGGCTACGGCGTCATCCTGTTCACGCTGGCGTCGAGGATGAGCGCCTTCATGAACGAGGCGAAGCCGCTGGTGGCGAGCATCCAGTGGAAGCTGAAATAGCCCGATAACGCCTGCGCGGCCGTCGTCGGAATGTGTTGCCTCGGCCTGTATCTTTCAGAGCCGTGTTCGAGCGCTGGGGTCGATTCGTCTACCGATTCAGGTGGGCCACGCTGGTCATCTCAGCGGTGCTCCTCGGACTCTCCATCGTGGGCGTCCTCACCGGTGGAAGTCTGGCGGGAAACGGTGGGTTTGGCGCCGACCTGGCGGCCGGTCAAACCCAGAAGCTGATCACCGGCGAGATCCACCCACAGAAGGCGAACATCGGGTCAGGGTTCATTCTTATCTTCAGCAGCCCCACGCTCAAAGTCACCGACCCGGCCTTCCAGTCGGCGGTGGAGCAGGCGCTGGCGCCGCTGGCCGGCGACGTGCGCGTCACCGGAGTGAACACGCCTTACTCGGTGCCCTCGGCGGCGCAATCCAGCTACATCTCCCGCAACCAGCACGAGGCGCTCGTGTTCGTGAACCTCAAAGACAACAGCGTCACGGCGCAGGGCTACATCGGTTCGGT
>DMCH01000072.1:4210-6344 GCA_003446775.1 Chloroflexota bacterium
TCAACCTCGCCTTCAACAAGACGCTGGAATCGGACCTGCAGCGGGCCGAGTATCTGGCGCTCCCGATCACGCTGATCATGCTCGTGATCATCTTCGCGTCGGTGATCGCAGCGCTCCTGCCGCTGGGTGTAGGCGTGCTTGCGATCGTCGGCGGTATCGGTGGCACCCTCGTTTTGGCTCGGTTCACGGACGTGTCCCGATACGCGATCAACATCATCACGCTGATCGGCCTGGCGGTCGCCATCGACTATTCGCTGTTCATCGTCAACCGCTTCCGTGACGAGCTCGCCGCGGGCGCGAGTCGTGAGGACGCCATCGCGATCTCCTTGTCCACGGCCGGACGCGCGATCACCTTTTCGGGCATCACGGTCGCCGTCGGCCTTTCGGCCATGCTGTTCTTCCAGGGCACGTTCCTTGCCTCGATGGGCGCCGCGGGCACGATCGTGGTCGCGATCGCGGTCTTCTACGGCCTGACCTTCCTGCCTGCGGTGCTGTCGGTGCTCGGAGGTCGCGTGGACTGGTGGCCGAAATGGCTCAAAGCGAAACTGCCCTTCTTGGGCAGGCGCAGGCAATCCGGTACCGGCGCATGGCACGCGATGGCAATGTGGGTGATGCGGCGGCCAGTCGTCGTCCTCGTCCCGGCCCTTGCCCTCCTGCTCCTTGCGGGCACGCCGTTCCTGCAGCTGCGCATGGCCAACGGCGACGTCGACCAGCTGCCTCCCGGCAACCCGGCTCGCGAAGGCTATGACACGCTCGTCCGAGACTTCCCCGGCCAGGACCAGACCACGATCACCGCCGTCGTCTACTACCCGAACGGCAATCCGCTCACCTCCGACCACGTCGGAGCCATCTACGACTTGAGCCGGCGCTTCGCAGCGCTGCCGAACGTGCTCGCGGTGTCGAGCATCGTCGACCTCGATCCCAGCTCGAGCAGGGCGGATTACCAGCGCCTGTACTCGGGACCAGCCGCGCAGCTGCCCTCGCCGATGCAGCAGGCCCTGACCACCGGGGCCGGCCCGCACCTCACCGTGCTCTACATCACCACCAACAAGCAGTACACGAGCGACGAGGCGCGAGCCATCGTGAAGGCTGTCCGAGCTGAGCAGGTTCCGGACGGGCAGGTGCTCGCCACCGGCGGCACGGCCTTCGACCTCGATATCGTGAACTTCATCCTGCAGCGGACCCCCGTCGCGGTCGCATCGGTGATCCTGATCACATATGTCGTTCTCTTCTTGCTCACCGGCTCAGTGGTGCTGCCCTTGAAGGCCGTGCTCACGAACCTGTTCTCGATCTCGGCGTCGTTCGGCGCCATGGTGTTTGTTTTCCAGCAGGGACACCTGAGCGGCCTGCTCCACTTCACGCCACAGTCGATCGATCCCAGCATCCCCGTCATCCTCTTCAGCATCGTGTTCGGGATGTCGATGGACTACGAGGTGCTCTTGATCAGCAGGATTCAGGAGGAGTATAGGCGGACGGGCGACAACCAGGCCGGGGTGGCGACGGGCCTGGAGAAGAGCGGCCGACTGATCACCGGCGCCGCCTTGATCATGTGCGCCGTGTTCCTGGCGTTTGGCAATGCCGATGTCGTGATCATCAAAGCCATCGGCATCGGTCTCGCCATCGCCATCGCGATCGACGCCACGATCGTCCGGATCCTCATCGTGCCTTCGGTGATGCGACTCCTCGGCCGCGCCAACTGGTGGGCTCCGCGACCGCTGGCGATGTTCCACCGATGGGTCGGCGCGGGGGAGTCGCTGCCTGCGAGCCCCCAGGCCGTTTACGGCGGCAAGTAGCACGACCCTTCGCCGGGCCGCCTGCGCCGCGATCGCTGCCGTTCTGTTCGGCGCGTGCGGAACGGACACCGCACCTTCGGCATCGCCACCTTCGAGCGCGGGCGGCGACTGGCCCATGTATCGGGGCGACCAGGCGCGCGACGGCCATCCCCCCGGGGCGACGTTAGGCGTCGAGGGCGCCAGGCATCTGAAGCCGGCCTGGCAGGTGGAGCTGAGCGGCGGAGTGAGCGGGACTCCCGCCGTCGCCGGCGGCGTGGTCGTCGCGGCGAGTGGGGGAGGGGTGGTGGCCGCTTATCGGGTCAGCTCGGGGACCAGGATCTGGCAGGTGGACGGCCTCGGCG
>DMCH01000014.1:0-2943 GCA_003446775.1 Chloroflexota bacterium
AATCCGGCCTAAGGCTCCACCCCGCATTTATTTAGAAGTGCAGAGTCCGAGGGGAGGGCCGTCGCATCGTCCGCCAGCTATACCCTTAGCGGGCGCATGCCCTCAATCGCCCTCCTTGCGCCCGTGGTCATACCCCTTGCCACCGCCGGCGCGCTCGCGCTCTGCGGGGTGGCGGGTTGGAAGATCGGTCGCCTCGTGCTCGGGGTGGGATCGTGGGGAGCGATCCTCGTCCTCATCGCCCTCTGGGCTCCGGTGCGAGCCACCCAGGAGGTGAGTCTCGGCCAGCTGGGCTTCGGAGCCCCGCTGCATCTGCGTCTCGATGGGGTGGGCTTCGCGTTCGCGCTGATGGTCATGGTGCCGTCGGCTGTCCTTCTGACCCTGCAGCCGCGCGCGTGGCAGGAGGGCACTGTAGCCGCCCTCGGCCTGGCGGCCGCGGTGCTGGCGGTGGAGGCGGGCGGGGTCTTGTTGACCGCGCTGGCGGGCGGTGCTGCGGCAACGCTCGCCGTGATCCAGCTGGATGTCGAGGACCCTCGGGCGTCCCGCCCGCCGTGGGGCCTGCTCCTGGCGGCATGGCTCGCCCTGAGCTGGGTCGGGACCATCCTGCAGGTCAGAGGCGGTACCGCCGAATATGGCGCGGTTCCGGTCTCGGCCCTGACGGTGCCTGTCTTCATAGTGCTGGCCGCGGCCGCGCTCACAGCCTCGGGTTTGTTCCCGTGGCGTGGATGGGCCTCGCAGCTGTGGGGGCGGCCCGCGCTACGCGCCGCCGGGATGTCGGTCGCGACCATTTATCCACTGGGCTTCTACCTCCTGGTGCGTGCATATGACATGGGCGACGGCCACTACCCGCAGTTCTGGCTGCAGGCGGTCCTGGCCGCCTTGGGAGTGCTCGTCGCGTTTGGCGCCGCCGCCCGTGCCCAGGCCGCAAGCACTCGTCGCGAGTACCTCGGCGAAGTCATTCCCGGCCTGGGCGGTTTCGCGCTTATGGGCATCAGTCTCGGAACACCACTCGGGCTGGTCGCGGGGCTGGCCACGTTGTCGGTCGGGGCATTGCTGGCGGCGAGCCTGCCCCTTCTGCCAGACCGGGCGGGCACCGCGTCGCTGGTGGCGATCGCAGCCGCCGCGGGGCTGCCGCCGGGACTTGCCTTCGGTGTCCGTGTGATTGGGCTCGAGGCGACCTTCGAGGCTGGCAACCTGCTCGGAGTGCTCGGCATCGCCGGAGCCGCGACCTGGATCGTGTCGATCATTGCGGCGGCGCGTGCCATCGGCCTGCCTGCGGGTCGCGGCCACCCGGCGAGCGAGACCGCGCCTCGGGTGGCGATGGGACTGGCGGCCGCCACCGTGGTGTTGGGCCCGGCCCTTGGCCTCGTCCTCGCCATCCTGGCAATGCCGGCCCTGGCCGATGCGATGCCGGGTGCGATCGGCGTGCCCGCGGCCGGGGTGACTTCGGTGGTGACGGTCTCGACGGTGCTGCCGGCGCTGGCGTTGTTCACGCCGGTGCTCCTGCTCGCCGTCGTTGCATACATCGGCGCGGGCCCTCCATTGGTGCGCGCGCAGGCGCGCCCTGCGTTGTTCCCCTTGCCGGCCACTCAGCTGATCGGTCGCGTGCGGGAGCAGCTGCGCACTGCCACGGTCCCTGATCAGTACCGCTCGTTGGTCGACCTGCGTGCACTGGAGGCGGTCGCGACCGGAGGTGGCCCGCTGCTGTGGCTCGCGGCGCTGGTGGCACTGGCGTTCGCGGTCACGCGCTGACCACCTTGTTGTCGAGCCTCTTGTGACCGCTGCGGCCGGCTTTGCGGCCTGGGTCGGCGCGGCGGTCATCGTGCTGGCCGACGGCCGTCGGGGCCTGGCCGCCGGCATCGGTTTGGTGGCCCTCGGGTTCACTGTGCTGGCGTGGACGGACGGCCTTTGGCCGGCGGGCGCCATCCTGCTTGCGGGTGGGGCCGTTTGCGTTTTCGAGCTTGTGCGCACGGGCCCGCAGGAATGGGGATTGATGCCGCCGGCTTCGACGCCCCGGCTGATACTGGCTGTTGTCGTCGGCATCCTGTCGCTCTGGGTGGCCGCATCGGTCACGACGGGGCCCGGTGCATCGCTGCGGTTTGCATCATTGGTAGTGCTGGGACTCATGGCCGGCAGGCTGCTGCAGAGTCAGAGCCCCACTGCCGTCCTCACCGCCGCCGCCGGCCTCGCCCTGGCCCTCGCCGGCGCCTCTGGACTGGCGCCGAACGGCGCAGGGCTGGCGCCCTATCTCTTCGGGGCGGTGATTGCGGCGGGCGCCTTGATGATCCCAGCCGAGGAGTCTCGTGGAGCCTGAGCTCGCCGTCGCGCTGCCCGCGACCGGCGCGATCTTCACCGCCGCTCTCCGTCCGCGGCCGCGCGCGGCGCTGATCGCCGGCGGAGTACTGGGGGCCGCGGGCCTCGTCGCCATCGTGCTGTCTGCGCCGGGCATCGCGTCCGATCAGTTCGGGCTGGGCCTGTCCATCTCCCCTTTGAGCAGGGCGCTGTTGCTCGCCGCGGCCGCATCGCTGGCCCTCGTGGTTACCTTCGCCCCGCAGCGGGCTGAGCGCACTCTCCTGCTGACCTGGGGTCTGGCCGGCATTGCGGGCATGGCCGCCATCGCGGCGGCGCCGAGCCTCGACCTGGTCATCCTCGTGACGCTCGCGATCGCCCTGCTCCAGGCGGCCGTCGGGGGCCGGCGCCCGCTGGCGGCTCGCCTACGCGCGCCGGCGCTCGCTGTCGCGCTGCTCGGTGCTGGCCTGGTTTTCGCGCGGATCGATGGTGCGCCGATACTGGCCAAGTTCGCGGCCGTCGGACTGGTCGCGGGCCTGGCCGCGGCAGTTGGCGTCCTGCCGTACATCCACGAGTTCGACCCCGACGAGGTGACGGCGGCATCTCCCATCGCGTGGATTGCGTTCGTAGGGCCGATCCTCGCCCTCGAGATCGTCA
>DMCH01000014.1:3254-5095 GCA_003446775.1 Chloroflexota bacterium
TTTCTGAAAAGGGCGCGTCCGCCTGGCACTTCTCTTTCATGGCGGACTGGGGTCTCGTGATGTGCGCGTTCGGCGTGCCGGTGGCCGACGGGCAGGCGGCGGCCGTGCTCGTGATGTACGGCATCCTTCTCAGCCGGCTGCCTCTGTACCTGTGGTCGCGCCAATCGCTGCGCGAGAGGATTCAAACCGATAGGCCAATCAACCTGCTGGCCGCAGCGATGCTGGCGGGGTCCGCGCCGTTCGCGGGATTCGCGGCGAGGGTCCTGTTGCTGCGCGGGGCCACAGAGCTCTACTGGCCACTGGCGCTCGTGATCGCGATCGGGCTTTTGCTCTGGCTGCCGCCATCGCTACGTCTTGGCCGGAGCCTCGGGCTGCCTCGGGGGCGGCAGGCGGCGGGGACCGCGATCGCACTCGCGCTCAGCGTCGCGATCGGAGTGTATCCACAGCCGATCCTTTCCCTCGCCGGCCTGTGAAAACCCCACGAACTCTGAGGCTGACGCCGTGAGTTCGCGGGGGCCCCTTAAATGATCCAATTCCTGGCGCAGCTTGCCACTCATACCGTGGCCTTGCTGCTCTATCCCGGGCTCGCCACCATGGCCTTGTTCGGCAGCGCGGCCGAAAGCATCTGGGTGCGCGTGTCGGAAAAGCATTGGGTGCCGCCGGAATTGCCATGGCACCGCCCCTCGGCGGTGCTGGCCACGGTCGCCCTCTCCTCGATGCTCGCATCCGTTCAGCTGTCTGCTCCGTTCAACCCCGTGCCTTCCGACGAGCGCAACCTGATCGTGGCCGCAATCGCTTTGGGGCTCACCGTCTGGGCCGAGCTCGCCCTCGGCATCGAGCTGTTCGGCGAGCCGGGCTTGCTGCTGGTCGTCCAGTGCTGCTGGCTCGTGGCGGTGCTAGGTCCCGCAGTCGAGCCGCAGAGCCTGCGTCCCCAGGTGCTCGGGGCGGTGCTGGTCCCGTCGCTGCTTCCCCTCAAGGTGGCCAGCGGAGCCCTCTATCTGTTGTGTCTGCCGGCGCTGCTCAAGCTCTGGCCGCTGCCCAGGCCTGGCGAGCGACGCGCGCGCTTGCGGCTCGATGCGATGCGAGTCCTGTGCTGGTGGCCGTACTGCGGACTGTTCGCCACGCTCTACTTTCCACCGGCGGCGGCCGATCCCCTCGGCATCGTCCGATTCCTTGGCATTAGCCTGGCCGTCGGCGCGTTCTGCGTCGTCGCGGGCTGGTTTCTGGGCCGGCGCGGGGCCGAGCCTGCGCGCGGCGTCTACCGAAGGGCGATCGCACCCTTCGCCGGCTTGGTCCTGGCGCTGGTGGTGCTGACCTCGATCTTTCTTCGGTGAGGTACTAACACACTACCTATGGGGTAGAGCTGTAGAAAGTACCCCTACGGGGTGTATGATCCCATCCGTCCCGCTCATTGCATAACGATTTCCACGCGCCTTGAACCTGTTGACGTCCCTGTTGGGGATCTGGTCGGCCGATGTCGGCATCGACCTCGGGACCGCCAATACGCTCGTGCACGTCCGGGGGCGTGGCATCGTCCTCAACGAGCCCTCGGTCGTGGCCGTAAGCAAGCGCACCGGCCAGGTTTTGAGCGTTGGCACCGAAGCCCGGCGCATGCTCGGGCGCACCCCGGCTGACATCGTCGCCATGCGGCCGATGCGAGACGGAGTGATCGCCGACTTCGATCACACCGAGCAGATGATCAGGCACTTCATCGCGCGCGCCCACAACCGAGCGTGGCACGTGAGTCATCCCCGAGTCGTCATCGGCATCTCCTCCGGCGTCACGGAGGTCGAGAAGCGCGCGGTCACGGACGTGGCCACGATGGCCGGCGCGCGCGAGGC
>DMCH01000014.1:5344-7896 GCA_003446775.1 Chloroflexota bacterium
ATCGAGGAGCCGATGGCCGCCGCCATCGGCGCCGGGCTGCCCGTCCAGTCCGCCGCGGGGTCGATGGTTGTCGATATCGGAGGCGGCACCACCGAGGTCGCTGTCATATCCCTGGGCGGCGTCGTGTCCGCGACGTCGGCACGCGTCGGCGGAGACGAGATGGACGACGCGATCGTCCAGTACGTGCGCCGGCACATGGGCTTGCTCATCGGTGAGCGCACCGCCGAGGACATCAAGATCGCCATGGGCTCAGCTTTTCCGATGGCCGAGGAGCGCTCCTTCGTCGTGCGCGGGCGGGACCTCATCACGGGCCTGCCGAAAACGGTTGAGATGAGCACCGCACATGTTCGCGATGCGCTCAGCGGCGTGTTGGTCGACATCGTGCGAGCCGTCCGCTCCACTCTCGACGCGACCCCGCCTGAGCTGATCGAGGACATCATCGAGCGCGGGATGGTCGTCTGCGGCGGCGGCGCGCTGCTCGCCGGCCTGGACCAGCTTCTCGCGCACGAGACCCTCATGCCAGTGCGGGTGGCCGAAGACCCGCTCACATGTGTCGTTCGCGGCACCGGCATCGTCCTCGAAGAGATCGACACCTTGAACCGGGTGCTCTTGCGCACGCGGCGCGCACGGGCCCTCCGCACCTAGGACGCACGAATGGAAAGCACGGCCCGGCCGCGGTCGACGGGTCGCTTCCTGGTGCTGGCCGCCGCGATGCTCGCATTGGCGGTGCTGTCGCAGCAGTCGTGGGCGGCCGGCTTCCGAGGCACTGCCAAGAGCGAGCTCGCTCCACTCGAGGCGCAAATGATGTCACTCGCCGCCGCCGCCGAGCACGCCACCGCGATCTTCGGCGACATCGCGAGTCTCCGTGACGAGAACCAGAGACTGACCGCGGAGAACCAGGACCTGAAGCGTCAGCTCGCTGAGCTCAACGCGGCTGCATATGACAACAACGAGCTGAGGAAGGCGCTCGACTTCCAGCGTTCTTTTGGTCACCGGACTGTGGTCGCGCAGGTGGTCGGCCGGGGTCCCGACGCATTCAGCCGCACGCTGCAAATCGACCGCGGGAGTGACGATGGCCTGCAGGCCGGCATGGTGGTCGTGAGCGGGGCGGGGCTCGTCGGCCGCGTGCGCGAGACGGGACCGCACGGCGCCATCGTGCAGACGCTTGCCGATCCGCAGAGCCGCGCCAACGTGTTCCTGTCGGGATCGGGGCTCCAGGGGACCGTCATCGGCGGCCCGGGTGCGCTGCAGGTTCAGATCCAACACCACGTTGGGTCGGTCCCGACCAAGGGCGAATGGGCGATCACGAGCGGCGTTGGTGGCGGGTATCCGCGCGGCCTGGTCGTGGGCATGGTCGTAAACGTCACCCACAGCGATGCGGCCACGGTCGACGCCGCGCTCGTCGATTGGGTCAACAACCCCGCGACGCTGAGCCTCGTCATCGTGGTCACGGACTTCACCCCGTCATGAAGTCAGGCACCCGGCCGGAAGCAGTCGACGGATCTTCGGCCTCCATGCGGCCCATCTGCGTTGTTGCGTCCTCCGCTCCTCGCTTGCGCATCCACGAATGCGCGCGCTCCGGTGCTCGGCCCGTCCACTGGGGTCCCCACGACGAGGTCGTGGGAGGGACCCCTGGCGACCGAATCTCTCGCCGAGGCTTCCAGCCGTGCGCCTAGTGGCCGGCTTGCTCTTGATGGTCGCCGCGGCCCTGGTCCAGGTCACGTGGGCGGCGCAGCTCGAGATCGCCGGGGCGTTCGCCAACCTGGTGCTCATCGCGGTGGTGGGGCTGACGTGGACGCAGGGGGTTCGCGCCGGGCTCCTTTGGGCTTGCGCGGGCGGAATCCTGCTCGACCTCAATGCGCCCGGACCGCTGGGGCCGCACGCACTGGCACTGCTCGCCGGCGCCTACGCGACCGGTTTCTGGGCGCGCAACCTCGACCGCGAAAGCCCGTTCCATCCCGTGGCCGCCGTGGTCGTGAGCACCATCCTGTATTCGCTGGTGCTCATCGGCGCGGATGACGCGCTCGGCCTGCCCATCCCACCTTTCCGCACAGCAGTGCAGCTCACCCTCGCGGCGTCCCTGTATAACGCGGCGTTGATGCCGCTCGCGCTCATGGCCCTGCGACGAGTCACGGGCGGCCTTCACTGGGAGCAGACAGCCGCTTGAGCGAACCTGTGTGGGGCTTTGGCCGATTGGTCGAGCTGGGAGGCATCGCTCCTCGGCCGCGCTGGTCGGCAAGGATGGTCGCCGCGGCCGTAGTCGTCGTGCTGATGATCGGCGTGCTTGCGCTCAAGCTCGCCCAGCTCCAGGTGTACGACTCATCGACCCTGGCGGCGCTTGCGCGTTCGAACACAGTTCATCGCACCGTCCTCGAAGCCGACCGGGGGATCATCTACGACCGTCATGGCGTGGCCCTGGTGCAGAACACGCCTGTCTGGAACCTACAGGTTGTACCCGCAGACCTCCCCACCGATGCGCGACAGCGCGCCGCCGAGCTCGCCGCCCTGGCCACGTTGGCCGGACAGCCGGAGGACCGGTTGGAAGCCTCGCT
>DMCH01000014.1:8178-9646 GCA_003446775.1 Chloroflexota bacterium
GCACAGGTCCTCGCCGTCAACGAGAGGCTGCCGGCACTGCCAGGAGCCTCGCTCGCAAACCATGCGTTGCGCACTTATGTCGAACCGCTGACGTTCGGACACGTCATCGGGTATGTCGGTCCGCTCGACGATGCGGACCTCCAGCGGCTCCGGCCTCTCGGCTATCAGCGCGACGAGCTGGTCGGGAAGGTGGGCGTGGAAGCGGGCCTGGAATCAATACTTCGCGGCACCAACGGCTGGGCCGATGTCGTGGTCGATGCGCGCGGCCAGATCGTGAAGACGATCGCGATGCAGCCGCCGGTGGCGGGGCATGCCGTTTACCTGACCATCGATGCATCGCTGCAGAGGGCGACAGCGCGCGCGCTGGCGGCCGGCCTGAGTCGCGATGGCAAGACCGCGGGCGCATCAGTCGTGATCGATCCGCAGTCGGGCGAGGTACTCGCATTGGTCAGCCTGCCGGGCTACGACACCAACCTCTTCACTCACGGCATCTCGCAGGCGGCTTACAACGGGCTCCTCACAAACCCAGACCGGCCGCTGCTGAACCGCGCCATCGCGGGCCAGTACGCGCCGGGATCGACCTTCAAGATGGTCACTGCCATCGCCGGCCTGCAGGAGGGCAAGATCACGCCGCAGACGATGCTCGGCTGTCCGAGTTATCTGACCTACGGCGGGTGGGTCTATCACAACTGGGCCGGCTACAGCCTCGGCTACATGAACGTGGCCAAGGCGCTCGCCGTGTCGTGCGACACATTCTTCTACCAGGTCGCGGCGATGGTCGGCGATGTCACCCTCGCGCGCTACGCGCGAGCGTTCGGATTCGGGCAGGCCAAGGAACTGGAGATGCCCGGCGTGCAGCCGGGACTTGTGCCCGATCGCATCTGGAAGCAGCTGACGTGCGGCGTCCCCGACCTCAACTCGGACGCCTGTCGCTGGACGTTGGGCGACACGATCACCTTCGGCATCGGCCAATCGGCGCTGCTGACAACGCCTCTCAACCAGGCCGTGTACGTGGCCGCGCTCGCCAACGGCGGAGTCGTGTTGGAGCCCACGCTCGTCCATCTGGTTCGCGATGCATCGGGTCGCGCGACAGCAACCCAGCAGCGGCACGTGGTCGGTTCCGTGCCCGCATCGGCGGACAACCTGCAAGCCGTTCGTGAGGGCATGCGCGAGGAGATCAACCGCCCCTACAACATGAACTACTGGTTCCGCGCCGCAGGGGTGCCCGCTGACGGCGGAGGCAAGACCGGCACCGCGCAGTGGGGGGGGAGCGGACTCAACACCCCGACGCATGCGTGGTTCGTGTTCTTCGCCCCATTCGCGCAGCCCGACATCGCGATGTCGGTCTTCGTCGAGGGCGGCGAGCTCTCCGAGGTCGAAGCGGCGCCTATCGGCGTCGACATCATGCAGTTCAACCTCAACAATCACGCCGCGATCCGCGCCACGACTCCACTGCCGCCGGCATGAG
>DMCH01000014.1:9897-13103 GCA_003446775.1 Chloroflexota bacterium
CAGCGCGCATGCCGACTGGGTGCGGCAGCTGGTCTGGGTGGTTCTTGGCGCCGCTGCTTACGCGGCCGCGACGGTTTTCGATTACCGCCGGTTGTCCGCGCTCGCGCCCTGGTTTTACGTCGCGATGCTGGGCCTGCTCCTGGCAGTGCGCCTCGTCGGCCACACGGCGCTCGGGGCGCAGCGCTGGCTGTCGATTGGCGGTTTTCCCTTGCAACCGTCGGAGCTGTCCAAGCTCATGCTGGTGGTGGTGCTGGCGGCCTATTTCAGCCGGTTGGCCAGCCCCTCGTGGCGCGGATTCCTGGGGGCACTCGTGCTCGTGGCGCCGGTCGCCGCCCTCATCCTCACCCAACCGGACCTCGGCACGACCATCGTGGTCATGGCTGTGCTCGTGGGGATGCTCTTCCTGGCCGGCACGCGCATCTCGCAGTTGGGGTCGCTGGCCGCCTGCGCGGTGATTGCCCTGCCCTTGTTGCCCCATCTCCTGCATGGCTACCAGCGGCGCCGCCTCGAGATCTTTCTGAACCCAGGCTCCGACCCGCTGGGGGCCGGGTACAACCTGCTGCAGGCCCGCATCGCCGTCGGCGCCGGCGGGCTCTTCGGGCAGGGTTGGCTCCACGGCCTGCAAGGCACTCTCGGCTTCGTTCCCGAGCGCGCGACCGACTTCGTATTCGCGGTCTTCGCGGAGCAGTTCGGGCTGCTCGGCTCGCTCCTGTTGCTGGCGATGTTCGGAATCCTGCTGATCAGGCTGCTGCGTTCAGCGGCGGTGGCCCCAGACCGTTTCGGGGCGCTGGTTGCATGTGGCGTGTTCGTGATGATCTTCGCGCAGGTGGTCGAGAACGTCGGCATGAACATCGGCCTGCTGCCGATTGCGGGCATCTCTCTGCCCCTGATCTCGTACGGCGGATCGGCGACCGTGACCACGCTGGCCGCCCTCGGCGTGGTCCAGTCGGTGATGCTGCGCCGCCCGCTGCTGGTCGAACCGCGACCCCTTCTCTCCGGTAATATCACCCTTCGTGCCCAAGCCTGATGCATCGCTGTCGGCCGTCATCGTCAGCGGCGGCAAGCAGTACCGCGTAGCGCCAGGAGACAAGGTCCTGGTCGACCGCCTCGCCGCCGAGCCCGGCTCGTCGGTGAAGCTGGATCGGGTGTTGCTCGTCCGCGACGGCTCCGATATCAACGTCGGCTCGCCCGCAATCGCCGGGATGGTCGTTGACGCCAAGGTGCTCGCGCACAGCCGCGGCCCGCGGATCGAGACCTTGAGATACAAGTCCAAGAAGCGCGTGCGGGTGCACCGTGGTGGCCGCGCGGACTACACGGCCCTGGAGATCCTTGCGGTCGGCGGCCTGACCGTGGCGACCGGCACCGAGGTCGAGACCGAGACCAAGCCCTCGAAGGGCAAGGCGCCATCGAAGCGCGGCGCCAAGGCCGCCGAGGCGAAGGCGGAAGTCATTGCTGAGGCGGAGACCGAGACGAACGTAGGGGCAGCGGCAGAAAAGCCGAAGCGCGCCACCCGCAAGAAGCAGGCCACTGAACCGGACACGAATAAGTAGATGGCACACAAGAAAGGCGGCGGCTCCTCACGCAACGGTCGCGACTCCAACCCGCAGATGCTGGGCGTGAAGATCTACGCCGGGCAGGCAGTGGGCGCGGGCGCGATCCTCGTCCGGCAGCGTGGGACCAGGATCGCCCCCGGCACAGGCGTCGGACTGGGCCGCGACCACACCCTGTTCGCACTTGTCCCGGGCCAGGTTCGATACGAGCGGGTGGGCAAGGACGGCCGGCGCGTCAGCATCGTCGCGCACTAAGCCGACCACCAGTCGCCACCGGGCGTTCGTCGATTCGGCGCGGGTGGTCCTGCGCGCCGGGCACGGCGGTCGCGGCTCCTCCTCCTTCCGCCACGAACCTTTCGTGCCCCGCGGCGGCCCCGATGGAGGCGACGGCGGGCACGGTGGTTCGATAACCCTGAAGGCGACCACGCAGCTCACCGACCTGTCCCTCTACAAGCGGAGGTCGCGGTGGCAGGCCGAACCCGGCGCGGACGGAGCGGGCGGACGCAAGACAGGTCGCACCGGCGCGGACCTGGTGCTCGAAGTTCCGGTCGGCACGCTGGTGCTCGACGCTGAGGGCGGGCTGATCGCCGACCTCGCCCTGCCGGGAGCAACCGCTGTGGTGGCGCGCGGCGGCGCCGGCGGTCGCGGCAACGTGCACTTCAAGAGCTCGAGGCGGCGTGCGCCGGACTATTCCGAGCCTGGGTTGAAAGGCGAGGAGCTCAACGCCACCCTCGACCTGAAGCTGATCGCCGACGTGGGCCTGGTGGGAGCGCCGAACGCCGGCAAGTCGTCGCTGCTGGCCGCGCTCACGGCGGCACGTCCGCAGGTGGCGAACTACCCGTTCACCACCCTCGATCCCGCGCTGGGCGTGGCCGAATCGACGGGCGGCCGTTTCGTGATCGCCGAAATCCCTGGTCTCGTCGAAGGCGCGTCGCGCGGCGCCGGGCTGGGACACCGCTTCCTGCGCCATGCAGAGCGCACGCGCGTCCTCGTTTACGTCGTGGACGGCTCGTCGGCCGATCCATGGAAGGACGTGTCGGCGGTGATGGCCGAGGTCGAGAGCTTCTCGCCTGAGCTCGCACGCCGCCCCCACATCACAGTCGTCAACAAGCTCGACCTGAAGGAGACCCAGGAGCTTCGCAAGCGTTCGCGACGAAAGGGGGTTCACTTCGTTTCCGCGCTGACCGGGGCCGGCTTGCCCGAGCTGAGGAACGCGATGGTGAGCGCGATCGCGACCGCGCCGGAGCCGAGGACGCCGGCCCGGCCGGCGACGATCAAGCTGCCGGTAACCGGCACCAACCTGGTCGTAGAACGCAAGGCCTGGGGGTTCGAGGTCCAGGGCGGTCGCGTCGAGCACCTGGTTGAGCACACCAACCTCGATTCCGAGGGTTCGCTCGAGCGTTTCCAGACCGAGCTCGACCGCCTGGGCGTCAACGAGGCGCTGGAGGGGGCGGGCGTCGAGCCCGGCGACACGGTCCGCATCGGCGGCATCGAGTTCGAATACCAGCCTTGAGCTCAACGGATGGACGCATCGGAGTGCTGGGAGGTACGTTCGACCCCATCCACGTCGGGCACCTTGCGGCCCCGAAGAGGGGCATCGAATGTGCGCGACTCGACCGCGTCCTCTTCATGCCCAGCGGTCAGGCGCCCCATCGG
>DMCH01000061.1:0-421 GCA_003446775.1 Chloroflexota bacterium
GGCTGTGCAGCTCGCCGCAGTCGGCGCAGCGGTAGTACTCGCCGACGAAGCCCTTGTGCCAGACGGCGTAGCTCACGTCGCCCGGCTCCTCGACCAGGATCTCCTGCTCGAGTCGGTAGATCACCTGCTCCCAGCCGCCCGCCTCGATGGCGTCGTCGAGGACGACCAGGCAGTAGGGATGAGGTTCACCCCAGATCACGTTGACCTCGCCACGCCGCTCGTCATCCACGTTCACAATCGACCAGGCCTCCGCGCCGGGTCCGCGCGTGCTGCGCACCAGCCGCAGCGAAGCCCAGAAGCGCTCGGCCGACTCCCTTTCCGCCTTGTCGTGCTCCGCCTGCGCCTCCTGGAACGCGCTCCACATGCGCAGCAGGTGGTTGCGGAACCGGTGGTAGGTCGGCAGCAGCTTCGGCTGCTGCTT
>DMCH01000061.1:701-12846 GCA_003446775.1 Chloroflexota bacterium
TCGTCTCCGAACTCGGGCACGAAAACGCTCTCGACCAGGTCGGCCAGCCGGTGCTCCTCGAGAAGGGCGGGCGTGACTTTGCCGCGGGCCGCCGGCCAGCTCTTCCAGCCCATGACGTTGTGGATCCAGTAGTCGAAGACGGTGACGGCATACTGGAGCGACGCGGGGGAGGTCCAGATGTCGGACGGCCACGTCCGCTTGCCCGTGCGGACCTTGTTGTACAGGGCGATCACCTGTTCTTCGTCGAGGTATTCAGTTTCCACCGGCTATCCACTATAGGAATAACAGCCGAGCGACCCTGGGTATAGTGAGTTGCAGATGGCTCCAGCCAAGGGTTTCACGCCCAATCAAGTCGCCCGCTACGCCCGCCACCTGATCCTGCCGGAGGTTGGCGGCGCCGGGCAGCGCAAGCTGCTGTCCTCCAGCGTCCTGCTCCTGGGCGCCGGCGGACTCGGCTCGCCCGCCAGCATGTACCTGGCCGCAGCCGGGGTGGGCAAGCTCGGGATCGTGGACTTCGACCGCGTGGACGCCTCCAACCTCCAGCGCCAGCTCCTGCACGGCACCGACGACATCGGACGCCTGAAGGTCGAGTCGGCGGCGGAGACCCTTCGCAACCTCAACCCAGACGTCGAGGTCGTGCCTATCAACGAGCACCTCAACTCGGAGACGGCGATGCGCATCTTCGAGCCTTACGACATCATCGTCGACGGCACCGACAACTTCCCCACGCGCTACCTCGCCAACGACGCGGCCCATTTTCTGCACAAGCCGCTGGTGCATGGGAGCATCCTCCGGTTCGAGGGACGGCTCGCGATGTTCGACTCCGCCAAGGGCACCGGCTGCTACCGCTGCCTGTTCCCGGAACCCCCGCCGCCGGGCGAGGTGCAGAGCTGCGCCGAGGCCGGCGTTTTCGGGGTCCTGCCGGGGATCATCGGCAGCATGATGGCCTTCGAGACGATCAAGTACCTCCTGAACATCGGCCGCTCGATGATCGGCCGCTACCTCCTGTTCGAAGGCGAGGACATGACCTTCCGCGAGCTCAAGCTGCCCCACAGCAAGAGCTGCCCGCTCTGCGGCGACAACCCGACCGTGCACGAGCTCATCGACTACGAGGCCTGGTGTGGCACGGCCGCAATGGAGCCCTCCGAAGCCCAGGCGGTCTAATCTTCCAAGCTGGACATGATCCAGCTCGACCGGCACGACGCCAGCAAGCTCGACAGCGCCCGCGCCATCGTGCGCGACCTGTCCTCCGTCCTGGTTGCGTATTCGGGCGGCGTCGATTCCTCTCTGCTGCTGAAGCTCGCGCTGGATGAGCTCGGCGACCGCGCGGTCGCGGTATTGGCGAGCTCGCCCGCGTATCCCGAGTCGGAGCAGGAGGAGGCGCGCATCCTGGCCCGAAGCCTGGGAGTGCGGCTGGTCGAGGTCACCACCAACGAAGTCGAGCTGGAGGCGTACAAGCGCAACCACCCGGATCGCTGCTTCCATTGCAAGGAGGAGCTCTTCGAAACCCTGGAGCCGGTCCGCCGCGACCTCGGACTCGACCACATCGCATACGGAGCCACCGCCGACGACGCGGACGACCACCGGCCAGGCCATGGCTCAGCGGTCCGCCGCGGCGTGCGCTTCCCGTTGCTCGAGGCCGGCATGGGCAAGCCGGAGATCCGCGCCGCGGCGCGCCGCCTCGGACTGCCCAACTGGAACAAGCCCTCGTTCGCCTGCCTGTCGTCGCGTATCCCGCACGGCACTGAGGTCACGGTCGCGGCGCTGCGTCAGATCGAATCGGCCGAGGCTGCCATCAAAGCCCTCGGTTTCAAACAGGTGCGCGTTCGCCATCACGGCGATGTCGCACGAATTGAGGTCGAGCCGGCCGAGATCGCGCGCCTGGTGTCGGAACGCGAACGAATCGTCGCGGCGCTGCGGTCGGCCGGCTATGAGTTCGTCTCGCTCGACCTCGAGGGCTACGCGACCGGCAGCCTGAACCGGACCTGGAAACCGACGAGCTAGGTGGATGACCGTCGGGTCGTTCTGAGCCTCGACGAGGGGACGACCGGCGCCACATCCGTCGCGGTCGGCATGGACGGCATCGTGCGAGGCAAGGGCTATGCCGAGATCACTCAGCATTTCCCGCAGCCGGGCTGGGTCGAGCATGATGCCGAGGAGATCTGGGCCGCGGTTCAGCAGAGCGCGCGCCAGGCGCTCGCCGCGTCCGGCGCGGGGCCTCGCGACGTGGTCGCGATCGGGATCGCCAACCAGCGCGAGACGCTGGTGGTCTGGGACCGCCGCACGCTGAAGCCGCTAGCCCGCGCAATCGTGTGGCAGGACCGCCGGACCGCGGCGGACTGTGTGCGATTGCGCGAGGCGGGTCACGAGGCGCGCGTGCGCGAGGTGACCGGCCTCGTCATCGATCCGTACTTCACCGCCACCAAGCTGGCATGGGTGATCAGTCACGTCCCCGGCGCGAAGGACGCCGCGATGGGGACCGTCGACAGCTGGCTCGTCGCGCGACTCTCGGCCGGCCGAGACCACGTGACCGATGCTTCGAATGCCTCGCGCACGCTGCTGTTCGACATCGAGCGCGGGGCGTGGAGCGAGGAAATGGCCGATCTGTTCGGCGTTTCCCTGGCCAACCTCGCCGAGGTTCGCGACTCGAGCGGCGCGATCTCGACGAGCGACCCCGACGCGTTCCTCGGCGTCGACGCGCCCATCACCGGAATCGCCGGCGACCAGCAGGCTGCGCTTTTCGGCCAGGCGTGCACCGCCGTGGGCATGGCGAAGAACACGTACGGCACAGGGTCTTTCGTGCTCGTGCAGACGGGCTCGGACCGCGTGCCGTCGAAGTCCGGGATGCTCACCACCGTCGCTTGGCGGCGCGCCGGCCGGCTCAGCTACGCACTCGAAGGCGCCATCTTCGTCACCGGCGCCGCTTTGCAGTGGCTGCGCGACGGCCTCGGGATCATCGCCAGCGCCTCCGAAGCAGGTCCGATCGCCTCATCGGTTTCTGACGCGGGCGGCGTGTTCATGGTCCCCGCGTTCGTCGGCCTGGGCGCGCCTTACTGGGATCCGTTTGCGCGGGGCACGATCGTGGGCCTTACGCGGGGCAGCGGGCGCGCCCAACTGGTGCGCGCGGCCGTGGAAGCCATGGCGTACCAGACGCGCGACGTCGTGGAGGCAATGCAAGGTGACACCGGCCGGCCGCTCACGGAGCTGCGTGTCGATGGCGGCGCGTCGGTCATGGACGTCCTTTGCCAGTTTCAGGCCGACCTGCTCGGGATTCCGGTCAGTCGGCCGCGGCAGACCGAGACGACTGCTCTCGGCGCGGCGTTTCTCGCCGGCCTGGGTGCCGGCGCATGGACCGACGCCGACCTCGCCGACCTGTGGAAGCTCGACCGGGACTTCGAACCCGCCATCTCCCGAGACGAGGCCGACGCGCTCCAGGCGCAGTGGCGGCGCGCCGTGGAAAGGAGCCGCGCGTGGTCGCCCAGCGATAATCAGTAGCTTGAGCTCGAATGGAGCCCGCGCCCCACGGGGACGGCAGCGGATCCTCTACGCCGAGGAGTTGTGGCGCTGGCAGCGGTTTTACGCCGGCCTGCTCGTCGTTGTGGGCGTCCTGGCCGCCGGCGTCGAGTTGTACTCCCGCCAACCCATCAACTCCCAGAACATCATCTGGCTCTTTTACGCCCCGGTCGGGCTTTTACTCGGCGCTGCGTTTCTCGTGTATCGATGGCGGAGCTTCGTCGAGCCGCTGGACAAAGGGCTCAAGGTTTCCACGCTTTTCTCTGGCATCGTGATCGAGTACGAGAGCATCCGGATGGTGAAGGTGCAACCGCTCAAGGTCGCGTTCCAGGACGCGCGGCGC
This sequence comes from Chloroflexota bacterium, assembly GCA_003446775.1. GTDB lineage: Bacteria > Chloroflexota > Dormibacteria > Dormibacterales > Dormibacteraceae > UBA10449. Next base: position 4,558 of record DMCH01000061.1, read on the forward strand.
GCGAAGGTGGCGCGGATCATGAGGCCGCTGCTCGAGAAGCCGGCGCTATTCGTTCGCGTCCGTGGCGATGAGGAGCGGCTGGCGTTGATCAAGAAACGCTTGGGCTCGCGTCTGTTCTACGAAGACACGATCGCAATGCCGGTGCCGGACGCGGACGCAGCCTCATGGGAGATAACCGCTCGGCTGCCCTACCGAATCGGACAGAACCAAGGCGGGGGCCGGCGTAAAAAGCGTCGACGGTGACTGAGGGGTCCACCCACGCGGTCGACCCGGCACAGCCGGTGTACTTCGACCGCTGGGATGCGCTGGCGATCCTCGCTTTCACGGTGGTGGCCTTCGTCCTTCGCTTCTACAGCCCGATCATGCCTGACTTCTTTCTGCATCCGTTCCAGAGGCCTTCCATCTCGAACTGCGTTTCCAGCACGCCGATCGACGCCCAGGGCACACCCGGAACGCTGTGCGGTCTCGCGTATCCCTTCAATCGTGGCTACCCGGATAGCAACGGACAGCTCTCACCGCCCAACGGCCAGGTCTTCGACGAGATCTACTTCCCGGTCTTCGCGCACACCGACTTCAAGAACGTCCAGTGCCACCCCCGCAGCCTTTACTGCCCCTACTTTGACCCCGAGCCGCCGCTTTCGAAGTTGATCATCGGCGCCGGCGAATGGGGGTACGGGTGGTACCGCGCCCACTTCGAGGGCGCGACCGGCGACTACATCGACCTCGGCTTCAACACGTTCGGCTGGCGCATCGCGGTCTGCATCTTCGGAACCCTGTGCGTCCCTCTGATGTACCTCTTGGCGAGACGTCTGTGGCCGAATCGGTTGTTCGCACTGGCGGCGGCGACGCTCGTGTGCTTCGACGGGATGTTCTTCTTGCAATCCCGGATCGGCATGATCGACATCTTCCCGATCTTCTTCATCCTGCTCGCGTATACGCTGTACCTGGTCCACATCCAGAGTCGAACGCCGCGCGCGTCAATCGTGACCCTGATTGTGCTGGGCATCGCGCTCGGACTTGGCATCGCGTCGAAGTGGATCGTCCTCGCAGCCTGGGCGAGCATCGTCTTCCTGCTCGTGGCCAGGGCGATCAGGCGGCGTGTCGACATACGCATAGGCCCGCAAGAAAATCCGATCTGGACCTGGGGCCGCGGGGAGGGGCCGGCGGTCGCGGGCGGCGCTCGGGCGGATGTGTATGTGCTGCTCGCACTCGCCGCTCTGGTGGTGATCCCGCTCGCGATCTACTACGCATCGTGGTATCCATTCTTCGCTCGCGGCCAATTCCAAAACCTGGCCGACCTCATCGAGTACCAGCGGCAGTCGTACATCTATCACGCGACCCTGACCGCTACGCATCCGTACGGCTCCCCGTGGTGGTCGTGGCCGTTCCTTTCGAGGCCAGTCCTCTATTACGCGGAGTACACGAACCTCGGCTTCGACCACTGGACCGGGCAGGCGCTCATCTCGCGAATCGAGGACCTTGGCAATCCCTGGATCTGGTGGACGAGCCTGCCCTGCGTCCTCTCGCTGCCGTACTTCATCATCCGGCACCGGAGCTTCCCTGCCACCGTGATCCTGATCGGGTTCATCACCCAGTACCTGCCGTGGTCGCACATCAGCAGGGTGCTGTTCATGTACCACATGTTCGGCGGCCTGATTTTCATGATCCTGGCGCTCGCGTTCGTGCTCGCCTACATAGCCACCAATTTCCGGCCCGCGGGCCGCACCTTGCTGGCTGCGCACCTCGGCATCGCGGTCGCCTTCTTCTTTTACTTCTATCCCGTATGGACCGGCCTGCCGCTCTCCGTATCCGCCTACGACCCGAGCCCCGGCACGCCCATATGGGGACCCAAGATGTGGCTCGCCGTCTGCCAGCCATACATCAAGGGGACCGAGGAGAAGCTGTGGTGCTGGAACTAACGCGGTACTGATGGCGGAAGGCACCGCGCGCTCAGCGCCGGTTCCCGCGATCGGGTCATCAGGCCGATGGTTGGCATTGGGCGCTCTTGTGCTCGTGCTGGCCGCGGCCGGATTTCTCTTTGGCGCGGTCGCGATCCTGCTGGTGGGGTGTGTGGCCGCGGGTTTCGGCGTCACCTACCTGAGCGAGATCGCGCTCAACCTCGAAGAGCGGCTCGCCTTCGGGACGGTGCTGGGCGCGATGGCCGTCTCGGTGGCGAGCTTCGTGCTGTCGATGCTCGTGCGCGATGTCACTCTCGGCACGGTCATGACCGGCATCGCCATCGCGGTCGGGGCCGGAGCCGGGGTCGCGATCGCAAAACGCGATCGCGTTGCCGCAGACATCTCTGACGCGATTGCTCGCTGGGCCGCGCCGGTGCGGACGACCGGCCATCCATGGCCGCTCGCCGCCGTGTTCCTCGCCTGCGGCGGGTGGACCGTGCACTTCCTGCACCAGGCCTATGTCATCAAGCCCGATGGCCTTTGGGCAGGCTACGTCAACATCTGGGGCGACTGGGCCGCGCACCTGACCTTCGCCGGCTCATTTGCGTACGGCCACAACTTTCCGCCCCAGTACCCAATCGACCCCGGCAACCACCTCGGCTATCCGTTCATGATCGACTTCCTCGCCGCCAACCTCGTCCCGCTCGGAAGCTCATTGCCCTCTGCGCTGGTCATCACGTCCGGCCTGTTGGGCCTCGTGTTTCCGGCCGTGCTGTATCTGGCGGCGGCGAGATTCACAGGCAGCCGTGGCGCGGCGGCCATCGCCGTCTTCGTCTTTTTGCTCGGCGGGGGCCTGGGCTTTGTCTACCTGGCCGGAGATATCGTCCACAGCGGCCTCGGTGTGCTGGCGCATCTACCGCGCGAGTACACCCTCAACCGCGATCTCAACTTCCAGTGGCTGAACCCGGTGCTCGCCTACTTGGTGCCGCAGCGCTCGACGTTGTTCGGCTTCAGCCTCGCCCTGATCGTCCTGCTGCTCCTGTGGCTGGCCGTGCGAGAGCGGCACGATTCGAAGGCATTCCTGTTTGCCGGCATCGTCGCGGGCCTCATGCCCGCGTTCCACGTGCACGCGTACGGGACGGTGGTGGCCCTGGCCGCGTTCTGGGCGGTCTTCAACCGCCGCAGGGAATGGGTCGCATTCTTCGTCCCTGCCCTGGTGCTCGCGATCCCCGTGCTGGCCTGGATGTGGCCCCCTGCCAACAACAGCGCGTGCGGACCGGGCGTCAGCTTCTTTGGATACTGCCTGGAGCCCGGCTGGCTCTCGTACACCGATTGGCAGCGCGATGGCGTGCTGTCGTTCCCGCGCGACGTCGCGTGGTTCTGGATCAAGAACACGTCGGTGTTCATCCCCCTGCTCATCGCCGCCCAAATCCTGAGGCGGTGGTTTCCGACCGCCTTCCCGAAATGGTTTGCGCCCATGTGGCTGTGGTTCGTCGTCCCCAACGTCATCGTCCTCCAGCCATGGGACTGGGACAACACGAAGTTCTTCATCTTCTGGGCGCTGCTCGGCAGCATCATGGTTGGAGGCTTCATCGCCGGCATGGTCCGGCGCTGGCCATGGACCGCGGCGTTTGCTTCTGTGCTGCTGATCCTCCTGTGTTTGTCAGGCGCGCTCGACCTCGCTCGTGCTTCAGACGCGAGCGTCAACTCGTATGAGTTCACGGACACGAAGGGCATGCAGGTCGCGGACTGGGTCAGGCAGAACACCGCGGCAGACGCGGTGTTCGCTGTTGCGGATGAGCACAACAGTCCGATTCCGACTCTGGCCGGGAGACGCGTGATGAGCGGGTATCCGGGCTGGCTCTGGACCTATGGATTGCGCGACTATGCCCGGAAGCAATCGGACGAAGCGGCGATTCTCCGCGGCGACCAGAACACCGCCGACCTGGTCGACCGGTACGGCGTCACCTATGTCCTGATCGGTCCACAGGAGCTGGCCCCGGCGCGACACGCGAGCCAGGCGTACTGGCAGCTGCACGGAACGCTCGTCTACTCGAACGGGGAGTATTTCGTCTACAGGGTCTGATTCGGGACCGTAGTAGCCTTTCGATTCGTGCCGGATCCTCTGTCTGACCAGGGGCATGTAGTTGAGGCGCTGCGCCTGGCGGCCGCCGAGGCGGAGTCATACCTTGCGACCATCGACACCGCTCCAGTCCGTCCGGGGGGCGATGCAGAACTCCCCGATGCTCCTCTCCCTCGCGAGGGTGTCGGTTCGCTCGAGGCGCTGAACGAGCTGATTGCCGTGTCGCGGGACGGCGCGACGCGCTCATCGGGCCCGCGCTTCTTCCATTTCGTGATGGGCGGTGGCACGCCCGCCGCGCTTGCTGCCGACTGGCTCAGCTCCGCCCTCGACCAGAACGCCTACAACTGGGTCAGCTCTCCTCTGGCCGCGCGCCTAGAGCAAATCAGCCTCAACTGGCTCAAGGAGCTCTTTGGGTTGCCGGCCGCGTGGAGCGCCGTTCTCACGACCGGCGCCACAATGGCCAACTTCGTCGGGCTGGCGGCCGCGCGCCGATGGTGGGGACTCGAGCAGGGAGTCGATGTCGAGTCAGCCGGCATGAGCGGGCTGCCGCCGATGACGATCCTGTCCAGCGGCTACGTGCACGTGAGCGCGCTCAAGGCGGTCGCGATGCTCGGCCTGGGGCGCGGACGCGTGCGGACGCTGTCACGAGATGCCGCCGGGAGAGTTGACCTGGATGCGATGGCGGCGGCGCTGCGAGAGCATGACTCGGAACCGGTCGTGATCATCGCCAACGCCGGTGAGGTCAACACGGGCGATTTCGATCCCCTCGCCGATATCGTCGCCCTGGCGCGCAAACATCGAGCCTGGGTTCACGTGGACGGGGCCTTCGGCCTGTTCGCTGCCGTATCGCCGCAAACGCGCCACCTGGTCGAGGGAGTGCAGCTGGCGGACTCTGTGACCGTGGATGGTCACAAGTGGCTCAACGTTCCTTACGACACAGGCTTCGCCTTCGTCAGAGAGCCTGAGTACCAGGCCGGTGCGTTCGACGCGAGCGCCGCGTACCTCGGGTCGGAGGCCGCTGCGCGACCTGTGTTCGGCAACCTGGGTCCGGAAATGTCGCGTCGCGCGCGATCGCTCGCCGTATGGGCAACCTTGCGCGCCTATGGCAGCGACGGGTATCGGTCGATGGTCGAACGCCATCTGCGGCTGGCGCAGCGCGTGGCCGCCCAGGTGGATGACGCGCCTGATCTGGAACGGCTGGCGGACGTTCCGCTCAACGTCATCTGTTTTCGCTACCGCCCACATGGCGTGCCCGAGGACCAGCTCGACGACCTCAACCGCCGCGTCGGTGAGTTGGTGCTCGAGGACGGGCGGGTCTACTTCGGGACCACTGTTTACCGAGGCAACGTGTGCTTCCGGCCGGCGATCGTCAACTGGCGGACGCGCGAGCAGGATGTCGACCTGATCGTTGCGACGGTCAGGGAGTTGGGAGTCCGAGCGGTCGCTCAGGCTGTGAGGGCGTCGGCGCGGCCGTAGGCGGCGGCGGGGGCCCCGCGAGCGCGGGCGGAGGCTGCGGCGGTGCGTGTGGGGGCGGCGGAGGTCGGGTCGCATCGGCGCTCGGTTCGAGCGCCTGCTCGAGCCGGCGAGCGAGCCTCTTCATCTCGCGGTCGCCGCGATCGAGGCGGTTGACGATCTGCAGCAAGATCTCGTCCTGGTGCATCAGGTGATTCATCAGCGCCTTCAGCTCTTCCTCGGCTTTGACGTTGAGCTCGTATTCGCTTTGGGCGCGGAGGCGGTCGCGGTCGGCCAGGCTGTTCAGAGCCATCAGCACGACCGAGACCCAGATGGCTGCCTCCAGGCTGAAGATGAAGTTGAGAAACAGGAAGGGATAGGGGTCCCAGTGGCGGAGAACGCCAATGGCGTTGAGGAGCACCCACAGCAACATGAGACCGAGCTGCGCGAGCACGAAGACCCAGCTGCCGACGAGGCGCGCGAAATCGGAAGCGATGCGATCGGTGAGCTTGAGCTTGCGGTCGAATTCGCGGTTGAGGTCGCGCACGGGGGGATGGTCGTGCTGGTGCTTGATCAGGTCCCGGGCGATGTCTTCGATTTCTCTGCCGATTGACATTTGGTCTTCCTCTGGGGTTGCTGCGTTGCGTGGTGCAGGCGCGCCAATTCGATAGCTTCGCTCAAAAGACCCTTGTCTGGCTACAGAAAGTAAGGAACTTTTTCACGGTTTGACCGCCCGCCACATTAGAAAGAGGGGAATTCGGCTCCACCGCTTGTCGTCGCCGGCCTCACCGGAAGAGGGTTCCCGCACGGCCTGGATCACGAAACCAGCCCGTTCCAGGGTGCCGAAATAGCCTTCGAGCGGATAAGCCCAACCAGCGAAATTCATACGGGTGCCATCACGTTCGATATTGCTGGCGAACCACCGCCGCTCGCCCAGGTACGTCCCCTCGATGATGAATCGAGCGTCTGAGTCCTCAGACTCATACCGCCCCGCGTCGGCGATAGGATGCGTGACGCAGGCGCACATCGCACCCCCGTGGCGCAGAACCCTCGCCGCCTCGTGCACGCTCAGCTCCATGTCGTCGATGTCCATCAGCGAGTTGTAGAAGACGACCAGGTCGAAGGATTCGCTGGCGAGAGGCAGAGCCGCAGCGTCAGCTCTTATGTACGAGCTCTGTTCGTCCGCATCCTTCGCCAGGCGGATCAGCGTCTGTGACACGTCTACGCCGGTCACGCGATGGCCGCGCTTGACAAGATCTCGGCTGACGCGGCCTTCGCCGCATCCGACCTCGAGAGTTCGCCGGCCGGGAGATGGAAGCAGCTCGAAGAACGCCTGGGAGTACGTCCAGTAAGCATCGAAGTCGGGGCGTCGCGCCCATACCGCCCAGTTGGATGATTCGCGCTCCCAATGCTCGCGGGACATGAGCGCAAATGATGGACTTACCGGTAATCGTGTGACCTTTGTTTTGGCCTGGGCACGCCCTGCAGAGCCTCGATGTGCGAGGCGAGCACCGACCAGACGCCATCCTGGCGCTGCATCACTCCGTCGATGACCAGAATTGGCTGGCGGTTCGCGACCTGCCGGTAGCGGTCGTAGACGTCTGGCTTGATCGTCACGTTGACCTGTCCGAACTCGTCTTCCAGGGTGAAGAAGCGGATCTTCTTCGCGGTCGAGGGTGCTTGCCGGGTGATGACGAGCCCGGCGACTCTCACTCTTCTACCGTTGGGGATATTGGGGAGCTCGTTGCTCTGGAGGGCGCCAAGCTCCTCCAGCCTTTCTCTGCAGAAATGGATGAGGTGGTATCCGGTCGAGAGATCCGAGATTCGGTACTCGAGCTGGTTGATGTCGAAGTCGTCGAGCTCGGGCAGGCTGGGCGCGACCGCTTTCAGCTTGAGTTCCGCCTGCGACTGGATGCCGCGCCGCAATCCGTGGCCGTGCCATCGCTCCTGCCAGCCCCACAGCAGCTCGCGGCGCGGCCGGCCGAGTTCGTCGAAGGCGCCGACCATCACGAGGTTGCGCACGGCGTGGGGGCCGATGGGGCCGCCTCGGAGGCGGTCGAGGAAATTGTCAAAGGAGGTGTAGGCGCCGCCCCTGGTGCGTTCGGCGACGATCGCGTTGCGGCCGTCCTCGCCGAGGTCGCGCACGTAGTTGAAGCCGATGCGCATCGCGTGGGTCTTCTTAACAGGCAGGGTTGTCAGGGTTTCGGAATTCACATACCTTGGCCGCAGGTCGGCCGGTTGGGGGAGGGAACCGGACAATAGGGAGGGCCCCGCAGGGGACTGTCCATTTTCAGCCGCGGCGCCCATGGCTTCCGGCAGGCAGCGGACGTCGGAGCGGTTGACGTCCACGGGCAGCACCACCACGCCGTGCCTCTTCAAGTCCTCGACCAGCACGCTCGGGTGATAAAACCCCATCGGCTGGTTGTTGAGCAGGCCGCAGCCGAACTCGACCGCGTGATTGAGCTTCAGCCACGCGGTCTCGTACGCGGTGCGCGCGAACGCGGCGGCGTGCGAGCGGCAGAATCCGTACACCGCGAAGCCCTGCACCGCCGCAAACAGCATGTCGGCCACCTCGCGAGGCACGTCGTTGGAGAGGCAGCCCGCGATGAAGTCGCCCTCGAGCGACGACATCTCCACGTGGTTGAGGTGCCGGGTCATCGCACGCCTGAACATGTCCGCTCCGCTGGGCGTCATGCCCGCGACCCTCATCGCGATCTCGATGATCTGCTCCTGGTAGAGGATCACCCCCAACGTGTCCTTGAGGATCGGCTCCAGCAGCGGATGCGCATAAGTGACCGGCTCACGGCCCTGCTTGCGCCGGATGTACGGATGGACCGCGTTGCCCTGGATCGGCCC
>DMCH01000061.1:13173-16089 GCA_003446775.1 Chloroflexota bacterium
GCGCGCGACTCGATCTGGAAAACGCCGATGGTGTCCGCGTCGCTGCACATCTCGAACACCTTGGGGTCGTTGAGGCGCAACTCGTCGAGGTCTGGACGGACGCCGGTCAGGTCGCGGATCAGCTCCAACGATTCGGCCACGACCGAGAGCGTGCGCAGCCCGAGCATGTCCATCTTGATCAGGCCGAGGTCTTCGACGTCGTCCTTGTTGAACTGAACGACGCGCCGGCCCTCCATCGTCGCCGGCTCGACCGGCGCGATGTCCACCAGCGGCTCGCCGGTGACCAGCATCCCGCCGTTGTGGATGGAGAGGTGACGGGGGAAGTCCTGTACCTCGCGGCACAGCTCGAGAAACTGCTGCCAGCTCTGCGGCCTCATGTCAGGTGGAGGCACAGCGCCGGTCATCGAGTCCTCGACGTCCTCGGTGAACCAGCGGTCCACGCCTTTCGCGAGCCGGTCGACCAGCTCTGCTGAGAACCCGAGCGCCTTGCCGACCTGGCGGATCGCCATCCTCGGCTGGAACGTGACGACGTTGCAGACCATCCCGGTCCGCTCCCATCCGTACTTGTCGTAGATGTACTGGATCACCTGCTCGCGATGCTCGGTGGAGAAATCGATGTCGATGTCGGGCGTGCTCGTCATCTCCTCGTGCAGGAAGCGCTCGAAGAGGAGGTTGTGCTCGATGGGGTCGACGCGGGTGATGCCGAGGACGTAAGCGACGATCGAATCGGCCGCCGACCCGCGACCCTGGCCCGGCACACCATGCTCGCGCGCGAAGCGCATGAGGTCCCAGTTGATGAGGAAGAACTCGGCAAGCCCTGTCTTTTCGATCACCTCCAGCTCGCGCTGCAGCCTCTGGGTGACGGCAAGCGTGATCGGCCGGTACCGCTCCCGAACGCCCTCGAAGCAGAGCTTGTAGAGAAATGAGAAGGGGGTCTCGCCTTCAGGGACCGGGTAGCCGGGAAAGCGGACTTTGCGAAAGTCAAGTTCGAGGTCGCATCCCTTCGCGATCTCCCATGGCATGGAAAGCGCCTCGGCGTGGCCTTTGAAAATCGGGCGCATCTCGTCGAGGCCTTTGAGGCAGTGCTCGGTGTTGGGAAAGAGGTGCGGCCGTGCCTCCTCCAGGGTGGCGCGATGACGGATCGCGACCAGCACGTCATGCAGCCGGCGCCGCTCTCGGACGTGGTAGTGGACCTCATTTGTGGCCACGGCCGGCGCGCCGCACCGCTTCGCCATCGTGGCCCGCCCCTCCAGCACCCATGAGTCTTCTGGGCGGAGGTGGTGATGGAGCTCGCTGAACACGTTTTCCCTGCCGAGCGCCTCCTGAAGCCCACGCAACCTCGCCTCATCGTCGGTGGCGCTGAGGTAGAAGAGATCGCCTCGGTGCTCGGCGACGGTGGCGAGCGCCGCGCGTGCCTCGCCCTTCGGCTGGTCGACGTGGGCGAGGCTGATCAGCCGGCAGAGGTTGGAATAGCCCCGCAGGTTGCGGGCGATCAGCAGCAGCTCGGCTCCGTCGACCTCGAGGGCGGCGCCGATCAGAGGCTTGACCCCGACCTTCCGGCACGCCTGCAGGAACTTCACCGCTCCATAGACGCCGCTACGGTCGGTGATCGCGAGCGCGGGCATCTCGAGCTCTGCGGCGCGCATGGCAAGCTCGGCCGGGTGCGAGCCTCCGTCGAGGAACGAGAAGTTGGAGTGACAGTGAAGCTCGACGTACGGGTTCACGAGGCTCAGTCGTAGACCCGCTCCACGAACCACTCGTCGCGGCTGAGGTCGTGGAACAGCTCGCACAGCAGCGCGCCGTTGAGAAGCGCTTTCCAGTATTCGCGCACGACCGGCTGCTTCCACCACTCGGTCTCGACCTTCCACCGCGCGATCGGGTCGATCGATCCCGACCACGCCCCAGCGATGAAGGCGGGGGTGCCGTCGGCGTTCAACGTGACCGTGACGGGGGTGGGCGGCGAGAAGAGGCGGGTCATGCGAAGCGCTGCGCGGGGAGTGGGGAGGTGAGCAGCGCGGGACGCGGCTTGCGCACCACGCCGTCGCCATGACGTTCCTGCAGCCGCTCGAACGCGGCGATCACCTCTTCGCTCGTTCCATCACCGCCCGCCCACAGCCGCAATTGCCGGCGCCCCGCGGCCTCGAGCACAGGGAGCTCGATCCACAGCTCGGTGATCGGTGCGCGAGGCTGCCATTCCTTGATCCATGCCCCGATGAGCCCGAACAGCTCGGCCGTGCTGGAGAGCGGATGGCGGACGATGGAGTCGCGCGCATCGGGCTCACCCGATTCGTAGACGAGGCGCACGCGCACTCGCTTCGCCCCGGCGCCGCGCAGGCCGAGCTCCGCAGCGAGGTCGCCGCAGAGCGCTCGAGAGACGAAGAGCAGCGCCTCACGATCTTCCACCGGCGGCTCGAACTGACGATGTGCGCTTGTGAACTGCGGCGGTCGCCAGGGAGTGAGCTCGTCTGGTTCCGCGCCGCGCGCGAGCAGGACCGCATGCCTGCCCGCGCGGCCGAGCTGGCTTTCGAGCTCGCGCGGCCCGATCGCCGCTACCGCGCCCAACGTGCGCAGTCCGAGCAGGTCGAGTCGTTCGAGCTGCTCGTCGTCGAGGGGAAGCTCACGCGATGCCAGTGGAGCGAGGAAAGCGCGCGCGTCTTCGACCTGTACGAGACGGCCCGGCCTTGCGCGCGCGGCCGCCACTCGCGCTGAAAAAGGTCCGGGCGCCAAACCGAGTCGCGGTTCACGGCCGATCGCGGTGCGGAGCCGGCGCCGCGCTTCGCGAATTGATTCGCCAGACCTGACGACGCCGTTCACATCCAGCCATGCGATGCCCTCGACATGGACCTCGACCACCGGCGCGAGGTCGTAGAGCGCGGATGAGATGAGCTCGCGCAAGCGCGCGGCTGCATCAGGGTC
>DMCH01000061.1:16389-16893 GCA_003446775.1 Chloroflexota bacterium
GCTGCACACCGAACGCCATCGCCTCTTCTGAGGCGGCGACGACGCGCTCCGATTTATCGATGGGGGACTCCCCCCTGCCCCCTGCGCCGACGACGACCGGGCCTCCATAGAGGTCGCGGCGCTTCGCGAGCTCGAGGTGATTGGTCAGACCGCAGCAGACGTGCATTCCAGATCCACCGCTTGAAGCGGCATCTCGATGACCGGTGTCGCGAAAGGAAGCTGCGGGCCCAGCGGGTAGCGGATCTCGAGCTCGGACTCGCCAAGCGGCGGCGCGACCCGATTCTTGAGACAGCGGGCGATCGTGCGCAGGCCCACCAGCTGACCTCGCTCCCACACCCAGCCGGTGCGAGCAAAGCCGAGGCTCAGGCTGGACGCGTGCGCGAGCGCCCGCCCGGGAGCATCGACCACCCCGACCAGCACCGTCCCCGAGCGGTTGGCGCTCGCCTCCAGAGGGCCGAGCCACTGCTCCGGGACCTCCCCCATTAAAAGGATGAAGCCGGCGCC
>DMCH01000061.1:17182-47034 GCA_003446775.1 Chloroflexota bacterium
ACCACCGCCAGCGAGCTCAACTCGGGATCGAAGGGGAGGAGAGCCCAGGGGTCGAAATTCCCCACGAACTCCGAGGCTTCGCCGTGAGTTCGCGGGGACCCCTTTTTGAAGCCGCCGCGAGTGTCGATCACCACGGCGTGCGCAAACTCACGGGTGGCGGCGGCGAGCAGCCCCAGGGCGAGAGTGAGCTTGCCGCAGGTTCCGCTTCCGGCCAGGAGCGTGAGCCGGCCACGAGGCAGGCCTTCGATTCCGCTCAGGCGATCGAGCGGGGTGCGGCTCGGCCAGGGCTGCGGGGGCGGCAACTCCGCCGCCCTCGTCAGCGCCTGGCTGCCAAAGCGGACCCGAATCGTGGATATGGCGTGTTCGAGTTCCTGCATCTTTCTTTGCGGGCCTCTGGGAGCAAGACGCAGGCGAGAAGCGGAGGTGCGCACAGACTATCGAACATCTGTTCGTTAGTCAAGCTTCTTCCTTTCTTTATGCCGACATGGCATTTGCGGCCGGGTTTATCCCGGCCGCAACTTTGTCTCTTATGCCACCGACATGGCGAGGAGGGAGGGTATGCATGAAAGGGAACCTTGGTTCCCTTTCATAAAAGAAGCGCCGGGGCTCCACAGAACCCCGGCGCTTTTACGAACGAACCTTAGAAAACGATTGAAGAAGTTGTTACTTCTTCTTCTTGGCGGCCTTCTTCTTGGCTGCCGGCTTCTTGGCGGCCTTCTTCTTTGCCATCATTCTTTACCTCCTTCGCTTAGTGATACGGACCCGAGGTTCCATGGTTCGGCGGGCTGGATTCCCTTGTGAGACGTCATGGACGATTTCTTCTGCACGCACCTCCTGTGAACCCAACGGGTTTCGCCGCGGAGCCTCATTCGATGAAGTCTCCGAGACGTTGGCGGTTGTGCGAAATGTCGCGCTGACTCGAGTCGGGTCCGTCGCCTCTGTGGGGGCAACCACGAGCAGCATCGCCATACAGAATGTGTTGATACAACGATTGCATCCATCAAGTCAAGAGATCGTTAAGATTTTTTTTCGTGCGATGCCCGGTGAAATGCTTCGAGTGCGGAACTTTCACGATGTCTCTCGACCTCTCGAAGGATCATCAACACATCGCATGCGAGCGATGCGAGACAGTGTGGTGCGCCGTGTGCGTGGCGCGTGTTGAGATCAAAATTTCGCGCGAGTGGTTGGAGCAGCGACGGGTCGCAGAGCTCAACTGATGGACTTCACGAGCTCCATTCGATGCGAGTAGTCCTCGGTCACGGCGCCTCTGGCAACGCGGCCTCGATGAAACCCTACGTCGTCGGCTTCAAGCGTCGAGGCATCGATGCGATCGCGGTCGACCTGCCTCGTGGAGGCGCGGAGCGCGCAGTCCCCGTCTTCATCAAGACCTCGGGTCGCGGGCATGATGTGATCGGAGGCGGGCAGTCGTTCGGCGGTCGCGTGTCGAGCATGGCCGCCATCGAGGCGGACTTCGGCGGCCTCGTCCTCTTCTCTTACCCCCTTCACCGTCCCGGCTTTCCGGACCAGCTGCGCACCGAGCACTTCTCGCGGATTAAATGCCCGACGCTCTTCATGAGCGGTGATCGCGATCCGTTCGCTCGGATCGATCTGTTGAAGGAGAAGATCAAGCTCATCCCCAACGCGCGGCTCGTGGTCTTCAAAGGCCAGGGGCACGGCCTGCTCGCGGTGCTCGACGATGCCCTCGACACGGCCACCGACTTCATCAAGCAGATCAAATGACCGCGAGCCAACACATGGTGCAGGCGAACGGCCTTCGGTTCCGGACGATGGTCGACGGACCGCCCCAGGCCGACATGTTCATCCTTCTGCACGGATTTCCGGACGGAGCCGAGCTGTGGTCGCGCCAGGTGGATGCGCTCGCGAAAGCCGGAAGCCTCGCGGTCGCGCCCGACCTACGCGGCTACGGGCTCACCGACGCTCCCGAAGGCAAGGAGAGCTACTCGATCGACCACCTGGTGGATGACGTCGCCGCGCTTATCAAGGCTTTTGGGCGCGAGTCGGCGCATGTGGCCGGTCATGACTGGGGCGCGATCATCGCCTGGTTCTTCGCCGCCCGCCATCCGGAGATGACGAAAACGCTCACGTCGCTTTCAGTCGGGCACCCGGCCGCGTTGGCGGCCGCAAGCAAAGAAGACGAGGACCAGCAGGCTCGCTCGCGCTACGTCGGGCTCTTCCTTCTGGAGGGCAAGGCCGAGCAAGTCCTGGCCGAGGACGATTACCGACGGCTCCGGGGGACCTGGTCCATTGGACCCAACCCGGAGACGGTGCCGCGCTCCCTGGTCGAGCACTTCGCCCGGTCGCTCGCCCGCCCCGGCCGGCTGACCGCCGCCCTCAACTACTACCGCGCCAACCTCACCGCGGTTGGAGCCGCGTGGGAGGGGCTGTCGAACATCGGCCCAATTGCAACGCCGACCGTCCTGCTGTGGGGCGATCAGGATCCTGCACTCGGTCGGCGTGGCGCCGAAGACACCCGCACATATATGGAAGGGGACTACGAGCTCAGGGTCCTGGAGGGCGCGGGCCACTGGCTCAACTTCGATCGGCCGGACGAGGTGACCCGCGCCCTCACGGATGCCGCAAATCGATAAGCTGTGAGCCATGCTCCAAAGTGGGGACGACAGGGAGCGGCGATCCAGCCTGCGCCGGCTCGACGACATCCTTGACACGCTCGAGCAGCTCAACCTTCACGACCGCACCGAGTTGACCGAAGGCCTCGCCGAGAGCCTCGTCCTGCTCGGCGTCGACGATCCGTACAGCATTCCGATCCCGCAGCTCATCGAGCGCGTGTGGGCGATGCAGCAGCCATACCTCATCACCATCGTGGTCGAGCGCCGCCGCCGCCGCCGCCGCAAGGTCGATCCCAAGTTCTCGAGCGGCTCCGGCATTGCGTAGCCTTCGCGGACGCCGCACTCCCTGAAGTCCGCCGACTGGCTCGAAGTCTTCCTCCGCATCAGCTCGCGCGTGCGCGCGACGGTGCTGCCCCTCGCGGGCACCGAGCCGGGACGCGCGCAGCTCACGATCGGCGCCGGCGGGGACCGCACCATGGAGCTCGATCGCGCGGCGGAGGCCGATGTCTTCGCCGAGCTCGAAGGGCTGGCCGCGCGAGGCGAGCGCTTCGCCGTCCTTTCTGAGGAGGCCGGGCACCGCAAGTTCGGCGCCGACTACCCGCTGGTGCTGGTGGACCCGGTCGACGGCAGCCTCAACGCCAAGCAGGGCGTCCCGTTCTTCGGCGTGATGCTCGCGCTGGTCGATGGGCCCACCATCGGCGACACGGTCGTGGGCTGCGTCGTCAACCTGATCAACGGCGAGGCATGGACCGCGATCCGCACGCAAGGCGCAAAGCGCGGCGGTGAGCCACTCAGGGTGATACCGAGACAGTCGCCCGAGCGCCTCGAGCTGATCGCGCTCGAGAGCCTGCCAAGCGCGCTCGTCGGCGCGCAGGGTCTCGTCCAGCGATCGACCAAGATCCGTATCCTCGGCTCGATGGCGCTCGCGATAGCGCACACCGCGGCCGGCAGCTTCGACGCTTTCTGCGCGCCGGTTCCGGTCCGCGTGTTCGACATGGCGGCCAGCCTGCTCATCGTCGCCGAGAGCGGCGGCGTCGCCACCGACATCAAGGGCAACGCGCTGAGCGCGCTGCCTGCCAGCCTCGAGACCCGGACCTCGCTCGTGTGTGCGCCGACTCGCGAGCTGCATGCCATCGCTCTGCTCGCCCTGTCTTCGACTTAGGACTGGGATGTCCCGCCGCCGAAGTTCCTGGCATCTTCGCGGCCTAGTCGGCCGGGCGCCTACGGCGCTGAAGCCGGCGTCATGGGGCCCGGCGCAGCGTCGTCACGCATCTAGCGATGCGCTCCTAGCTGCGCCACCCTTTCCTTGGCTCCGGCCGCCGATGCCGCGAAATATGCGTAGGCTCTCGGCGGCGGGACATCCATGATCTTCGAACCCCAGCGCACCGTGTTCGTGATCCTCAGCTTCGAGGGTCCCGACGTGTACAGCCAGGCTGGTGGCCTCGGCGTCCGTGTCAAGGGCCTGGCCCGATCGCTGGCCCAGCTCGGTTACCAGACCTATCTCTATTTCTGTGGCGATCCCGACCTGCCTGCGGAGGAGAGCCATGAGTCGGGCCGGCTGGTCTACCGGCGGTGGTGCCAGTGGATCTCGTCGCGCCATCGCGGCGGTGTCTACGACGGCGAGGAGGAGAAGATCCGCGACTGGAACACGAGTCTCCCGCAGAGCCTCATCGACACCGTGATCGGGCCCGCGGTCGAGTCCGGCCACAACGTGGTGATCATGGGCGAGGAGTGGCACACGTCGTGGTCGATGAACCTCATCTCGGATTCCCTGTACTACCGCGGCCTTCGCGATCGCGTCGTGATCCTGTGGAACGCCAACAACACCTTCGGCTTCCAGCGCATGAATTGGGCCGCGCTCGCGCTCGCGGCCACGATCACGACGGTCAGCCGTTACATGAAGTTCAAAGTCTGGGAGCGTGGCCACAACCCGATCGTCATCCCCAACGGGATCCCTCGCGAATCGATCCACGACGCCGATCCCGAGGCGGTGGCCGACCTGAAGCTCGCCGCCGCCGCGGATCATTTCTGCTTCAAGATCGGCCGCTTCGATCCCGACAAGCGCTGGTTGATGGCGGTGTCGGCGGCCGGCTACATCAAACGGCATGGAAAGCGGGTGAGGCTGCTCTTGCGCGGAGGTCGCGAGCCCCACGGCGGCGAGGTCATCAGCCACGCGCAGCACCAGGGCCTCAACGTCGTTCACGTCAACGCACCGCCGGAGCCGGCCGGGCTGTCGGCCATCCTTCGCCAGTACCCCGAGGCCGACGTGGTCAACCTCACCAGCTACGTGAGCGATCCGATGCTCGGCGTGATCTATCCCGCCTGCGACGCCGTCCTCGCCAACTCCGGGCACGAGCCGTTCGGCCTGGTGGGCCTCGAGGTGATGGCGGCCGGTGGGCTTGCCGTCACCGGCGCGACGGGCGAGGACTATTCCGATGCGTATCGAAATGCGCTGGTCCTCGAGACCGACGACGCGATCGAGCTCGTGACCGGCCTCAACCTGATCCAGCAGCGCCCGCGCCTGGCGGCGGCCATGCGGCGGCGCGGCCGCGTGACCGCGCGCGCATACACGTGGGAGAAGGTGATCGAGCAGCTTCTGCTTCGGATCGAGTTCGCGGCCGCCCAGCAGGCGGTGACGATTCACGCCGGCGCGACGGAGGAACCCAGGGTCGCTCGGCGCCGGACCCGCAAGGCGGAGCCGTCTGTTGGCTGAGAACCTCGTCGTCTACACGGTCGTCCACCAGCCTCGCCGCTTGAAGCTGCCCGCGCACATCGTGCCGGCCAAAACGGCGCCCGAGGCGATCCCGGACTACCTCTTCGATGACGCCCTCGACCGCCGCTATTTCGAGCAAGTGGCGGCGAACTCGTACCTACCTGCGTCGGCGATGTTCACCGACCTCACCAAGCGCGGTTGGAAGATGTCGATCGGATTCAGCGATTCGTTTCTGGTCCAGGCCGAGCGCTGGGGAACGAAGGTTCTGGACCGCTTCAAGAAGCTGTGCGCCAGCCCCAATGTCGAGGTCGTCAACGTCGAGCCGTATCACTCCTGGCTGCTCTACCTGGACATCGTTGCTTTCAAAGAGGCGATGCTCGCAGCGCGCTCGCGCCTGGAGGGGCTGTTTCAGAAGCCGATCGCTGTCACCGACACGACCGAGATGTTCATGTCCAACGACGTTTACTTCGCGCTCCAGCAGTGCGGCTTCGACGGCGCCTTGATGGAAGGCCGCGATTGGCACCTGGGCTGGCACGAGCCCACCCATGTCTACCAGCATCCCCTGCAGCGCCTCAAGCTGCTGGTCCGCCATCACAACCTGTCCGACGACGTCGGGTATCGCTTCTCCAACCGCCACTGGAACCACTGGCCGCTCACGGCCGGCACCTACGCGGGCTGGGTGCGCGAGACATGGGGCGACCTGGTGATGGTGGGGTGGGATTTCGAGACTTTCGGCGAGCACCACCGCCGTGACTCCGGGATTTTCGAGTTCACGCGCGCGCTCGCCAAGGAGCTGAAGAAGCAAAAGGTGCGGATGATGCTGCCTTCCGAGGCGGTCGGCGAGCTCGGCGCCAAGCGCCTCGAAGTCCCGGTCAACGAATATGGATCGACCTGGGCGGGCGAGGGAGGCATGGAGTTCTTCCTGGGCAACGAGGCCCAGCAGGGCCTGTTCCGGCTCATGCACCACGCCTACTCGAAGGCGCGGCTCACAGGTGACCCCCGGCTTGTCGAGATCGCCAGGTGGCTGCTGCAGTCCGACAACCTGCACCTCATCCAGTGGTTCGGACGGTGGGGTCCTGAAGCTGAGGTGAGCGCCTACTTCACGCCAGATGAGTGGTGGGAGCTGGGGGCGCTCGGCATCGTGCGCGAGCAGCAGCGCGTGTACATCAACTTCATCCGCGCTCTGGACGAGTACGCCAAATAAACGTCAAGCTCGACGAGTGCGCGAACCGATATGTGATCCTTTTTAGCCGATGAAGCCATTGCAGGTCGCGTTCGTCTGGCACATGCACCAGCCGTACTACAAGGACGACCTCACCAACACGTACCTGCTGCCCTGGGTGCGCCTGCGCTCGGCGAAGGACTACTTCAAGATGCCGGCGCTGCTCGACGCGTACCCGAAGATTCGCGCCACCTTCAACCTGGTCCCCTCGCTGCTCGCGCAGATCGAGGACTACGGCAAGGAGGAGTCGGTCGACCTCTTCCTCAACCTCAGCAAGCGCGATGCGGCCGAGCTCACGGCCGAGGAGCGCGCTTTCATCATCCGCTGGATGCGCGAGTCGCCTCGCGCACTGCGGGTGCAGCAGTCGCCTCGCTATCTCGAGCTTGCCTCAAGAGCAGCTGAGGCGCAGTTCACCACCCAGGACATGCGCGACCTCCAGATCTGGTTCAACCTCGCGTGGTGCGACCCTGCCTGGGCCGAGTCTGATCCCCGGCTGGCCGAGCTGAAGCGGAGGGATCGCGACTTCTCCGAGGCCGACAAGGAACCGCTCTTCGAGGCCCAGATGGAGATCATGGCCAAGGTCATCCCGAAATACCGCGAGCTGGCCGACCGCGGACAGGCCGAGCTGACCTTCTCGCCGTACTACCACCCCATCCTCCCGCTGCTGGCCCACGTCGACTCGGCGCGCACCGCCAATCCGCAGATCCAGCTTCCCGACCGCCACTTCTCGCATCGCGAGGACGCGCAGCGGCAGATCGAGCTGGGGCAGGGCCTGTTCGAGCGCCTGGTGGGGCGCCGTCCCACCGGCATGTGGCCGTCGGAGATGGCGGTGGGGGAGAGCGTGATCGGGTTGGCGACGCAAGCGAACCTCGACTGGATGATCAGCGACGAGGAGGTGCTGGCGCGCTCGCTGGACAGCAACTTTTATCGCGATGGCGAAGGCCGCGTCAACTCCCCCGACCAGCTTTACCAGCCGTTCAAGGTGGAACGGGAAGGGCGATCGCTGTCGATGGTCTTTCGCGACTCGCAGATCTCCAACTCGATCGGCTTCGACTACCAGCGCATGTCTTCTGTCGACGGCGCGCGGAACCTGGTCGGGCGCTTGAAGCGAATCCGCGAGCAACAGGCGGACAAGGATTACCTGGCTGTAATCGCACTGGACGGCGAGAACGCGTGGGAGTTCTACCCGCGCGACGGGCACGACTTCCTCAACGCCCTCTACACGGAGCTCGACGCCTCGCCCGATATCGTCACGACCACGGTCTCCGACTTCATCCGCGAGCACCCGCCCCAGCAAAGCCTTCGCCACCTGCACACGGGCAGCTGGATCGGCGCCAGCCTCGACACCTGGATTGGCGACCCCGAGCACAATGTCGCCTGGGAGCTCCTGGCCGACACCCGGTCATGGCTCGAGGAGCAGTCGCTCCAGAAGCCCCAGCAGTCGGATGCGGCCGCCCTCGGGTGGCGCGAGATCTTGATCACCGAAGGGAGCGACTGGTTCTGGTGGTTCAGCCGCAAGCACGACTCCGGCATGGACACGATCTGGGACAACCAGTTCCGGCTGCACCTGCGGAACGTCTACAAGCTCATGGGACAGCGGGCGCCGGCACGTCTTTTCCAGCCGATCATCAAGCGCACGCCCACGCCCGAACGCAAGGTACCGGCCGAGAGCATCAGCCCCAGCTCGCGCACCGACCCGGTCTGGAGCAAGGCGGGCTATTACATCGTCGGTTCGGGCTTCGGCGCGCTGCACCGACCGGCGGGGGTCGTCGAACGCGTCCTGTACGCCTGCGACGCGGAGCGCGTGTACCTCTGCATCGACAGCCCGAGGTCGCCGGCCGAGCTCGAGGCGCAGAAGATCCAGTTCTGGCTGTACTTCTCCGGCGTTCCCGCCGACGGCAACGGCGGCACGCTCGAGCTGCCTCTGCCGCTCGCCGCCGCCGCTGAGTTCGGGTTCGATGCGGCGCACGTGGCCCGGATCGTTCCGAAAGCCGGCGGAGCTTCGGTGACGGTCGCGCGCGTCGACGAGGCGCAGACCAGGGCGGAGCCCATCACCACCTTCGAAGAAGCCGATCTGTTCTTCATCAGGATCCCGCTGGCCATGGTCGGCCGGCACGGCGGCGACACGATGGAGATGGCGCTCGTGGTGACGCGCGAGGGGCGCGACATCGAGCAGGTGCCGCCGTCGGGATCGCTGGGTTTGCGCATCCCCGATGACGGCTCGGCCGCGATGGCGCCGGGCCCGAAGCAGCTCAAGGTGCTGGTCGCCACGTCCGAGCTGGCTCCCTTTGCCAAGTCGGGCGGCGTCGCAGACGTCGCCGCATCGCTGTCCAAGGAGCTGCGCCGCCTGGGCCACGACATACGCGTGGTGATGCCGCGCTACCGCCAGGTCGAGATCGGAAAGCACGGGCTCCGACCGGTCGTCCGCGACCTGCAGGTGCCGCTGGGGGCGCAGACGATCCCGGCGACAATCTTCGAGGGCCGACTCGGAGACATGGTGGTCTATTTCGTGGACTGCCCCCAGCTGTACGACCGCGAGGGCATGTACGGGTTCGGCGACGACGACGCCCGGTCGGTTTACTTCTCGCGCGCGCTGCTGGAGATGCTGCCGGCGCTGCAGTTCTCTCCAGATGTGATCCAGATCCACGATTGGTATGCGGCGCTCGTGCCCAATCTCATCGACCGCATCTACACCGACGGTCCGGTCTCCGAGGTCGCCACGGCTCTCACGATCCACAACCTCGCGGCCCAGGGGGTGTTCGGATTCGGTGCGCTCACGCTGGCCGGCCTCGACAAGTGGGGCTTGATCCAAGTTGGCATCCCCGGCCTCGACAACGTCGTCAACGTGCTCGGTCGTGGGATCCACTTCGCAGACGTCGTCAACACCGTCAGCGAGCGCTACGCGGCCGAGATCCAGACGCCGGAGTTAGGTGAGGGGCTCGACGAGCTCATCCGCGCCAACGCGCACAAGCTGCACGGGATCGTCAACGGAATCGATTACGAGATCTTCGATCCGAAGCGCGATCCGAACATCCCGCACCACTACACGGCCACCGCCGCGGAACCCAAGGCGCTGGACCGCGCGGAGCTGCGCAGCGAGCTTGGGCTCGAGCAGTCCGACCGGCCGCTGTGCGCGATGGTGTCGCGGCTGTACGACGTCAAGGGCCTGGACCTCGTCGAGCAGGCCATGCCGGCGCTGCTGCAGTTTGGCGTGCAGGTGGTGGTCATCGGAACCGGCGACCGACGCTACGAGGACATGTTCCGGCGCTATGCAGCCGAGCGGCCCGGACAGGTCGCTGCCGCGATCGGGTTCGACGCCCCGCTCGCGCAGCGCATCTACGCCGGCGCGGACATGCTTTGGATGCCGTCTCGCTACGAGCCCGGCGGCCTGGCGCAGCTGATCGCCCTCCGCTACGGCACCATCCCGGTGGTACGAGCGACCGGCGGGCTGGCGGACACGATCAAGGACTACGACCCGGTCACGCCAGAGGGCAACGGCTTCACCTTCGCCGCCTACGACCCCTGGCAGTTCTACGCGGCGGTCGTGCGCGCGGCCGAGACATACCGGCATCCCTCCCTCTGGTCGTCGCTCGTCAAGCGCGCCATGACCGAGGATGTGTCGTGGTCGAGGTCGGCCCAGCGGTACGTGCAGCTCTTCCACGCGGCGATCGCCGCCCGCCGCGAGCGGCGCGGAGTCACAGCGGTCCCCGACTAGCCGCCCTATTCGCGCCGCTTGATCAAAACGCGCGGAATTCCTCGTGAGGATTCGCGCCGTTTGATCAAAAGGTGCGGAATCAGCCACCCCAGTCGGGCAGCAACCGCAGCTGCTCGACCCGCCGAGCGCCGGGTGCGTATGCCGTCTCGAAGTAGTCGATCACCATCCGGCGAGCGGCGAAATCCGTGGCGACGTAGCGGATCGAGGTCCGCATCATCTCCACCCAACGCTGCGGGATCCCGTTCTTGTCGCGTTCGAAGAACGCCGGAATCACCTCCCGCTCCAGGAGGCGGTAAAGACCCTCCGCTTCGGCATGGTCGTCCACCGTGGGCCGGTCGAGGGTCGCGCCCGACGGGATCGCCCACCCCAGCTCCGGCCGGTACGCCTCATCCCACCAGCCGTCGAGGATGCTGACGTTCAGCACCCCGTTGGCGCCCGCCTTCATGCCGCTGGTCCCGCTCGCCTCGAGGAATCGCAATGGGTTGTTCAACCACACATCGGCGCCGTGGACGAGGTGACGCGCGAGTGCGAGGTCGTAATCGCTGAGGAACGCAATGCACGGTTCCTCCCGCGCCAGCTTGACCACCCCCGCGACGATGTCCTTGCCCGGCTGGTCGGCGGGATGTGACTTGCCCGCGAAGAGAAACTGCACCGGGCGCTCGCTGTTGCGCAAGAGCTTGGAGAGGCGAGCGCGATCCTGGAGCACAAGGTTCGCGCGTTTGTAGGGCGCGAAACGGCGCGCGAAGCCGAACGTGAGCGAATGCTCGTCCATCCCCTCGGCCTCGATCGACCTGGCCCGCGCGACCGCGAGCAGCTTTTTCTTCAGCTCCACATGCACCGCCCACAGCTCCGCGGCCGGGATCTCGAAGACCGCCTGCCAGCGCCCGTCCTTGCCGTCCAGGTCCCACCAGTCAGGCCCGACATAGCGCCGCAGCAGCTCGGCGATCTCCGGCGCCACCCAGGTGGGCATATGGACGCCGTTCGTCACCGAGCCGATCGGCACCTGCGTTTCGGGCAGCCCGCGCCAGGCGTCCTTCCACAGGCGCCGCGAAACTGCGCCATGGAGGCGGCTCACTCCGACCGCCTGGTCCGCGAGCCGAAGCGCCGCATAAGTGGTGCACAGCCGCTCGCGCGGGTCGCCTGGACGCTGGCGGCCGAGGTCCATGAACCGGTCGAAGGAGATGCCGACCTCGTTGAGGTAAGGGTTGAGCAGGTCCCAGACCAGCCCGGGCTCGAAGTAATCGCTGCCGGCGGCAATCGGGGTGTGGGTAGTGAATACGATCCCGGCGCGGGCGACGAGCCGGGCCTCCTCCAGCGTCATCTGCCGCGACGATCGCAGCTCGCGGATGCGCTCGATCGCGCACAGGAAGCTGTGCCCCTCGTTGAGGTGGAAGACGCCCGCGACCATGCCCAGCGCGCGCAGCGCCCGCACGCCGCCGACCCCGAGCACGATCTCCTGGCGCAGGCGCCGATCCGGCTCGGGCACGTACAGGCGGTCGGTGATGGCGCGAAGGTCGGGCGGGTTGGATTCGAGGTCGGTGTCGAGCAGGAACAGCGGCACGCGGCCGACCTGTGCTCGCCACACGCCGATCTTCACCTTCCGGTCGCCGATGGGCGCGTCCACCTCGACCCCTTCGACCCTGCGCACCGGGAGGTCCTCTCCGCGGTTCTCGAAATACACCTCGACCTGCCGGCCGTCGGCATCGATCTCCTGGCGCCCGAAGCCCTGCTTGTAGAACAGGCCCACCGCGACGAGCGGCAAGCCCAGGTCGCTGGTGGCCTTCAGGTGGTCGCCGGCGAGCACCCCGAGCCCGCCCGAGTAGATCGGTAGGCACTCGGCCAACCCGAACTCGAGCGAGAAGTACGCGATGACCATCGGCGCGCGCGCGTCCATGAACGGGGGCCTGCGGTCGTAGTACTCGCGATAGGCCGCGCGAGCGTCCTCGAGCGCGCGTTTCACCTCGTCGCGCTCGAGCGCATCGGCAACTCCCTCCTCGCCGAGCTGCGCCAGCAGCAGGACCGGGTTCTGCCGCGTGGATTCCCAGAGCTCGGGGCTCAGCGCCCGAAACAGCTCTTCGATGCGAGGCTGCCACGTCCACAGCAGGTCGTGAGCGAAATGATTGAGTTCTTCCAGCACGGACCTACGATGGTACTTACTCGAATGGGTGGGACATGAAAGCTGTCGTCATGGCGGGCGGCGAAGGCTCTCGCCTCCGCCCGCTGACCAGCCGGCAGCCGAAACCGCTCGTGCCGGTCGCCGGGCGGCCGATCATGGAGCACATCCTCCTGCACCTGCGTCGCCACCAGATGCGCGACGTGATCGCCACCGTGCAGTACCTCGGCGCATCGATTCGCAATTACTTCGGCGACGGCTCGGAGCAGGGCGTGTCGCTCACGTATTCGGTCGAGGACTCTCCGCTCGGCACCGCCGGCTCCGTCATGCTCGCGCGCCAGCAGCTCACCGAGCCGTTTCTCGTCATCTCGGGGGACGCCCTGACCGACATCGACCTGGGGGCCGCGATCCGCTTCCACCGCGAGCACCGCGCCCTCGCCACGATCGTGCTCAAGCCCGTGCCCAACCCGCTCGAGTACGGGGTGGTGGTCGTCGACGAGGGCGGCGCGGTCCAGCGGTTCATCGAGAAGCCCAGCTGGGGTGAGGTCATCTCCGACCTCGCCAACACCGGCATCTACATCCTCGACCCCGCGGTGTTCGACTTCTTCCGGCCGGGCGAGCCGACCGACTGGTCGGGCGACGTGTTCCCGAAGCTGCTCAAGCAGGGCGAGCCCGTGTTCGGCTGGGTGACGTCCGGCTACTGGGAGGACGTCGGCAACCACGCCGCCTACGTCAAGGCCAACTTCGACTGCCTGGAGGGCCGCGTCAAAGTCGACATCCCGGCCGATCGCAAGAGCGAGGGAATCTGGATCCACGAGGAGGCGGAGGTCTCGGATGGGACGCGCATCGACGGCCCCGCTTTGATCTGCGCGGGCGCGAAGGTGCGCTCCGGGGCCTGGGTCAACGGACCGTGCGTGGTCGGGAGCTATACGACCATCGATTCGGGCGCGAAGATCTCGAACTCGATCCTGTGGGACCACTCCTACGTCGGCCTCAATGCGCGGCTTCGGGGGGCGGTGGTCTGCCGCTCGGTGACGATCAAGAACGGGTGCCTCCTCGAGGAGGGCAGCGTCATCGGCAGCGAGGTGGTGCTCGGCACGGGTGCCACGATCAATCCCAACGTCCGTATCTGGCCCAACAAGGAGGTCGAGCCTGGCGCGGTCGTGCACGAGTCGATCATCTGGGCCGGCTCGTGGAAGCGGGGGCTCTTCACCTCATATGGACTGACCGGCCTCACCAACGTGGAGTTCACGCCGGAGTTCGCGTCGCGGCTGGGGGCGGCGGTGGGGGCGCTGAGTCCCAAAGGAACCGAGATCGCCATCTCGCGCGATTACACGCGGTCGGCGCGCATGATCCACCGCGCGGTCATCTCGGGATTGATCTCCTCGGGCGCCAACGCCACCGACCTATCGGTCCTGCCGGCGCCGGTCGCGCGCTACTGGGCTCGCCACAACCATGTGTCGGCCGTGCACGTGCAGACGTCGCCCGTCGACCCACGCTCGGTGGACATCCGCCTCTTCGACGACCACGGCCTGGACATCGACAGCCGGGGCGAGCGCAAGCTCGAGAGCCTGTACTTTCGCGAAGACATCCGGCGCGTCCTGCACTACGAGATGGGGCGGATCGTCCGGCGCGACAGCCAGACAGAGCGCTACGTCGAGGACATGCTGTCGAAGATCGACCTGGAGTTGGTGCGCGGCGCGGCGTCCAAGGTCCTCATCGACTACAACAACGGCGCCGCGGCGATCGTGCTGCCGCGAGTGCTCCAGGAGATGAACAGCACCGTCATCCCTCTCAACGCGTCGCCGGCCGAGGTCATCGTCGAGCAGGACGAGGCCACGTTTCGCGGGCGCCTCGAGGAGATGGGAGTCATCGCGGCCGCTGTCAAGGCGAAGGTCGGCATCTTCATCGATTCGCCCGGCGAGCGCTGCTTCCTCGTCGACGAGACCGGCGAGGTCCTGGACCACGACACCGCCTTTGCCGTGCTGGCCCAGCTGGCGCTGGCGGCCAAGCCGGGCATGCTCCTCGGGCCAGCGTCGGCCTCACTCGCCTTCTCGATGATCGCCGAGCAGATGAACAGCCGGTTCGTGCCTACGAAGATCACGCCCGGCGCTGTTCTGCGCGCAGCCCAACACGCCGACGCCGTGCTCGCTTCGGATGGCGCAGGCGGCTACTGCTGGCCTGATTTCGCCGTCGCGTTCGACGCCATCTTCACGATCGTTCGCGTGCTCGAGCTCCTGGCCCAGGCCGGAGGCTCGATCGCCGCCTTGAAGCAGCGCATTCCAGCCGTAGCGCACAAGCGGGCGGTGGAGTTCTGCCCGTGGGATGTCAAGGGCCGCGTCATGCGGACGATGATGGAGAAGCACCTCAAGGACCGGGTCGACCTCACCGACGGTGTCAAGGTGTTCGTCGACGGCGGGTGGGTGCTCGTGGTGCCCGACCCGGACAAGCCTGAGTACCACATCATCGCGTCGACGCTCGATCCCGTTCGCTCGGCGACGCTGGTGGAGGAGTATGCGGCGCTGGTGAGGTCGGTCGTCGCCGAGGCCGCCCCCGAATCCGAGGGCGTGGTCGAAAAAACCTAGAATCGAGTGTCGCCCGAGCGGGCGTAGCTCACCTGGTAGAGCGCAACCTTCCCAAGGTTGAGGTAGCCGGTTCGAGACCGGTCGCCCGCTCCATATTGCTTTCTTAAGCTTTTATCCCTTATCTTCCTGAGAGTCGTTGGGGTGCTGGTGGATCGTCTTCCATTGAGGAGGAGTTGTGTGAGAAAGCTCAGGCTCATTTCCCTTGCCATACCCGCCATCCTGGCCGCGTCGTTTTCGGTCACGCCGACCGCCGCGGCGGTGCTTGATCCAGGTGTCGGGAACGTAATTCAGGGCACGCACAACCCGAACTACATGAACAGCGTCAACGCGTTCGGAGTCACGAACCAGTTCGTCACCAATCAGCAGGTCAGCTGCTACCGGCCGGAAGTCTCCGCGGCCGCATTCAACGACGGGCCGAACGACGGCTATACGGGAGAGTCGGCCTGCCCGGGAGCGACCACTGGAGAGAACACCGGAGCAGGGGGCATCTACCCGACCCAGCAGGGCAGCAACCCAGGCTACCCGATGAAGGCTCCTCAGATGGTCAAGGACCACTCTGAGTCCGATATCCGGGTCGATCCGACCAACCCCATGCACCTTATCGGCTCCAGCAAGTGGGCCGTGAGCGCCGAGGGCTACAACCACCTGCTGGGCTTCTACGAATCCTTCGACGGCGGGCAGACCTGGCCCGTGCAGGGCCACATCCCCGGCTACGAGGGCTGGACGGACAACACCGACCCGATCGGAGCTTTCGACGGGTATGGCAACTACTACTCGTTCATCCTGGGCTACCAGTTCTATTACAACGGCAACGGCAGCCACAACTACAACATCGGGACGCCAAAGGAGCCAAACCCGGCCGAACCGGCTGAGGTGGTGGCCGTGGCCGTGCGTCCGGCGGGCTCCACCAGCGCGACCCAGTGGATCACGACCCACGGCGGTCACCCGGACTTCGTAGCGACCTACGACAGCATCGGCAACGAGCCTGACAAGCAGTGGATGACCATCGACACCAACAAGTTCCTGCCCGACGGGACGGCGAACCCCAACTACAACAACGTTTACCTGATGTGGGTCGACTTCCACTTCCTCGTCCCGCTGCCTTTCGTTTCGGTGTCGAAGGCGCTCGCCAACGGCACGCACACCGATTGGTCCGCTCCCCTAGCGCTGCCTCTCGCGCCCCACAGCCCGCAGGGCGCGACCTACCTGCTGCCGCACGTCGACCCCAATGGTGTCGTCTACACCAGCATCACGAACTTCAACCCTAAGAAGGGCTTCTGCTGCGTGTCGATCTTCGTCGACAAGTCGGTGGACGGCGGCAAGACCTGGACGGTGGCCGGAACCGCCGTCGACAGCATCACGGGCCCTGGGTTGATCTACCCGAACACCACTTTCAGGGACGGGATCGAGAACACGTTCGGCGTCGGGCCGCAGCTCGTCGGAGCCCACTACCCGCTATACGTCGCCTACGAGGACTTCAGCGCGGGCGTGGACAACATCTTGCTCACGGCCTCGTACGACGGGGGCGCCACCTGGTCGTTCCCGATCCAGGTCAACGACAACGCCAGCGCCGTGGACGAATTCCAGCCCAACCTCACGACCAGCGCGAGCGGGACCGTGAGCGTCAACTTTTACGACCGCCGGCTCGCCTGCCCGGCAATGGGTACGACGGAAGCGACCAACGCGGGAATCGCCCTGGACCAGACGAACCAGAACCCCGACTACAAGGGGCCCACGCCGCCGTACGGGGCCGCCAATT
The DNA here is from genome assembly GCA_003446775.1 of Chloroflexota bacterium. Taxonomy (GTDB): domain Bacteria; phylum Chloroflexota; class Dormibacteria; order Dormibacterales; family Dormibacteraceae; genus UBA10449. The sequence continues at coordinate 33,878 of DMCH01000061.1, forward strand.
ATTGTGTCAATGCCAGCATCCAGTTCTACACCCCGACCCTGGGCCTGATCTCCGGTTACAACCACAACATCCGGCTGACCCAGCACACCTGGGACCCGCAGCTCAACGCCCTGCACCCTGGAAGCCCCGGTGGTGAGGAGACGTTCATCGGCGACTACTTCGGAAACATCGTGGTCGACGCGACCGCTACCGACTACTCGACTTTCGTCAGCACGTACAACGACAACAAGGGCAACGGCAACGCGAGCCACTACCAGCAGCAGGTCGTGGCCACGATCGGCATTCCGTAAACAACTCTCAGGCCGGAGGGGAGCCATCCCCTCCGGTCTCTCTTCCCGTGAGGCCGCAAGCGCGGTAGCATCGCGCTGAGGCGTCAGATCGTCACAGGGAGGGCACCGCCATGCCGACCTACATCTCGTTGATGCGATTCACCGAGCAGGGGATCAAGTCCATCAAGGACCACCCCAAGCGCCGAGCCGCGGCGGCCAAGACCATCGCGAGCCTGGGCGGCAAGCTGCTCCACACGCACCTGACCATGGGCCGCTACGACATCATCGCCATCATCGAAGCGCCCGATGACGAGACCGCGGCCAAGTTCGCGCTCATGACCGGGAGCGCCGGCAACGTCTCCACCGAAACGCTGCGCGCCTTCTCGGAAGCCGAATACGACCGCCTGATCAAGGCCCTGCCGGCGGCTGGACGGCGGGCGGGATCCTGAGGGACAGGGCCAGCCAGCCCATCACCACCGCCGCGATGATCCCGGGCACGAAGGCCAGGACGGCCCGGCCGGTCGCGTCCCACAGGGCGCCCGAGAAGAGAGGCACCACGAACGCGATCGCGTACTGAAACGTGAACACGCCCGCGCTCATCCGGTGCACGTCGCCGGGCGCCGCGATGCGTGGCGGCATGGTGAGCACAACGATGAAAGCGAGCGCGGCGGCAAAGCCGAGGACCAGCGCCCAGAGCAGCACTCCAGCCCCGGGCGTGACCACGATGCCGATCTGAGCCGCCACCATCATCGCCGCCGACCCGATGAACCCGACCCGACCCGTCAGTAGTCGGTCCCACACCGCCACCACGGGCGCCGTCAGCAGTTGCGCGCCGTTGAAGATCGCCAGGGTGGGGGAGATGAGCTGGTGGCGGCCGGTCTGGTCGAGGAAGTCGGGGATGTAGGCGTTGGTGCCGAAGTAGACCGCTGATGCCATCCCCATCACGAGCCCGATCCGCACCGTCTGGCCCTCGCGCCATGACGGCCACCATCGCGTGGGCACTGCGGGCTTCGGCCCGCGCCTTGGCGCCGCGATCGCGATTGCAATGGCCGTGACCGCGACCAGCACCGACCACAGCGCCAGCGCCCAGCGCCAGTCGCCGTGGGCGAGGGGAAGGACGCCGACCGGCGTCGTGAGCGCATTGGGGAGCGTCTCGCCGATGAGGATGCCGTTGCTGTAGACGGCGGTGGCCAGGGCGATGCGCCGGGGGAACCAATCGCGGACGATCGATGGAAAGGCTGGCTGGCTCACCGCCACCCCCAGACCCATCAGGAAGGTGGAGGTGAACAGCACCGTTGTGCTCGGCCCGACGCCGCGGGTCGCGCCGAACACGGCCACCAGGCCGAGCCCGGCCAGTAGCGCACCGCGCACCCCGAGCTTGGCGATGAGCAGCGATCCGGGCACCGCCGCGGTCGCGAACAGGAGCACCGGTAGCGACACCAGCGCCCCGACAGACTTCTCGTCCAGGTGAAGCTCGCGATGGATGAGAGGGATCAGCGGCGGCACCGCGAGCAGCGTCAGGCGGAGGTCGATGCCGCCCAGCCAGAGCAGGAGCAGCCGCACCCAGTCCCTGCGTGTGAGTCTCACGCCAAACGCGCCGCCGTCATCAAGCCGTGATAATGGTCGTCGTGCCGGGACTGCTGATCGTCGCCTCGAGCGGATCCACCGACCCCACGCGCGCCAGCATCCCGTTCCACATCGCGGCCAATGGCGCCACGCCCGCGGGCGTCCCGGTGTCTGTCGCATTTGCCGGCGACGCGGCCGAGCTCCTCAAGCCCGACATCATCGCCAACGTCTACGGCCAGGGCTTGCCACCGCTGCGCGACCTCATGGACAAGTGCCTGGAGCAGAACGTTCCCTTCTACGTTTGAAAAGGCTGTGCTGAGGCCCGTGGGGTCTTGGAGTCGATGATGCCCCCCAACGCCACGTTCATCACCCCGCCCGAACTGGTGCGGCTCACCATGGAAGCGGACAAGGTCCTCAGCTTCTAATTCACCTCCCGCCTCCCCACTTGTGGGGAGGTCGGCCCCGCGCGAAGCGCGCGGCCGGGTGGGGGGATGCAGCCCTCAAGTGCGGGTCGCGCCGATGGCGGCGAGCGCGCTCGGATTCTCGAGCGAGGACAGGTCGCCCGGATCCTTGCCCGTGTAAACGGAGCGGACGACGCGGCGCAGGATCTTGGCGTTGCGGGTGCGTGGCAGGTCGGTCACGAAGTGCACGGCTTTCGGCCGCAGCGGCTTGCCCAGCGCCGCCGCCACCAGGTCCTGCAGCTCGAGCGCGAGCTCGTCGCTGGCCACTCGCCCCGGCCGTAGGATCACGAAGCAGACGAGCGCCTCACCCTTGAGCTCGTCGGGAACGCCGATGGCGGCCGACTCCGCCACCGCCGGATGCCCGACCAGCACCGACTCGACCTCCGCCGGCCCCAGGCGCTTGCCGGCGACCTTGATCGTGTCGTCTGAGCGGCCCAGCACGTACCACAGGCCGTCCTCCGGGTCGACGTAGGCCCAGTCGCCGTGCACCCACACACCCGGGAACCGGGCCCAGTATGTCTCGAGGTAACGCTCGCGGTCGCCCCAGAATCCTCGCGTCATCCCCGGCCAAGGGTTGCGGATCACGAGCTCGCCGACCTCGCCTCGCACCGAGTTGCCCTCCGCGTCCACGACGTCCGCGGCCATGCCGGGAAGCGGGCCGGCGAACGAGGTCGGCCGCAGGTGCGTGATCACGTTGCCGCACAGGATCCCGCCCGCGATCTCCGTGCCGCCCGTGTAATTGATGATCGGGATGCGGCTGCCGCCGATCTGCTTGAAGAACCAGTTGAAGGGCTCGGGGTTCCACGGCTCGCCGGTGCCGCCCAGGATGCGCAGGCTCGAGAGGTCGTGTCGCGCCGGCAGCTCGTCACCGTGGGTCATCAGCCCGCGCACCAGGGTGGGGGAGACGCCGAGGACCGTGACCTTGTGGTCGGCGACCATGCGCCACAGGCGATCCGGCGCGGGATGATCCGGGGTTCCCTCGTAGAGGACCATCGTCGCGCCCAGCGCAAGCGACCCGAGGATGAGCCAGGGGCCCATCATCCAGCCGATGTCGGAGTACCAGAAGATGGTGTCGTCCGCACCGACGTCGAAGCCGTGCGCCATGTCCTGCGCGGCCTTGACCGGAAAGCCGCCGTGCACGTGCAGCGTGCCCTTCGGACGTCCGGTGGTGCCGGACGTGTAGATGATCATCAGCGGGTCCTCGGGGTCGAGCTCATGGGTAGGCGCGCGGTCGGCCTCGTCCTCCAGCAGCACCTCCCACACCTGGTCGCGGCCGTGCGTCCACGGGATTTCGCGCACCACGCGACGGTGCACGATCACCTTGGTCACGGTCGGGCAGGTAAGCAGGGCGCGGTCGGCGGTCTCCTTCATGGGGACGACCTGCCCGCGGCGGTAGAAACCGTCCGCGCAGATCAGTACCTTGGCTGAACCGTCCTGCAGCCGGGTCGCGATCGCCTCGGGGCCGTAGCCGGAGAAGACCGGGATGATCACGGCGCCCACCTTGACGGTCGCCAGCACCGAGATGGCGACCTCGGGGCACATCGGCATGAAGATCCCTACCCGATCGCCAGGCCGCACGCCCAGGCGCCTCAGCGCGCCCGCGAGGCGGCACACATCGGCATCGAGCTCGCCGTACGTGAGCCGGCGCACCTCGCCCGGCTCGCCCTCCCAGATCAGAGCGACCTTGTCGTGGAACTCACGATCGCGGTGGCGGTCGAGGCAGCTCTGGACGATGTTCATGCGCCCGCCGATCCACCACTTCGCCCAGGGCTTCCCCCCGGAGAGGTCGACGACCTTGTCGTAGTGACGATAGAACGCGATGTCGATGTCCTTGATGGCAGCGTCCCAGAACCACTCGATGTCCTCGTCCGCGCGTCTTAACAGCTCGGGGAAGGTCTCGATCCCATGCTGGTCCATGAACCGCTTCAGCCGGCTCTTCGCGATCACGTCCGGGCTCGGTTCCCAGATCACGTCCCCGATCACGACCGGCTGCATGGCCATTGGATTCTAGAAGGGTGCGTCCGTACACTCGGCCCTGATGAAGCACCTGCCGCCCGATTTCGCCGAGGACCTGGCACAGGTCCTGGAGCCGGCCCATCGTGGCGCGGCCGCGGGCATCATCAAAGCTGCGAGCTCGCTCGACGACGAAGGCCTGCGAACGTTCCTGGAGCTGTTCGCCCAAAGGGTGCGCGAATCCGCGGCGCCGATCACGCATGGGGAGCTGAAGGGATTCCTGGCGGCCTCGAAGGGGTCGCGCCGCTCACCCGGGCTCTGATCTCCTCAGCCTCCACGTATAGCTCCCAGTAGTTGGACCACGCCGTGCGGGCGACCGCGAGCGCAACGTGTGGCTTGTATCGCTCTTGCGCCGCGCGCACCGCGTGCTGCTGCGCATAGCACCAGCGGTCCCACGCGCGCTCGACGGTGCACTCGACCAGCTCCAACCACGCGTCGTCCGGAGTGCCGCCAGGCGGTGGAGGCAGCGTGAGCAGCTTCCACAAGCCCCCGTCGCGCAACACGGTCACCACCGGTTGTCCTCCGGGGCGCCCGGCGTGGCGGTTCGGCCTCGGATGCTTCGGATTGGCCGCCATCAAACGCTGCTGCACCGCGAAGACGAGATCGTGCGCGGCGTGCAAAGTGGCCGGCGCCAGCGGCGGGTCGGTGCGGCCGAGACGGACTTGTAGGGCGCAAATCGCGTCGCGCAATAGTTGGGGAACTTCACTGTGATCGTCGAGACGCAGCCTCTCCACGTCGTCAAGCAGACCGTCGGACTCCGCCATCAGCGACCGACGTCGCTCTTCAACGGCGTCGTCATCCGTTCGCGGAATGGTTGCAGCCGCCATTTGTCAGCACGATATTCGGCCCGCTGGCTTTGTCAAGTATAGGTTTACAAGCAGGCAACCACTTCACAGACGGTCGCTCCTTAACAAGCACGGTTGGTGGCGCGCCGTCGCCGTCATAAGGTCGCTGCTGTGATGAAGAGATGGTTGATCGCGACTGCCGCGCTCTTGGCCGGAGGCGGAGTCAGCGCCGCATTGCTCGTGGCCGCCGATCCCTCCCGCAGCGCTGTCGACGTTTACGCCGCCGCGCATGACCTCCCGGCGGGCGCGGCATTTACGCCCGATGCGATCCAGCTAAAGCGCGTGAGCATCGCGGGTGGCACCACATTGCTGTTCACGCACGGGGACGAATCACGTCTTACGGCGCTGCGCGCTGCGCACGACCTTGTCGCGGGTCAGCTGATTCAGCGGGGCGATGTCATGGGCTCGACTGCGTTCGCGGATCGTCGGTTGGTGTTCATTCCATTGAGCGGGGTGCCGCCGGCGCCCGCCGGCGCCAAAGTGGACCTTCTCTTGATCGCCGGCAGCGCGGACCATCCGACGGTCGTGCCTTTCGCGGAGGGCGTGGAGGTCGAGGCGGCCGTTTCCGGCGGGCTGGTCGTCGCGGTGCCCGCGAAGGAAGCGGCCGCGTTTGTCTTTGCCGCTGCCGGCATGCACCTCGCGGCTGTCGTGGCCGAGCCCGGTACAGCGGATGGAATCGAGATCCCGATCTCCAGTGCCGAGGACGCGATGGCGGTGGTGGCCGGACGGTGAGAGGTCTGAGGTCGACGTGGCAGTAACACCGGTCGCATCGCCAACCGCCGAGGCTCGGGTCCGCGCTCTGGTGGAGGCGGAGCTTGCGTCCGAGCTGGCGCGCCGCGATCGTACCCGACTGCGTGTAGAAGACCAGCGCTGGGTCTACGAGCTGGTGGGTCGCGTGGTTGGCGAGGAACAGCGCCAGGCCTCAACGCCGGGGACTCCGGCGGAGTCTGAGCAGCTGTGGCGCCGCGTCTTCAGCGCCGTAACTCCGCTCGGTCCGCTGGCGGAACACCTCGCGGACCCAGAGGTGGAGGAGGTGCGCATCAACGGAACGGAGGCATGCTTCGTGTTCAAAGGGGGCCGGCGCTACGTCGTTCCGCCGCCTTTTGCCGACGAGGCCGGGCTCATCGAGCTCGTCCACTGGTACACCGACGGCACGCCAAGCGCCCGCCTCGACCGCGCCAGCCCCACTGTGACCATGACCCTTCCCGAGGGCAGCCGCCTGCACGCAGCGCTGTCTCCCCCGGCGCGGCCGATGAGCGTCACGATCAGGCGCCATCCGTCGGAGCGGTTTCGCGACCTCGACTCGCTGGCCGCTTCAGGGTTCCTGCCGCGAGAGCTCATCGCGTTCCTCGAGGCGGCCATAGCCGCCCGGCTCAACATCCTGGTGTCGGGTGGGGCGGGCGCGGGCAAGACGACCTTCATGCGTGTGCTCGGCCGGCTCATCGGACCGGACGAGCGCGTCGTCACTATCGAAGACCAGGCCGAGCTGCATCTCTGGCGCGAGCTCTCCGACTGCATCTCCCTGGAGGGTCGCTTGCCCAATACCGAGGGCCGCGGCGCCATCACGATCCAGATGCTGGTCCACGAAGCGCTGCGAATGTCGCCCGACCGCATCGTGATCGGAGAGGTTCGCGGCGGCGAGGCGCTCGACCTTCTCGACGCCATGAACACAGGGCATCCCGGATCCATCTGCACGATTCATGCGGAGAGCCCACGCGAAACGCTCCCGCGGCTGGTCCGTCTCGCCCTGCGCAGCTCACACGCACCTCGGGCCGAGACTGTGATGGCTGAGGTCGTCAGCACTGTCGACCTGGTGCTTCACGCTGGGATAGTCCGACCGTCGCCTTCACCATCTGACGCTCGGGCGCGGCGGTTGATGTCGGTGAGCTTTGTCGCAGGCCTGGACGAGGGCCGGCCCACGGTGCGCGACCTGGTCACGCTCGGTCCCGACTGCAGGTGGCATCGGGCTGGGTCGCTCGAGGCTGTGCCCGATCGTGCATATGCAAGGCTTGCCGGGGTCTGCGAGCCGTCGCAACTGCTGGACGGTTTCGATGTTTGAGGTGGCTGCCGCCCTCTGCGCGGGCTTGGGGGTGACCGCGGCCATCGTGGCAGTCGCGGTTCCGCCCCCAGCCCCGCTCGATGAGGCGGTCGTGCCGTCCTCGCTACATCGCTACCTGTCCAAGCGATGGAAAGACGAGCGAGCTCTCGCGGCGGGGGCAGGCTGGACCGCATTCGGCGCCGCTGGGCTCGCCGTGGTCCAGGCGGCGGCTGCCATCGCTCTTGGAAGTGGCGCTGCTCTGCTCACGGGGCTTCCCGTGCTGGGCGCCGCCGGCGCAGTAGCGGGCGTGGGATTGGTACGGGGCACGGTCGCGGCGCGGATACGATCTCAACAGGTCATCCGCCAGGACGCCGTGCTGGACTCGGTACGGATGCTGCGCCAACTATTGGAGACTGGCGCCACCAGCGTCCATACGGCGGTCGCGGTGCTCGGTGAGCGCGGTCCGGCGCCGCTGCGCTCGGAGTTTCGCGTCATCGCTGCCACGTCGGTCGGCAGGCGTCAGGCCTGGAGCGCGGCGCGACAGCGTATCGGCGAGCCGTTGTTCGACATGCTTGCCGCTGCAGTCCTCGTCCAGGGCCCGGTTGGTGGCGAGCTTGCACCACTGTTCGCAGATCTGGAAGCCTCAGTGAGTAGTGCTCAGGAGGTTGAGCGCGAGGCTCGCGCACTCCAGGTGCAAGCGCGTTCGGCCGCCACCATCATCGTGTCGCTCCCCATCGTGTTCCTGGTCGCGCTCTCCACCCTGCGATCGCCCTACCTCGATGCCTACCACAACCCGGCGGGACAGGCTTTCCTACTCGCGATGCTCGCCGTGATGGCCTGCAGCTATATGTGGATGAAGCGCCTGTTGCTGCTGCCCGGATTGCAGCGCGTGAGGCTCAGCGATGCTTGACGCGCCCTTCGTCGCCACATCAATGGCTGCGGGGGCACTGAGCGGCGCCGCGGTATTCGTCGCGTGCAGCGGAGACTCACATCGCATCGACGCCACCCGCACGGTGCGTCGCTTGGCTCCCCCGGCAATCGTGCGAGCCCTGCACGTCGGAGACATGCGCGCGAGGCTTGCGAGTGACCTCGAGCGAGCCGGCTGGCGCGAGAGTCCAGAACGGGTGACCGTGTTTGCGATCGCGCTCTCGGCATGCATGGCGGTGCTGGGAGCAAGCACGGTCTCGTTCGCGCCGATGGGCACCGCCGCGGTTCTTTGCGTTGCGGGGATCGTCTCCGGACTCGTTTTGCCCGAGCTCGCATTGAGGTCCGCGATCGTGCGACGCCGCCGTCGGATCGAAGGGGAACTCGCTCCTCTGCTCGAGCTGTTCACGCTGGAGCTGGGCGGCGGCGGCAGCGCCATGTCGGCCCTGGGCTCGGTCGCCATGCAAGTACAGGGCGACCTCGCCACTGACCTCCGCCGGCTGCTCATCGCGTCCCAACTGACTGGATCCGCTTCCTTCGAATCGCGTCTGGTCGAGTACTCGGAACGGCTTGAAAGCCCCGCCATCGGCAGTCTTGCGGCCATCCTTGCGTCTGGTCGCGAATACGGCACTGGCGTCGTACAGAGCGTGCGCGCACTCGCCACCGACCTGCGGAGGGCGCAGCGACGCGAGCTCATCGCCCACAGCCGCCGCGCCCTGAACCATGTATTGCTGCCGGCGGCGGTCGGAGTCCTGCTCCCGTTCCTGGCGGTGCTCATGTTCCCCGCTGTCACGGCGCTGCAACGAAACCTTCGATGAAAAGACTGTCCCGTGGCGCCGCGCTCATGGAATTCGCCCTCGCATGGCCGATCGTGCTGCTGCTGGTGCTCGGCGCGGTGGAGTTGACCGTGTGGGAAAGCGAGTCCGCTTCCGCGCGTGACGCGGCGCTTGCCGGAGCGCGGGCGGGAACGGTTGCCGGCGCGGGCGTCGTTGTGGCGGTGACGGTGACCGTTCGCGCGATGTCGGCGAGCCTGGTCGGTGTCAGCGCGTCCGCATGGTGCCAAGGCGACCCGAGGCCGGCGCCGGTGCTCTGGGTGTGCGCCACCGACCTCGGCGCCGCGCTGGAGGTCGACGTCGGTGGATCGGTTCCGTCGCTGGTCCCGATCGTCCCTGGAAGGGGTCTTCCTATTCGCGGGCACGCGGTCCTCGACAAGGAGAGGTTCGCCCGATGAAGCTGAACCGCGGTCAGGCGCTGCTCGAGTTGGCTCTGTGCGCGCCGGTGGTCATCCTCCTTGCTGTTGGCGTGGCGGCGGTCGTCCAGGTGGAGGATGCCAGTGCCGGCCTCGATGCCGCCACCCACGCGGCTGCGAGCGTCGCTGCGCGGGCGCCGGATTCCGTGACTGCGAACAGCGCGGCACACGCTCGCTTCGCCGCCGTCGTGCTCGCGTATCCGCTCCGCGGTGCGACGCTCCAGGTTTCCTTCGGGAGTTTCAGCCGCGCCGACGACGTGACTGTGACATCACAGGCCATGGTCGACGTTGGATGGGCCGGGCTGGTGCTGCCCCGTCGCTTGGAGGTGCGATCGCGAGCGGTCGTTCGGCTGGAGCCGTGGCGCACCCACAGAGCGGGGCCGTGATACGCGTGGTTGTCTGCCCGGTCTGGGAACATCCCGTCTCCCCTTACCCCCCGCTGCGCGGGGGGAGCTCCCCACGAGGTGGGGAGCCCGGACAACAGGGCCAAGTCATGGCCTTCATCGCTGTTGCGCTCGCGATCGTGCTGATGCCGCTCGCGGCTTACGCCATCGACGTCGGGACTGTGAGCGCAGCCGCCGCGGCCCTCCAGGAGGCGACCGCCACGGCCGCCCTGGAGGCGGCGCAGCAGCTCGACGAAGTCGACTTCCGATCCAGCGGCGTGATGACGATCGACGCCGTCGCGGCACGAAGCGTCGCGCGCGCAGTCCTTGCCGCGGACGCGCCCTCCGCATCGGTGAGTTCTGTAACGGTCAGCGGCGCAGAGGTTACTGTCGCGGCGGGCGAGCTGGTCCAACTGCCGTTGGATTTCTTGCCGGCTCGAATGGTCCGCCTCGAGGCGGTTGCCTCAGCGACATTGACCGGCGGCTATGACAGGCCGAGCAGTCGCTTGCCGTTGCCGAGCAGCGCTTCTGAGTATTGGTTCGGGCAACGCGATTAATTCGTTGAGGAACAGCGACCTTACTTCTACACCATGGTTCGGCGGTGGTGTAGTACAGTGTCGTCATGAAGACATCCTCAGAGGATGAGCTGGACGTCAAAGCCGCTGCGCTCCTGACCGGACGTACCGCTGAGACGATTCGTCGATGGGTTTGGTCCGGCCGATTGAGGGCTCACAAACGAGGCAATCGGCTGGTCATGGCTCGGCGCGATGTCGAGGCCCTGGCACGAGGCGGCGAACGACAACAGCTTTCGCTCTCTGAATGGGCAAAGTTGGCCGAAGCCGCACTGCGCAGTCGGCGCGGACCCTATAAGTCCGCGGTGGACCTGGTGATCGAGGAACGCCGCCGCAGGCTCGATGACGTGGGCGGTCATGCCAGTCGTTGACGCAAGCGTTGTCATCGATTGGATCGCGCCCGGCGCAGATCCCGCGTCACCGTCCATAAGAACCTTGCGAGCGCTAACTCGAAGGAATGAAGCAGTGATAGTCCCGGAGCTGCTCTACGTCGAATGCGCCAGCGTCTTGGTTGCCGGCGTCCGGCGAAATCGGTGGACCGGGTCAGGCGCTGACGCTGCCTACGAAACCCTCAAGCGGCTGCCTCTGCAGGCAGTGAGCGATCGACGCCACCTCGAACGAGCGTGGGAATTGTCGCGACGCTACGACAACCATCCCGTCTACGACATGCTCTACGCGGCGACGGCCGAGGCGCTCCGGACGATCCTGATAACAGCCGACGAAACGTTATTGCAGCGGTTGGGCCACTTGGGATGGGTACGGCGCCCGGCCACGTGATCCAGCCGTTCGGATCAATAGAGATCCTGCGCGAAGGTCTGGGGCGCCCAGACGAGGAATTCGGCTGCTTGCCCGATCGGGTCCTGGCTACCACGAGGCCAGCCGGCGTCGAGTTCGCCTACGGGGTTGACTAGGACAGGCCCAGCAGCCGTTTGCCGTTGCCGAGCAGCACTTTCTGAAGCACCGGCTCGGGGATCTCCAGCGTCGCCAGCTCGTCGAGGCACCGCTTCGGTTGGATGAACGGGTAGTCGCTCCCGAACACGAACTGGTCCTGCAGCCGGCCCTTCAGGTCGCGCATGACCTCGCTCGGGATGTACCGCGGCGCCCAGCCGGAGATGTCGATGTAGATGTTCGTCTTGTGCAGGGCCATAGCCAGCAGCTCCGTGTGCCACGGGTAGCCGAAGTGAGCAGCAATGATGTTGAGGCTAGGGAACGAAGCCGCGACGGCGTCCAGGCGGATCGGCCGCGCGTAGTCGAGGCGGATCCCCTGTCCGCCCGGTTGCCCGGCGCCGATGCCGCTCGTCCCGGTGTGGAACAGCACGATCAGGCCGAGCTCCTCGCATTTCTCGTAGAGCGGCCAGTGCGTCTCGTCGTCCGGCGCGAAGGCCTGGAGCGATGGGTGGAGCTTCACACCCTTGAGGCCGAGGTCGGTAATCCGGTCGAGCTCGGCGACGGCGCGGTCGCCCTTGAGCGGGTCGACACTGCCGAAGCCGGTGAAAGACTTCGGGTGGTCTTTGCAGGCTTGCGCGACGAGCTCGTTAGGCACGCGCGGGCGGCCGGTGGCGGTTTCCGCGTCCCACGCCAGGAGCACCGCGAGCACATCGAGGTCCTCATAGTCTTTCGCGAGTTCTTCGAGCGAGCGCCGCACGACCTTGGATCGAAAGTACGCCTCGGCGGCCTCCACGTAGCCCTTCATCGAGGCGTCCAGCCACTCAGGTGTGGGCAGGTGAACGTGGAAATCGATCGCTCTCACAGCGGGCCCGATGATAGTTGCATGCAGGCGACGCTGCTGGTGCTGGCGGGTGGCGAGGGTCGCCGGATGGGGCGGCCAAAGGCCTGGCTCGAGGTGGGGGGGATCACGCTCCTGCGCTGGATGGTGGAACGCCTGGGGCCCGCGTTCTCAGAGGTGGTGGTCTCGTTCGCGGAACCCGAGCAGGTGGAGAAGCTCGTGCCGTTCCGGCTCGTTTTCGATCGCAAGCGCATGGCGGGCCCGCTGGCGGGCATCGAGGCGGGATTGACGGCCGCCCGCCACGAGGTCACGTTCGCCGTCGCCTGCGACATGCCCTACGTCACGCCCGAGCTTGCCGAGATGGCCGTCGCTGCCGCGCGCGGCTGCGACGCCGCGATTCCGCGCGTGGATGGGCGAGCGGAGCCTGTGTGCGCAGCCTACCGGCGCTCTTCGCTGCCGGCTGTCACCGCCGCCCTCGACGCCGGGCGCTTCAAGGCGGCGGACCTCGCCGATCAGCTTGATGTCACCTGGCTGGAGGGCCTCGACCCCGAGTTGTTTCGGAGCCTTAACACGCCCGAAGACTTCGAGCGATTCCATGACGCTTTCCCGGCGCAGCGATAATGACCTGCACGTGAAGATCGTTGTCACCGTCAAGCAGGTCCCGGATCCGAGCTCCGCCACCGTCCTCGAGCCCGACCACACGCTCGCGCGCGATCGGGAGGTCGTCCTCGATCCCGGCGACGAGTGCGGGATCGAAGAAGGGCTGCAGCTCAAAGAGGCCCACGGCGGCGAGGTGGTCCTGGTCTCGATGGGGCCCGAGCGCGCCAAGGACGCCATCCGCAAAGGCTTGTCGATGGGCGCCGACCGCGGAATCCTCATTAGCGACGCTCAGCTGGCGGGCGCCGACGCGCTCCTCACCGCGCGTGTGCTCGCAGCCGCGATCAAACCCGAGCAGCCCGACGTCGTCATCTGCGCGACCGAGTCGTACGACGGCAGCACCGGCATGGTGCCGCCGATGCTGGCCGAGCTGCTCGGCGTGCCGCAGCTGACGATCGTCAAGAAGGTCGAGGTCGACGGAACGACGGTGCGGGTCCACCGCCAGACGGCGGAC
>DMCH01000162.1:0-709 GCA_003446775.1 Chloroflexota bacterium
GCAGCCGGCGGAGGTGTCGGGGCGGGTTGGGTCGCGGTCGTCACCTCGCTGGTCAGCTCCGAAGTCGCCTTTCTGAACTCGCGCATGGCCTTGCCGATCCCCGCTCCGAGCTCCGGCAGCCGGCCTGGCCCGAAGATGATCAGAACGACGACGAGGATGGCGATGATCCAGATGGGATGTATGGGCATCAGCCGGATTATAGCCCGCCGTTTGTAAGCGGACGATCAGGCTTGTTTCAGGTCACCGAAATCGCGATCGAGATGATCTTGTCGCTCGGTGTGACCGCCTGCACCTTCTCCATCCCGCTCACTACGGTCCCAAAGCGGTTGTAGGTGGCTGTCGGCCCGGCTCCTGGCCAGGCGGCCTTGGTTATGAAGAACTGGCTGCCGTTGATCGGGCCGCCCGGGACGCGGGCCATGCCGACCGACCCCAGATCCCATTTGAGGATCGAATTGGGCTCCTCGGGCAGGTTGTAGCCCGGGCCGCCGGTGCCGTCGCCATTAGGATCACCCGCCTGCACGACCCAGTCCTCGGCCTTCCAGAACAGGCTGCCGGTGTAGTAGCCGTTGAGCGCCAGAACGACGAAGTTGTTGACCGTGACCGGCGCGTAGTCAGGCAGCAGCTCGATCACGAACTGACCCGAGGTGGTGTTGAGAATGGCCGTGTACTTGTGGTTGGGCAGGATGCACACCGGCTGCGGCGCGATGAA
>DMCH01000162.1:1037-5774 GCA_003446775.1 Chloroflexota bacterium
GCTGCAGCGCCAGGCCCGACCCCAGCACGACCGCCACCAGGATGCCCATGATCAGGTAGGGCACCCAGGGCCGCTTCTTCCAGGCCTCTGGCAGGTCGACTGCCTCGGCTTCCGGAGTGGGGACGACATCGACGCGGCGTTTCGACTTGCTCATGGCCTGCCGGATGCCTCCACGATGGCCTGCACCAGGCCGTGCGTCGTGTACTCGCGAGCCACGATATCGACACGAAGACCCAGCTTGCGCGCGGTGTCCGCCGTCACCGGACCCATGCAGGCGATCTCGGCATCGCCGAGCACCGCCGGCAGCCTGTCCTCTGGAAACGCGCGCACGAAATTGGCCACCGTGGACGAGCTTGTGAAAGTCACCACGTCCACGCCCTCGGCGCCGAACAATCGCAGCAAGGCCGGACCCGCCTCCGCGGGACAGACCGCCTGATACACGGGAAGAATCTCGACCTCGGCGCCTCGCATGGCGAGCAGGGATGGTAAAGCGTCGCGCGCGACCTCCGCACGAGGCACCAGCACGCGCATGCCCTCCATCTCCCAGCCTTCGAGCGCTTTGGCAAGCCCTTCGGCCGTGTACTCCGAGGTCACCAGCTCCGGCCGAAGCCCGTGGTTCTCGAGCATCTCGGCCGTTTCCTGCCCGATCGCGCACAACTTCGACACGTGCAGCGCGCGGGAGTCGGCGCCGGTCTCCACCAGCATCTTGTAGAAGATGGCGACCGCGTTGGCCGACGCGAAGATGACCAGCGCCGTGCGGCCGAGGCCGGCGATGGCCTTGCGCACGCGCTCATCCGTTGGCATCGGCCTGACCTCGAGCGTCGGGATCTCGACCACCGCGGCACCCATGTCGACGAGCTCTCGCCGGAATCCTTCGACCTGATGACGCGCGCGCGTGATCAGCACTCGCCGGCCGTGCAGGGGTCGCTTCGCGAGCGTATCGAGCTGCTCCGCCATCTCGACTCCAGGTCCGAGGACGAGCAACGCGTCTCCGCGCAAGCCGTACGTGGCGGCCTTGCGCGCGAGCTCTCCCAGTGGCGCCCCTACGCGATGCTGGCCTGGCTGCCCCGGGTTGAGGATCAAGGCCGCCGGCGTGTCGGACTTCCTGCCGTCGGCGAGCAGCGCGCTGATGCCCGACTCCCACCAGCCCGACGCGAGCCTAAGCACCACCGTCTCCGCGCCCTTGACCAGGCCGAAGCCAATCGATGACGAGCGCCCTTCGATGGTGAGGGGGATGCCGCTCATGACCGGCGCGGCGAGCTCGAGGATGAGCCCCGGCACGGCTTCGAAATCGACACCCGCGCGCTGGAGGCGCTCAGCCACCTGGCTGCCGTTCGAGAATGCATATGGGTTGCCGGGGAACAGCACCGTGACCTTGCGACCCAATCGTGCGAGGCGGACGACCTCCTCGGTGGAGTCGAGCGGGCCGATGTCGGCTCCCGGCGCGGCGAAGTGAAGCAGCCCCGCGCCACAACCATCGCTGCGGCGAATTACGTCGGCCTCCCTGATCGCCTCGACCGCCTGCACCGTCGCCAAACCTGGGTGTCCGGGACCGACACCCACGAGCCTAACCCTGACGCCCGGACCCACGAGAAGAGGTTATAGCTTTCGAGAAACCACGTAGTCGGTCAGCGCCGACAGCGTTTGCACCGCCTCGCCACCGCCAATTGTTTCGAGCTCATGGCGCGCATCGGACGCCAACGAGCGTGCGCGCTCGATCGCGCGCTGGGGTCCCTGGCTCGACCGTACGAGCGCCACGACCTGCTCGGCCTCGACCGCGCTCAGCTCATGTCCCGAACGGAGCAGTGGCGACAAACGGCCGGCAATCGAAGCCTCCTCCATCGCGAGCATGAGCGGAAGCGTTGCGAAACCCTCGGCGATGTCGTGGCCGATCGGCTTGCCAACTTCGTCCTCGGTGCCGGTGTAATCGAGCACGTCGTCCGCGATCTGGAATGCGAGACCGAGGAGACGGCCGTAGTCGCGAAGGTGCGCGCGCGGAGCGGCTGCGAGCCCGCCCAGCAGCGCTCCGATGTCGCAACTCGCGGCCAGCAGGGTCGCGGTCTTGGCCTCGATGCGGGGCATGTACTCGTCAAGCGTCGCCTGGTACTGATGGCGGATCGCCTGCTGCCGCACCTCGCCCGCGCAGATCTTCATGACCGCGTCGGCGAGGATGGTCACGACCTCCGGCGCCTGCGTGTTGGCGGCCTGCTCATACGCCTTGGCGAAGTAGTAGTCGCCCACCACGATGGCCGGTTCATCGCCGAGGCGCGCCGCGACGGTCGGGCGGCCGCGCCTGACGGTGGCGCGATCGATGACATCGTCGTGAACGAGGGTGGCGGCGTGCGTCAGCTCCACCGCCATCGCCGCCGGACTCAAGAGGTCGAGGTCGTACGTGCCGATCTTGGCCGCGAGCAGTACGAGCGCGGGGCGGATGCGCTTGCCCCCCGCGGCGAACAGGTCGGCCATGGGGGCGGACACCACGTCGGGGTCGGCCGCGATCAGGTCGCGGAGGCTCGACTCGAGGGCGGCCAGGTCTTGGCCAACAGGTCCGAAGAGGTTGGCCTGGACCTCTAGGTCGTCTGCTTCTCCCAGAGCTGGACCTCCTGCGCGTGGACGGCGTCACCGAAGATGTTGGCGGCGATCCGGTCGAATTGGTGCGGTACCGCGGTCACCAGGATCTCGTGCCGTGGCTCGGCGCCGGCCGCGCGGAGGCGCGAGTGATCGAGATGCCGCTCCACCTTGGCGGCGGTCGTCGTGGCCGAGTCGACGAGCTGGAAGCTGCCGGGATACAGACGCGTGATCGCGGGCTTCAGCAGCGGGTAATGCGTGCAGCCCAACACCAGCGTGTCCGCGCCGAGCCGGACGATGTCGTCGAGGTCCCTTCTCAAGACCTCCTCCGCGCGCGGCGAGTCAGCCTCGCCCGCCTCCACGATGTCGACGAGCTCGGGGCAGGCCTTCTGGTAGACGCCGACCATCGGGTCGATCTCCTTGATGGCGTGCAGGTATTCCTGGCTGCGCATGGTGCCCTCCGTCGATATGACCCCGACCCGATTGTTCTTCGTCGCCTCGACCGCGGCCTGAGCGCCGGGGCTGATCACGCCGACGATGGGCACCTCGAACAGCTCGCGCGCGTGGTTCAGCGCTGCGGCGGTGGCGGTGTTGCACGCGATGACGACGAGCTTGACGTCACGACTTTCCAGGTATCGGATGATGTCGATCGCGAACCCGCGCACCTCGTCCTGGAAACGTGGGCCGTACGGAAAATGCAGGAGGTCGGCCACGTAGATCGTCGGCTCCATCGGCAGCCGCTCGCGGATCGCCCGCACGACCGTGAGGCCGCCCACGCCGGAGTCGAAGATGCCGATCGGGCGGGGGTCGCCTGCTCCGGCTCTGCGGTCCACCTAGTCTGAAACGCGCATGACCGACAGTCGGTAACCCAGGCCGGGCACCGCCTCCAGGTTGACGCCGCTGTTGGCGTGCTCCGCGAGCTTGCGCCGCAGGCGCTGGACGTGGGGGTCGACCGAGTGGTCGTCCAGGTCATGGGGGTAGCCCCAGACCTTGTCTCGAAGCTGCGCGCGGGTCAGGACGCGCTCGGGATTTGCCGCCAGGACCGCGAGCAGGTTGAACTCCGTCATGGTCAGCGGGATTTCGTCGTCGCCCAGCTTCAGGCGGCGGGCGGCGTTGTCGATGTGCAATGCGCCGACTGTGAGCAGGCTTTCGCGTCCCCCTCCCGACTCAGCCAGCGCGGCGCGCCGAAGGTGGACGTTGATGCGCGCGGCGAGGATCCGCGAATCGAAGGGCTTCTTGATGTAGTCGTCGGCGCCGACTTCGAGGCCGACGACTTCGTCCATCTTGGCGGACCGGGCGGTGAGCATCACGATCGGACCGGTCAGGCCTTGCCTCCGCAGCGCGAGGATGACCTCGGTGCCGCTGATGTCGGGCAGGACCCAGTCGACGAGCACGAGGTCCGGCTGGCCGCTTGAAGCCAGCTCGATCGCCTGCGCGCCGTTGGCCGCTTCGAGCACCTCATGGCCCTGCAGCCTGCAGACCTCGGCGATGAGGGTGCGGGTCGGCGCATCGTCCTCGACGACCAATACGCGCCGCTTTCTTCGCGGCGCGGACGCGGTCAGTTGCGCGCGGGAGGTGCGAACCCGACGCGTCGCGCTTCTTGCGACGAGCGCTTCGGTCTCCTCATCAGGAGCACGCGCTTCTCCCCCCCATCGACCACCTCGGCCAGATCCCACCCATCCGCTCCAGCGTCTTTGAGAATCTTCACCAGGCTGGCGCCGTCGACCACCTGGGCCAGCGTCAGGACGTGGGTCGCGTACTCCCATTCACGGTTGGGCATGCCGACAGACGGAATATGGCTCCCTGGCGCCGTGGCGCCATCCCCGGGCGCGGGCTGGTCCGGCTCGTCTGGCTCGTCCGGGTCCTCTTCGAGGTGGAGCGGCACTTCAGAACGATTTTAGGGTGTACCCCCGGCGGGGGTCGAACCCGCGCTGGACCGGGTTTAAGCCGGTTGCCTCTGCCATTGGGCTACGGGGGCACCACCAATTGTGCCCCGGCGCCCTACTTCGGATACTCGAAGAAACCCTTGCCGGTCTTGCGCCCGAGATTGCCCTCTTCGACCAGCTTGCGCAGCACCTCCGGCGCGTCGCCGCCTTCGCCCTGGCGGTGGCGATCCTTCATCGCCCCATAGAAGATGTCGAGGCCGCTGAAGTCGAGCAGGTGGAACGG
>DMCH01000162.1:6084-6402 GCA_003446775.1 Chloroflexota bacterium
GAGGAGGTGCATCGCCTCCTCCGAGGCGGCGAACAGGATGCGATTGACGATGAAGCCCCAGATCTCCTTGTTCAGCACGACGGGCGTCCGATCGATGCTGCGCACGAACTCGGTCGCGGCGGCGACGGTGGCATCAGAAGTCTTCGGCCCTTTGACGACCTCGCACAGCTGCATGACCGTGACCGGGTGGAAGAAGTGCATGTTGCAGCACCGAGCCGCGTTGCCGGTGAGGTCGGCGAGCCGGCTGATGGCGATGGTGCTCGAGTTGCTGGCAAGGATCGCGTCTTTGGCGGCCGCCTTGCCCAGCGCCGTGAAGAC
>DMCH01000124.1 GCA_003446775.1 Chloroflexota bacterium
GCGCCGAGAACCCCGAACGCTGCAAGTAGGAGTCCGATTCCGGCGTATGTGGTGTACACGCCGATCGTCCACCAGCCGTAGGAGTTCAGAAGCATCGAACGCAATGTCTCACCATTGAACAGTGTCGCCTTCTGGCCGTTGAGCGTCGCGAGTTGTGCCTGAAGAGCGGCGTAGTTGGGGTCGGTTTTCGGGGTCGAGGCGATCTGCGCGTTGAGCGCTCCGGCCGCGCTGCTTACCTGGGAGTAGGTCTTTCCACCCGCAACACCCTGGAGGTGCTTGCCGATGAAGTCATTTGCGTAGATCCTGGCCTGGTTGCCATCGGTGACCTGCTTGCCGGCCTGGTCGCGAATCTCCGCCGGGAACTCGGCCGGGTCCAGCGCGCCGCCGGGCTTGATCTGGTCCGTGCCTGGGAAATAGATCTGCTGCGAAACCAGCTCGGTCTTGACCATGTCGCTCACGAAGCTGCCTTCGAAGAACAGAAAGCCTGCGGAGGCCGCGAGGATGACCACGAGCATCGCCTGAAGACTGATGATTCGCCACCGAATTGCTTTGTTCACGTCATTTCCTCCTTGGAAACGTGTCCTCTTTTAAGTGTTGCTTGAGCTTTTGGACGGCTCTTGCGCTCAGTCAACACTCTGGCGAGGCGCCTGACGACTGCCGTTCGGCCCGTGCGGACAGGTCGTAAGCCCGTGTCGAATGGGCCGTAAGGCCCTACCGGCCGACGGCTACAGAGGTTTGTATTGACGGCAACGTCAGGAAAGGGCAAATTTGACCAAAACGTCACAATAGGAGTTGCAGGGATGGATACACCGACCACGTATTTTCACTGGGGATTCATTCTCATCTCCACGCCGAATCTGCTTGTCATCGGGGGGATGATCGTGCTGTTCGCGATTGCATTGTTCGCCCCGTTCCCGCATGCGGAGGAGGGCGAGGATGGCGGCCGCAAGTAACGTCGAAAAAGAGACTCCAGCTGATTCGAAGAGCTGGACCCTCCGCCTCCGCCAAGCGATCGACCGCCACCTCCCGATGGACCACCTGCTGCCCGATCGGCAGCCTTACTACGTCGGCTCGTGGGTCTACGTCTTCGGCGTGGTCACGATTGCAGCCCTCGTCTGGGTGGTCATCAGCGGAGTCGCCCTCTCGTTCATGGGGCCTCAGTGGTGGCATTACTCGCGCCTTGGCCGGTTCGTCAACAGCCTCCACTTCTGGTCCGTACAGCTGTTCTTCATCTTCATGGTCCTGCACCTGTGGGGCCAGTACTTCATGGCGGGTTGGCGCCATGGGCGCGCTGCCACCTGGATGATCGGTGTGGTCATCTTCGCGGTCAGCATCCTTACTGCCTTCACCGGCTACCTCTCACAGCAGAACTTCGACGCCCAATTCATCGCCGTCAACGCCAAGGACGCAATGAACTCGGCAGGCGTTGGAGCGTTCTTCAACGTCTTGAACTTCGGTCAGATGTACGGGCTGCACGTCATGCTGCTGCCGATCGGGGTCACCATTCTGGTGGTCCTCCACATCGTCATGGTGCGCACGCGCGGTGTTGTGAAGCCGATCGACCCCGAGGGGTCCTCGCGAAGTCACGGCGAAGCCTCTGACTTCGTGGGGACAAAAGGAGGTGCGCAGCCATGAAATCCATGGGCGCGACTCAGGAGGAGTACTACCGCGGCGTCCGGATGGTGCCGTACGACCTCGTCAAGGAGATTTTCATCGCTCTCGCGGGCGTGGGCGTGATCACCCTGCTCGTGGCCTTGATTTTATCCTCGCCCGACGTGGCACCCGTGACGATCGCTGCCTGGGCGCACGGGGATCCGGTGGACTTCGTGACCACGGCCACCAACGAGCTCGCGGGCTCGACGATCAGCGCGGCTTACGGCAATCCGTACAACTCCGGCTCTGGTTCGATGCAGCACTGGGGGCCGATCGCCCCGCAGTCCTGGTTCGGCACGCGCATTCCGGTCGACTCAGCCAACGCCTTTGTTATCCAGCCTCTGCAGCGGGCGAGCGTTGGCAACTCGGCCCTCGCCTCCGCTCTCGACACCTGGCAGAAGGCCACCGGGGACCAGCAGACCAAGTGGTTGGATGCTTACACGAAGGCACTTGCCGGTGCCAAGGTCACTGACGGGAAAGTCACGGTCGCCGACGGCGACTACGGCCCCTTGCCGGTGATGATGTCGAACCTTCTCGGTGTGGCGCAGGCCGGGGGCCTCGACGGACTACTGGTCATCAACGGCCGCTTCTACCAGACCGACTACACGCAGCCGCTACTCTTCATGGGCGACGGCACCTACCTCTCAGGCCTGGCCGGCCAGGCGCACCTGACCGCCAGCCAGTGGGGAATGATGAACGAAACCGGCAGCTACCCAGGCCAGACCTGGTTGTGGCTGTACACGATGTGGTACCAGCTCCCGCCCTTCACGAGCACTACCGGCTTTCTCGGATTCAACTCGTCTAACGCCGACTTCGGAATCATCATCCTGATGACGCTGCTCACCGGGGCGCTCGCAGTGGTGCCGTTCATTCCGGGTCTGCGCGACATCCCACGGTGGGTGCCGATCCACCGCCTGATCTGGCGCCGCTACTACGCCCCACGTAAAGGCGCGGTTCGAAGCTAACCGCCTGCTCCACGTATTTGAAGCGGCTTCGTCCACCGAGACCGGTTTCAATGGTTTTGAGTTCATTTGGAAGCCTCACAAGACGATTCGACGGCGGTCTCAGCCGCTGGTGTCGCCAGGATTACCACTTGAATTACTACACGGGCATATACTTGCGGTATAGATCAATTTTCGGACTTGGGCAGGGCCTCACGGTTCTTGCCAAGTAGGAGGTCGCATGTCTGAGCGCGCAGTAGCCAAGCTCTTCCGCAACGGCCGCAGCCAGGCTGTGAGGCTGCCAAAGGAGTTCCGTTTCCGTGGCGACAAGGTGCACGTCCGGCGTGTAACCAGTGGTGTCCTGCTGGAGCCGGTGCTGGACGTTAAAGAGTGGTTTGCCCGGATGGATAAGGTCGGCGGTGGCGCCCTGATGGTAAGCGGCCGGGATCAGCCGACTACACCGTCGCGCAAAGTCTTTGATTGACGTATCTACTCGACACCAATGCATGCATCGCACTGATCAACGGACGCCCCGAAACGGTCCGGCGGCGCTTCGAGCGTGCCAGCTCGGCAGGGGAGAGGCTCGCTACGTCGTCAATCGTCCTGTTCGAGCTCTGGTACGGAGTTGCTAAGAGTCAGCGATCCAAGGCGAACGCCGAACGCGTCGCGACGTTCCTGGCCGGTCCTCTCGAGGTCTTTGACTTCACGACTGAAGATGCCGACCATGCCGGGCGCGTTCGGGCGGCCCTCGAAAGCGTTGGTAAACCGATCGGGGCGTACGACCTTCTGATCGCGGGCCAGGCGCTCCGTCACAAGGCGACCCTTGTTACGGCGAACTCATCAGAGTTCTCGAGGATTCGAGGCCTCCGGTTACAGGACTGGGCCGCCACCCGTCGCTGATGCGGGCAGGTGCTTTACTTGCCCGAATGGCAGATGACGGCAGGGCCGGGCTGATCCCATTCAAGCGGGTCGAGCTCCCGGGCGGACCTGTGTCACTGGTGCCGATCGAACAGTTACA
>DMCH01000053.1:0-8294 GCA_003446775.1 Chloroflexota bacterium
CCTTCACGCCCTCGCATACGCCTACCGCGACCGGCGGCGCCGCAAGCGCGAGATGCGGCAGCTGTGGATCGCTCGCATCAATGCCGCCTCGAGGCAGTCGGGGCTGCCCTACAACCAATTGATGCACGGCCTTCGCCAGGCCGGAGTGGAGATCGACCGCAAGGTGCTGGCTGACCTGGCCGTGCGCGACAGCGGTTCCTTTGCTCGGCTGGTGGAGGTTGCTAAGAAATCCCTCTGACCAGCTAATTACGAGCCCGGACAACGAGGTCGTCCGCCGCTTGCGGCGTCTCGCCACCCGGCGCGAGCCAGGCTTTGTGCTCCTGGAAGGTCCGCGCGTGCTTGCGGAGGCCGAGGCGGCGGGCCTGGAGCTGGAGCTGGTCGCCGTGCGCGAGGGAGATGAGTTCAACGCTCGATCACAGAGACGAGTCGCCCTGTCGCCGGGCGTTTTCCGCGCCGTGACCCAGACCGTCACGCCGCGTGGAGTGATCGCGATCGCCAGGATCCTGGAAACGGATGCCAACACCGCGATCGAGGCGGCGCGCCGGCGGCGCTGGCCGCTGGTGGTGCTGGACGGCGTGCAGGACCCTGGCAACGTGGGTGCGATCTGCCGCACCGCGGCCGCTGCAGGTGCGCCGGCGCTGGTCGCGCTCGAGGGCACCGCGGACCCATACGGCGCGAAGGCGATCCGCGCCTCGGCGGGAAATGTGTTCCGGCTGACAGTCGCTCGCTGCGCATGGAGCGACCTCGCCGGCCTCGATGGCTATGGCGCCGCCACTTCGGGGGGCGAACCACTAGCTGAGGCGCCGATAGAGAATGCCGGCATGATCGTGCTCGGCAACGAGGCGCATGGCCTTTCTCGCACCGACCTCAAACTCGTCACCGTCCAGCTGAGCGAAGGCGTCGAGTCCCTGAACGTCGCCGCGGCGGCGGCGCTGATCCTCTTCCAGATCAGGCAAAGGCTCGCGGCATGAGCGATCCGCAGGAGCTCACGCAAGAGGCGCTGGCAGCCATCGCGCGCGCGCAGACCGAGAACGAGCTGGCTGCGATCGAGGTCGACTATCTCCGCCGCAAGAACGGGCGCATCAGCAGCCTGCTGTCTGACATCGGCAAGCTGCCGCCGGAGGAGCGCGCTGCTCTCGGCCAGGCGGCCAATGAGGCAAAGCGGGTCATCGAGGCAGCGCTGGCCGCCAAGCGCCACGAGCTGGAGGAGGCGCGGCTCGCCGACATCGCCGAGACAGAGGCGATCGACATCACCTTTCCAGGCGCACCGCTCGGTCGCGGCCACATTCACGTGCTCACGCAAGTGCAGCGCCAGATCGAGACGGTGCTCGAATCGCTGGGCTATCAGGTCGAGCTCGGCCCGGAGGTCGAGACCGAGTGGTACAACTTCGAGGCCCTCAACATCCCGCCTGGCCATCCGGCGCGCGAAAACTGGGACTCCTTCTACTTCACGCCCGACCTTTTGCTCAGGGCGCATACGTCGCCGGTGCAGATCCGGGCCATGCAGCGCATCAAGGAGCCGCCGATCTACATCATCACGCCCGGTCGCTGCTACCGGCGCGACGCGCCCGAAGCCACCCGGCTGCCGTACTTCAGCCAGGTCGAAGGACTCGCTGTCGACAAGGCCCTCACGGTCGGCGACATGAAGGGCACGCTCCTGTACATGATCCAATCGTTGTACGGCGAAGAGCGCAAGGTGCGAGTCCGCCCGAGCTACTTCCCATTCACCGAGCCCAGCTTTGAGTTCGACGTGACCTGCGGCATCTGCGCGGGCGCGGGCTGCAAGAGCTGCCGGCACAAGGGCTGGCTCGAGGTCGGCGGCTGCGGGATGGTCCATCCGCAGGTCCTGCGCAACGGCGGCATCGATCCCGAGAAGTGGAACGGATACGCGTGGGGCTTCGGGATCGAGAGGATGGCGATGCTCAAGCACGACGTCGACGACATCCGCCTCTTCTACGAATCCGACCTCCGCTTCCTGGAACAGTTCTGATGAAGATCTCGTACGAATGGATCGGCGACTTCGTGGACCTCGACGGCGTGACGCCAAAAGAGGCCGCGGAGGTGCTCACGCGTCTGGGGATCGAGGTCGAGTCGTTGACCGTGATCGACCTGTCCCAGATCATCGTGGGCAAAGTCCTCGAGCAGAAGCCGCACCCTAAGTCGAAAACCAAACTCTGGATCCACCAAGTGGACCTCGGCACTCGTACCGAGCAGATCATCGCCGGCGCCGACAACGCGGTGCCTGGCTCGCTGGTGCCGGTGGCGCTGCCCGGTACGACGGTGCCCAACGGCAAGGTCGTGAAGGACCTGAACATCGCGGGCTACAGCGCCAAGGGGATGCTGTGCTCTGCCGAGGAGCTCCTTCTTGGTGACGATCACTCCGGCATCCTCATCCTGGACTCTGGCCGGCCGGGCGACCCGCTGACCACGGTGATCCCGAGCCAGGCGACCATGGACGTCGAGGTCACGTCCAACCGGCCCGACTGCATGGGCCACCTGGGCGTGGCCCGCGAGCTCGCCGCGGGACTGGACCGGCCGATGAAGGTCGATTTCATGCCCGCGTTTACGGGCAAGTCCGAACCTGCGGGCCGCGACATGGTCAAGGTCTCGATCGATGACGCCGACCTATGCAGCCGGTACATCGGCGGGGTCATCACCGGGGTCAAGGTGGGTACGAGCCCGGATTGGGTCCAGCGCCGGCTGCGCGCATGCGGCGTGCGACCGATCAACAACATCGTCGACATCACCAACTACGTCCTCCTCGAGTACGCGCAGCCGCTCCACGCGTTTGATCGGGCCAAGCTTTCCGGAGGGGAAGTGCACGTGAGGCGTGCACGCGCGGGTGAGAAGCTGCTCTGCCTCGACGGCGTGGAGCGCGAGCTGACCCCGGAGATGCTCGTCATCGCGGACGCGGACAAACCCGTCGCGATCGCTGGCGTCATCGGCGGTGAGGAAACCGCCGTCACCGACGCCACCGCCGACGTGCTCCTCGAGGCGGCGACGTTCAACGGCCCAAACGTTCGCCAGACGGCACGCGCGTTCGGGCTGCGCACCGAAGCCTCGGCCCGCTTCGAGAAGGGCCTGCCGGCAGAGCTCGCCCTCGCGGGCGCCAGGAGGGCTGCAGCTCTGATCGCCGAGCTCGCGGGCGGCGCTGTGCACCGCGAATGGGCCGACGTCTATCCGCGACCCCAGGAGCCTGTGCGCATCCGGCTCAAGCCGTGGCTGGTGGACGAGGTGCTGGGCATCCACGTCCCGCTCGAGGACTCGGAGGCCATCCTCATCCGCCTCGGCTTCCACGTCCGGATCCTCGGCGATGGGGAGTGGGACGTGCTTCCGCCCGTCTTCCGGCTCGACGTCAGCATTCCGGAAGATCTTGTCGAAGAGGTCGGCCGGGTCTGGGGATACGACCGCGTTCCGCCCACATTGCCTGGGCGTCGGCGCGACCGATGGACGCCATCGATCCCGAGCATGGGTCGGAGACTCGACGCTGCACGCCAGGTCCTCGCCGGAGCCGGATTCACGGAGACTTGGAATCCCGCGTTGGTGTCGGGACGCATGCTCGAGCAGCTGCGCGTCGGAGCGCGAGCGCTCGGCGTGTCGAACCCGTTGAGCGACGACATGGACACGCTGCGTACTTCTCTGCTGCCCTCCCTTGTCAACGTCGTCGCTCTGAACCGCGACCGCGGCCGTATGGGCGTCAAGGTTTACGAGATCGCAGCCGTGTTTCTCGCGCGCGTGGGCGACAAGACCACGCAGCAGCCCGAAGAGCCGCAAAGGCTTGGCGCCGTCACGGACGCGGGGGCGACAGCGGAATCCGGACGTGAGGCGTTTTACGCGATGAAGTCGGTGCTCGATGGCTGCGTGCGCGAGCTTGGCGCGCCCGCATATAGCTACCGGCGCGCGTCGGCGGAGATGTTCCATCCGGGCCGCTGCGCCGCGGTTTTCCTCGAGGCGCGGCAGTTGGGTTACATCGGCGAGCTGCATCCGTTCGTTGTCGCCAACGCCGGCCTCGAGGGCCGCCTGGTGGCCATCGAGATCGACCTCGACCCCGTCCTAGCGACTGCCGAAATCCGTCGCGGGCAGCCGCTGCCGCGGTTCCCGGCGATCGAGCGCGACCTCGCGGTCGTGGTCGAAGAGCACGTCGCCGCCGGAGCCTTGCTCGCCACCATCAAGGAGGCGGGCCGGGACATCCTGGAGAGGAGCCGGCCATTCGACGAGTACCGAGGCGCTCAGGTTCCGGACGGACACAAGAGCGTCGCCTTCGCCTTGACTTTCCGGAGCCCCGAGCGCACCCTGACGGACGCCGAAGTGGACAACGTGATGGGGGAGATCAAGCTCGCATTGGAGAAGAAGCACAGCGCCAGGTTCAGAGAGTGAGAACCGTTAAGTGACCTGGGTAGACGCCATCCCGATCGTGCTGATCCTCGTTTATGCGGTTCTCGGCTACTTCACCGGTGTGATGCGGCGCCTGATCGGATTGGTTTCGCTTTACCTCGCCTGCGTCGCCGCCACCAACATGGGTCTGCAAGCCGGCGGAATCCTGCAGCAATCGTCGAACTACGGGACCGCCGATGCGCGCATCTACGGTTTCTTCGGGATCCTTTTCGCGGTCATCATCGTCATCGATGGCGCTGCACAGCTCGCGAACAGCCAGATCCAGCTCCAGGCGATCATGTTCAACCGGCTGTCGGGTGTGGTCATCGGGGTGGTGACCGGGCTGCTCCTTTCGGTCTTGGTCACGTATGAGCTCCAGGCTGCCGGCAATCCGTTCGGGGGCACACAGCTCGACGCGCTCCAGCAAAGCATCCGCGATGGAGTCAACGGCTCGCATATCGCGGTGCCGCTGGTGAGGGCGTTCGGGAAGCCGATCGTGTCGGTATTCCAGCCGGTGTTGCCGGCCGACCCACAGATCTATTTCGGCCCCGGCCCCGTCAACCCATAGGCGGATGAGCGGGGCACTTTTCGAGCGCCTGCAGAAGCGGGCGGTCGAGATCCACGTGGAAGAGCACCTGCGAGCGCGTCTGGAGCGCGGTGAGCCGCTGCGCGTCAAGCTCGGCCTCGACCCGACTGCGCCTGACCTCCACGTCGGTCATCTCGTCCCGCTCGACGTGCTGCGAGAGTTTCAGGACGACGGGCACACGGTCGTTCTCATCGTCGGGGACTTCACCGCGATGATCGGCGATCCGAGCGGGCGGTCCGAAACCCGACCGATCCTCACTCGCGAGCAGGTCGACGCGGCGGCGCGTACCTACCTCGAGCAAATCCACCTCGTCCTGGATCGGGAGAGGCTCGAAGTACGCCGCAACTCCGAATGGCTGGGCGAGATGAAAGGGGCCGACGTGCTGCGCCTGCTCGGCAAGGCCACGCTGCAGCAGGTGCTGCAGCGGGAAGACTTTGCCGATCGGCTCAAGGCAGGCACGCCGATCGGCGCTCACGAGATCCTCTACCCCTTCAACCAGGCGTACGACTCGGTCGCGATCCACGCGGATGTCGAGATCGGCGGCACCGACCAGCTGTTCAACCTGTTGTTCGGTCGCGAGATTCAGAAGGCATACGGGCAGGAGCCGCAGGACATCGCCGTCTTCCCCCTGCTCGAAGGCACCGACGGCTCGTTGAAGATGGGGAAGTCGCTGGGCAACTACATCGGCCTCACGGAGCCGCCGGAAGAGATCTACGGCAAGACGATGTCGATCCCGGACACGCTGACCGAGAAGTACCTGCGTCTCGTGTCTGGCCTCGAAGGCAAGCAGCTCGAGCCAATCCTCGCAATGAAACCGCGCGACGCCAAAGCGGCATTGGCGCGCCGGCTGGTCAACCGACTGCATGGTGAGGAGGCGGCCTCACGAGCCGAAGCAGATTTCGTCAGCCAGTTCGTGCGCAAGGAGATCCCGGATCAGAAAGAGGAACACGAGATCGAGGGACCGACTGACATCGTCAGCCTTCTCGTCGCTACGGGCATCGCCTCCACTCGGGGCGACGCGAGACGACTGGCGGAGCAGGGAGGGGTCCGCAAGAATGGCGAGAAGGTCGAGCCCACCGCTACGGCCGCGGCCGGCGACGTCATCTCGGCTCGCCGGCGGCATGTGCTCCTGAAGTGAACTAAAATCATCGAAAGCATGTTCGGAGGCTCTTCCTAAATGTCAGGCCATTCGAAGTGGGCCGGCATCAAGCACAAGA
The DNA here is from genome assembly GCA_003446775.1 of Chloroflexota bacterium. Lineage (GTDB taxonomy): Bacteria > Chloroflexota > Dormibacteria > Dormibacterales > Dormibacteraceae > UBA10449. The sequence goes on from DMCH01000053.1 coordinate 6,178, forward strand.
AGGCCATCGTCGACCACAAGCGCGGCCAGGCCTTCACCCGCGCCAGCCGTGAGATCACGATCGCAGCCAAGGAGGGGGGAGGCAACCCCGAAGGCAACTTCCGGCTGCGCCTCGCGATGCAGAAAGCGCGCGAGATCAACATGCCGACCGACCGCATCCAGAACGCCATCAAGCGGGGCACGGGCGAGCTCGCGGGCGAGAAGCTCGAAGAGATCCGCTACGAGGGCTACGGCCCGGCCGGCGTGGCCGTCATGGTCGATGCTTTCACCGACAACCGCAATCGCACCTCGGCGTCGATCAGGCACCGCTTCTCCAAGTTCGGCGGCAACCTCGGCGAGACGAACTCGGTCGGTTGGATGTTCGAACGCAAGGGCGTGATCACCGCGAACGCGGGCAAGAACGATCCGGAGGACGTCGGCCTGGCCGCCATCGAGGCTGGCGCCGACGACGTGCAGGTCGACGGCAAATCGGTCGAGGTCACCACGCCACCCGCGGCTTTCGAAAAGGTGAAGAAGGCCCTCGAGGCCCAGGGCGTCACCGTTGAAAACGCCGAGATCACGATGCAGCCGAAGCAGACTGTTCCCGTCGGCGAAGACAAAGCCGCCGGAGTACTCAGATTGATGGAGTCTTTGGAAGAGGACGACGACGTCCAGCAGGTCTACGCCAACTTTGACATCCCCACCAACGTCCTTGAACGCGTCTCAGCACAGGTATGAATGAAATCCATTGACAGGTCGCAAGTAGGCCGGATTCACTCCGGCCGTCCCCCAGACGTACATTCCCAAACGCCTCCCAATCGTGGCGAGGAGAGACCCCAGGAGGGTTTCCGAAAGGGAGGACCGCAGTCCTCCCTTTCGCCTTTGATCTTAGGCATCGATCCCGGGCTGGCCGGAACCGGGTTTGCGCTGCTTTCCGGACCGGGCATGATCCTCTCTTCGAGCACCGTCGTCACCAGTCCCGGACCGGATGGCGCTCGGCTGCTCAAGATCACGCGCCATCTGCGCGCGCTGCTCGCGGAGAACCCGCCCGGCGAGGCGTCGCTGGAAGAATTGTTCATGGGCCGGAACGCCACCAGCGCCATCGGCGTCGCTCAGGCCCGCGGGGCGATCCTGGCGGTGCTCGAGGAGTGCGGGATTCCAGTGTTCGAGTACAAGCCCGCGCAGGTGAAGATCGTCATCACCGGATACGGCAAGGCCGACAAGACGCAGATCGCACGCATGCTGGGCGCGCAGGTCAAGCTGCCCGAGGGCAAGCTCGACGACCACGCGCTCGACGCCATCGCCATCGCGGTATGCCACGCGCGCAGCCGCCAGTTCTCAAGAGCCGCTGTACGTTGATCGCACACCTCACTGGAAAGGTTCAGCGCGCGGGAGCCGATTTCGTCGTCGTCGACGTTGGGGGCGTGGGCTACATGGTCAGCGTGAGCACGACTACTCGGCAGAAGGTGCCGGCCCCGGGCGGCCAGGTGGACCTCGACATCCACACCCACGTCCGCGAGGACCAGCTCAATCTTTATGGGTTCGCCTCGGTCGAGGAGCTCGACCTCTTCGAGATGCTCATCCAGGTCGACGGCGTCGGGCCGAAGGTCGGCCTCAACATCCTCAGCGCGGCGAGCCTCGAGGTGCTCAAGCGAGCGATAGTGAGCGAGGATGCAACGCCGATACGTCGAGCGAGCGGAGTCGGGCCGCGCACGGCCGCCAAGGTGATCATCGAGCTGAAGCCGAAGCTCGACGCGGCCGGGGAGCTCGAGGTCATCCCGCGGGCCGCGGCGCTGGCCGGCGACGGCGCCGTCCCTAAGGCGGTCGAATCCGCGCTTCGCAACCTGGGCTTCTCGTCCCAGGAAGCTCGGGTCGGGCTCGAGGCCGTGGAATGGAAGTCATCGCCTTCGACCCAGGAAGCGCTCGCCACCGCCCTCAAAGCCATGGGAAGAAAGTGAACGAGAAAGACGCGGTGCTCGATGCCCGCACCGACGACGACCAGTTCGACCTCACCCTGCGTCCCCGAATGCTCTCTGAGTACGTCGGCCAGCAGCAGGTGCGCGAGAACCTCGGCATCCTGCTGGAGGCGGCGCGCAGGCGCGGCGAGCCGGTCGAGCACGTGCTGCTCTGCGGGCCGCC
>DMCH01000053.1:8586-14603 GCA_003446775.1 Chloroflexota bacterium
TCGGGGCCGGCCATCGACCACCAGGGCGCGCTGGGCTCGATCCTTCTCAACCTCACGACCCGCGACGTCTTCTTCATCGACGAGATCCACCGCCTCAACAGCGTGGTCGAGGAGTCTCTCTATCCAGCTCTGGAGGACTATCGGTTCGACGCCGTCCTGGGGAAGGGGGTGGGGGCGAGCGCCGCGACCCTACCGCTGCCGCATTTCACCTGCGTCGGTGCCACCACGCGGCAAGGGCTGCTCAGCGGCCCGCTGCGTGACCGGTTCGGGGCCGTCTACAGGCTGGACTTCTACAGCAAGGCCGAGCTGGAGAGCATCATCCGGCGCTCGGCCCGCATCCTCGACATCGAGATCCACGAGGACGCAGTGGCCGAGATCGCCAGGCGCGCCCGTGGCACGCCGCGAATCGCAAACCGCCTGCTGCGCAGGGTCCGCGACTACGCGCAGGTGCGGGGCGACGGGCGCGCCACTGCCGACACGACCAAGCTCGCGCTCGCGATGCTGGACATCGACGACATCGGGCTGGAGCCGCTCGACCGCCAGCTGCTCGAAACCTTGATCACCAAGTTCAAGGGGGGTCCGGTCGGCCTCGATACCATCGCCACCTCGCTGTCAGAGGAACCCGAGACCATCGAAGACGTGCACGAGCCGTACCTGATCCAGATCGGCTTCCTGGCTCGAACGGCAAGGGGCCGGGTCGCCACGGAGCTCGCGTACCGGCACCTGGGGATCGCGCTCCCCGACCCCGGTCCGCACCAACCGCGCCTTCTCTAAAGCACGCAGACCGGCAGCGATAATCCGGTAGTCCCTAGACTGTTTCGGCTGTGCAGCTAGTCCTCAGCTGGCCGATTCGCCTGCTCATCGTGATCGTCCTGGCGTTCTCGCTCTTTGTCGACGGCGCCGGATACGTCTACCGGATCGCGAATCACTATCCGCTCACCGGCAACGTTCCCGGCCTGCCGCCGAACTTTGGCGGCTGGCAGATCTACTTCCACAAAGGACTGGACCTGGCGGGCGGGACGCACATCGACTACCAGCTGACGAACTTCCCGGTGGGCCAATCCCGCGCGGACGTGCTGCAGAAGACCATCACCGTCATCTCCAAGCGCGTCAACTCGCTTGGAGTCAGCGAGCCGGAGATCCGCGGCGCCGGCACGAACAGCGACCGCATCACCGTCGACCTAGCCGGAGTCACCGCCGACCAGGCCCAGAAAGTCATCGGGGCGGTCAACCGGCTGGTCTACACGAAGTGGGTCCCGGACGCAAAGGTGACGGGGGGCCCAGAGCCGGGCTACAAGCCGGCCTTCACCGGGCTCACAGGCGACGACATCGCGAGCGCCTCCGCCGCGCTCGACCAGAACGCCATCGGCTGGGTAGTCAACGTGAGCTTCACCTCACGCGGGGCCGATCTGTTTGGAACGCTGACGACGGCGAACGTCGCCGCGTGCCCGGGAGATACCAACACCAGCCTCGCCGCCAACTGCGCCGGGCGCCACCTCACCAGCTGGTTGGACATCACCCAGAACGACATCGACAACTGGGAAGACCCGGCCTATGCGAACAAGGTCTCCGAGACCTACGATACCGGCTGTCTCGCGACCGCCACGCCGACGACGATCTGCCCCAAGCTGCTGGTGGACGCGGTGTCGCAGCAGGCGATTCTCGGCGGCAATGCCGTGATCAGCGGAGGTGGGAACGGGTTCACGCAGGCGGCCGCCACCGACCTCGCGACCGGCATCAACGCCGGCTCGCTGCCAGTCGACCTGCAGGTGCTGAGCGTCCAGCAGGTCGGCTCCACGCTGGGCGCCGAGTCCGTGAAGCTCAGCATCGCGGCCGGCCTCCTCGGGCTCTCGATCGTGATCCTTTTCATGATCATCTACTACCGCGTGCCCGGCTTCCTGGCAAGCCTGGCCCTGCTCTTTTATGCGGGGGCGGTATTCGCCACGTTCAAGCTCGTGCCCGTCACGCTGACGCTGGCCGGGATCACCGGGTTCATCCTGTCGGTCGGTATGGCCGTCGACGCCAACGTGCTGATATTCGAGCGCTTCAAAGAGGAAGTGCGCGCGGGCAGGACGATACCTGCCGCCGTCGACGCCGGCGTCCGGCGGGCATGGCCGGCGATCTGGAACTCTAACCTGTCGACGATCATCACCTGTCTCATCCTCGGCTTCATCGGGCCGGGACCGGTCAAGGGCTTTGCGATCACGCTTGGGATCGGCGTTGGCGTCAGCCTGGTCTCCTCGATCGTCGTCACCCACAACCTGCTGGCGATCGTCATGGCCGGCAGCCGCTTCCGGCGCCCGGCTCTGATGGGGGTGGATCGTGTCCGATCCGTCTGACGAAACGACGCCCGGGAGGCTGGTGACGGAGACTCCGGAGGCCGAAGCGGAAGTAGAAGAGGAAGAGCAGGAAGAGGAGGAGCAGCCCGGGGCCGCCGCCCATGAAGAGCTCGTCGCGGCTGCACGAGTAGAGACGCCGCCGGCCCCGCCGCGCGTGCGGAAGATCGACTTCGTCAGCCGCCGCAATTGGTACTTCCTGTTCTCGCTGCTGATCATCATCCCGGGCATCTACTTCATGGTCCACAGCGGCTTTGCGCTGGGCATCGACTTCGCGGGTGGCACCGAGTTCACTGTCAGGTTCCCGAATCACCCGACCGGGGCGCAGGTGGAGAACGCCGTCGCCGCCGAGAACATCGGTGGAACGGTCATCCCGGCCGGCCCCGACACCTACATCATTCGGACGCGCCCGATGTCGACGGCGCAGCAGACCCAGGAGATCAAAGACCTCACCGCGCGGGTGGGGCCGATCGACGCCGGCGCCCTGAACGTGCTCGAGGTCGGAGGCACGATCGCCGGCGAGACGATCCGGAGCGCCCTTCTCTCCGTTGTCGTCGCGGCGATCGCCATCCTCGGGCTGCTCACGTTCTGGTTCCGCAACGTGCCCGGAGGTATTCGCGCGGGGTTCCAGTTCGGCGGTTCGGCGCTCGCCGCGTTACTTCACGACGTCTTCCTGCTCACCGGGGTGTTCGCCATCCTCGGCACGGGACTCCATCTGAGGATCGGCGAGATCAACAGCCTGTTCGTCACCGCGGTGCTGACGGTGGTGGGCTTCTCGGTCCACGACACCATCGTCGTCTTCGACCGAATCCGGGAGAACCTTCGCGTCAGCCAGAGGCTCTCGTTCGAGCAGGTCGTGAACCTCAGCATCATGCAGACTGCGGTCCGGTCGATCATCACCAGCTTCACCGTCGTCCTCGTCCTGGTCGCGATCCTGGTCGCCGGCGGCGATAGCTTGAAAGGCTTCGCGCTCGCGCTCCTGATCGGCATCGTGTCGGGCACGTACAGCTCGATCTTCAACGCAGCGCCACTGCTGGTGGTCTGGCGGAGACTCCAGCCTCTCCGGTAAACGCCGGTGAAGCGCCCCGTTCGCACGCCAACAATCACGTGGTTCATGTGACGCAACTCAGCGTCCGGCCCGCTGCCGGGACCGGGTTCCCCGGTCCCGGGCGCTTCAGCGGCTTCGGTCCGAAATCCGCACCCAGCCACCGCGATTTCGGACCGGGAAGGTTGAGGCTGGTAATGTGATCCCAGACCCCGAACATGCCAACATGGCCCATAACGTCGATCAGAGAGCTGCTCGAGCCCACGCTCAACCACATGGGCTATGAGCTCTACGCGCTCGAGCAGTCGGGGCACGCGGGGCGCACGCTGCGAGTCTCCATCGACCATCCCGAGCCGATCTCCATCGAAGACTGCGAGCGCGTGAGTCGCGTCGCCGGTCCGCTGCTCGATCACTCGCGCCTGATCGAGGGACCCTATGACCTCGAGGTGTCATCGCCTGGCGCCGAGCGGCCGCTGCGAGGTCATGGCGACTATGAAAGGTTCAACGGCAAGCGGGTCAACATCCGCTATCGCAGCGGACCTTCCGAAACGGTGATCGAGGGGCAGCTGGTCGCCGTCGACACGGCGGGCATCGCGGTATCCGGGCAGGGCGCGCGCGGGAGAGCGCCGGTAATAGTTCACATTGCGTGGGATGACGTTGTCGCGGGCAGGCTCGCGGTCGCAATCTGAGCCGTCCACCGAAAGCCTCGCAGACGCCCTCACGGCGCTCTGCGCAGAGGTGGGCATCCCCTTCGAGGAGATGCTGCACACCGTCGAGGCGGCGCTCGCGACCGCCTACATTCGCGCCTTCAATCCACCCGGTGACATACGGGTGACGCTGGATACCAAGACCGGTGCGCTCGAAGTGACGAGTCGCATCGTGCGCGGCGATGGCAGCGAAATGGTCCGCACCCTTCCATCGGAGGACTTCAAGCGCATGGCCGCGCAGACCGCCAAGCACGCGGTGCTTCGCCACATCCACGACCTCGAGCGCGACAAGGTGCTGCGCGATGTCGCCGAGCATCGTGGTGAGCTGGCCACCGGCATCGTGGACCGATCCGAGGCGGGCACCGTTTATGTTGACCTCGGCCGCGCCGAAGGTGTGATGCCGCCGGAGGAGCAGATCCCAGGCGAGCTGTTGCGTCCGGGCCGGCCCGTGCTCGTGATGATCCTCGACGCCCAGCACAACCCGCGCCAGGCGCAGGTCCGCGTCTCACGCGCGGCGCGCATGTTCGTCCATCGCCTGCTCGAGGCGGAGGTTCCGGAGATCAAAGCCGGCACGGTCCAGGTGCGCGCGATCGCGCGCGAGCCCGGACTGCGCACCAAGGTCGCCGTCTCGGCCAGCGAGCCTGGCATCGACCCGGTGGGCGCTTGCGTCGGGCCCAAAGGCGTGCGTCATCGCGCCATCCTCAGCGGGCTGGCAAGCGAGCACGTCGACATCGTGCCGTGGTCCGACGATCCCGAAGCATTCGTCGCCGCCTCGCTCGGACCGGCCAAGGTCGAGTCGGTCACCATCGACCGAGGCACGCGCACGGCCACCGTCCTGGTGCCGCGCTCTCAGCTTTCTCTGGCGATCGGCCGGGACGGACAGAACGCCCGCCTCGCGGCCAAGCTCACGGGCTTCCGCATCGACATCAAGGCCGGCGAGAGCGACGGGCGGAGCGATGCCGACACGAACGCATGAGCCCGTCCGCACCTGCGTCGCTTGCCGGCAGGAGGCGGGCAAACGGAGCCTTGTGCGGGTCGTGCGCACCGCCGACGGCAGCGCCGCTGTTGACGCCACCGGGAGGGCTCACGGCCGCGGCGCCTACCTTCACCGCGACCCTTCGTGCGTCGAAATCGCCCGCAAGAAGAAGGCTCTGGACCGGGCTCTGAAGGCAACCGTCAGCGCCGAAGTGTGGGCTGAACTGGGTTCGTAAGCCGGCCGGCCTCAGGTTTCGAATTCGCCCTGGGCGGCATAATCATACGTTCGGGCATGAAGACACACGAACTCGCACGCGAACTCGGGATCAGTCAAAAGGAGCTGGTGAACTTTCTCCAGCAACGGCGGCTGACGCGCAACGCCTCGGCGCCATTGGCGCCGGGCGCGATCGAGGCTGCCCGCTCGGCCTTCAAGCCGACCTCTGTCGCGGTCAAGATCGAGGCCAACGGCGAGCGCAAGGCGGTGCTGCCGCCGTCGCTGTCCGTCAAGGACCTTGCCGAAAAGCTCGGAGTGAGCCCGGTCGAGGTCATCAAGAAGCTGATGGCGTCCAAGATCCTGGCCACGATCAACCAGGTCATCGACTTCTCCACCGCCGAGATCGTGGCGGACGAGTTCGGCTACACGGTGGAACCGGTATTGAGCGAAGACGTGGTCGCCGTCGAGGCCAAAGAGGGCGAGGGCGACGTCGTCACGACCTCGCGAGAGGAGCTCTTCTCGCTCGCCAACGAAGACCCCACCAAGCTCGTCCAGCGGCCGCCCATCGTCACCGTCCTCGGCCACGTCGACCACGGCAAGACGTCGATCCTCGACGCGATCCGCAAGACGCGCGTCGCCGCGGGTGAAGCCGGTGGCATCACCCAGCGCATCGGCGCTTACAAGATCGAGACGGCCGACGGGCACGATGTCGTCTTCATCGACACCCCGGGCCACGAGGC
>DMCH01000053.1:14857-19760 GCA_003446775.1 Chloroflexota bacterium
GCCATGCGCGCCCGCGGCGCGCAGGTCACGGACCTCGTCGTCCTGGTCGTGGCCGCCGACGATGGCGTGATGCCCCAAACCATCGAGGCGATCCATCACGCTCGCGCGGCCAAGGTTCCGATCATCGTCGCGATCAACAAGATCGACAAAGACAACGCCAACCCGGAGCGCGTTCATCAGGAGCTCGCGGCCCAGGGTCTCGTCACACGCCACTACGGTGGCGAGCTGGAGTGCGTCCATCTCAGCGCCAAGACCGGCCAGGGCATCGACGACCTGCTGACGACCATCGTCCTGTCATCGGACATCCTCGAGCTGAAGGCCAACCCCGATCGAAATGCAATCGGCACGGTGGTCGACGCTCATCTCGAGCGCGGCCGCGGCCCAGTTGCGACGGTGCTCGTGCAGGCGGGAACCCTGAAGGTCGGCGACGACTTCGTTTGCGGCCACATCTACGGCCGCGTGCGCGCCCTCGCCGACGATCGTGGCCAGGGCGTGACCTCGGCGCCGCCGGCGACGCCTGTCGTCGTTTCCGGCATGAGCGAGGTCCCGCAGGCGGGCGACATCTTCCAGGTTGTCGGCTCCGAAAAGGTCGCGCGCCAGATCGCGCTCACCAAGCTGACCGAGCGCCGCACCACCGAGGCGGCCAGGGATGTGGCCCCGCGAATCACCCTCGAAGAGCTCGCGCGCCGCGCCAAGGAAGGCGAGGTCAAAGAGCTCAGCCTGGTCGTCAAAGCGGACGCGCAGGGCACCCTCGAGGCACTACTCAGCGCGCTGCAGAAGATCGAAGACCCGGTGGTTGCGATCAAGATCGTCGGCCAGGGCGTCGGCGCCGTCAGCGACTCAGACCTTCTGCTCGCCGGCGTCTCCAACGCGATCATCGTGTGCTTCAACCTCAAGCCGACGCCGGCTGCAACGGCGGCAGCGGAGCGGGCCAAGGTCGAGGTCCGCTACTACGACGTCATCTACAAGCTCACCGAGGACGTCGAGCGCGCCGCCAAGGGCTTGCGCGAGCCGACGTACCGCCAGATCCGCGAAGGCAAGGTCGAGGTCCTCATCCCCATCAAGATCCCGCGGCTCGGCATCATCGCCGGCAGCCGGGTGGTGGAAGGCAAGGTCAGCCGCGGCGGTTGGGCCAAGCTGTTCCGGGGCAAAGAGATGCTTCACGAAGGCCGTATCAGCTCGCTGAAGCACTTCAAAGAGGACGCGCGGGAGATGCCGGCGGGACAGGAGTGCGGAATCGGCCTCGAGGGCTTCGAGGACTTCCAAACCGGTGACACGATGGAGACGTACCGTCTCGAGCGCGAAGAAATCTGAGATCCGCCAATAAATTGACTGCGGAGGTCGCCATGCCGAGCTACCGCGCCGATCAGGTCGGAGAGCAGGTGCGCGAGGAGATCATGTCCATAATTCGTCGCGAGCTGAAGGATCCACGGATCGGTTTCGTGAGCATCACCGCGGTGCGCATGTCACCGGACCTGCGCTCGGCACGCGTTCGAGTAAGTGTGCTGGGCGACCCCGATGAGAAGAAGGCCTCGATGAAGGGCCTTGACTCCGCGAAGGGCCTCATCCGCCACGAGCTCGGGCGCAGGCTGCAGAACCTCAGGTATTCGCCCGACCTGCGCTTCGAGCTCGACCCGTCGATCGAGTACAGCGTGCACATCTCGGAGCTGCTCAAGGAAGTTCTCCCGGCGTCGGAGGAGGAGGAGAAATAGCAACCCCGAAGCCCAAGACGCGCCATGAGTACGACGAGATCAAGGACCTCATCGAGTCCAACCAGGAGATCCTGATCTTCGGACACAAGGACGCCGACGGCGACACCCTCGGCTGCAGCCTCGCGTTCGCCGAAGCCTTGCGATCCGCGGGCAAGCACGCATGGGTGGTCATACCGCCACCGCTGCCTCAGATGTACGCGTTCCTGCCGGGATTCGAGCAGATCGACGTGGAGCCGCCTGCAGGCGCCGATCCGGAGCTGGTGTTCTTCTTCGACTCCGGCAACCTCGAGCGGTCCGGGAGCAGCGTCAAGCAAATCGCCTCACACGCGACGATCGTCAACATCGACCATCATCCGTCGAACTCGCGATTCGGCGACATCAACGTGATCGAACCGGAAGCAGCCGCGGTCGGCCAGATGGTGATGGAGATGCTGGACCATTTCGAGTACTCGATCACGCCCACCATCGCCATCAACCTCTACGTCGCGCTTCTCACCGACACGGGAGGCTTCCGCCACGAGAACACGACCCCGCGAGCGCTCGAGGACGCGGCGAGGCTGGCCCGCCTCGGCGCGGATCCCGGCCACATCGCGACGCAGGTCTACAAGATGCGGCCCGAAACCACCTTGAAGCTCAGCGCTTTGGCCCTGGCGACGATGCGCATCGAGCTCGAGGGGAGGCTGACGTGGGCGAAGGTGACGCGCCGGATGCTGCGTGAAGCAGGCGCTGTGATGGCCGAATCCGAGGGCATCATCGACACTCTCAACAGCATCGCCGGGCTGGAGCTCGCCATTCTCTTCAAGGAGGTCTCGTCCGACTTGACCAAGATCAGCGTGCGCAGCCGGGGCGCGGTCGACGCGGCGGCATTGTGCGCAACGTTCGGAGGAGGCGGCCACATCCGCGCGGCGGGGGCGGAGATCGAGAAGTCCATGGACGAGGCGGTGCGGCTGGTGCTGTCGACGGCTAAGGAGGCGATCAGTGCCGCCTCAGCGAAGCCCTAGCGCTGAACGCAGTTTTGTAAGCGGCGTCCTCAACGTCGACAAGGCCGCCGGTGAGACGTCCTTCCAGGTCGTGAGGAAGCTGCGACACCTGACAGGGGCGCACCGCGTGGGCCACGCCGGCACGCTGGACCCACTGGCCACCGGTGTGCTGCCCATCCTTTTTGAATCCGCGACCCGCCTGGCCGAGTTCGCGCATCAGCTCCCCAAGACTTACGTGGCCGACATCCACCTGGGCTTTGCGACGGCCACCGACGACGCCGAGGCGGAGGCGATTGCGCAGGGCGATCCGAGCGGCCTGACGATCGACGACGTCGCCCAGGCACTCACGCACTTCACCGGCCGCATCCTCCAGGAGCCGCCCGCCTTCTCGGCGGTCAAGATCGAGGGGGAGCGCGCTTACCGCCTCGCGCGCCGCGGCGAGGAGCCGAAGCCCGCCGCGCGGGAGGTGGAGATATATGAGGCTCGCGTGCTCGACCTTGTTCCTGGACCCCAGGCCGTTGCGCGGGTGGAGATCCGTTGCGGGAGCGGGACCTACCTGCGTTCCATCGCTCGCGATCTCGGCCGCCGGCTGGGGGTAGGGGGCTACCTGGGCCGCCTGGTCCGCACGGCGTACGGCCCGCTGACAGTCGAGACCGCGATGACGGTCGCGGCGCAGACCAGCGCCGAGGACGTTCGGGATCGACTGCTCCCGGCCGAAGTCATACTGCCGGACATGGAGCGCGTGCGCCTCAACGTCGAGCAGGAGGCGATGGTCCGCCAGGGACGCGCGGTCCGCGTGCTCCCGGAGCCGGGCCCGGGTCCCATCCGCGCTCACGACTTGGCCGGCCGCCTCGTCGCGCTCGGCCATACCGATCCGCTTCGCCGCACATTTGTGCCCGAGAAGGTCCTCAGCTGAAGGTTCATCTGGGGCTTCCGTCGAGCCCGATCGGCCGCGTCGCCCTTACCATCGGCAGCTTTGACGGCGTCCATCTCGGCCATGCCGAGGTGATCAGGAAGACGGCGGAGGCGGCCGCTGACGAACAGGCGCAGCCGGCCCTGATCACATTCGAACCACACCCGCGCTGCCTGCTCGACCCGGCCAACTGCCCGCAGTCGGTCACGACCTTGCAGGAGAAGCTCGCGCTGATCGAGGCGCACGGGATCGAGCACGCGATCGTGCTGCGGTTTGATCGTGCCCTGGCCGCGCTGTCACCGCAGGAGTTCGTCGATCAGCTCGCGGCGGTGATGGACGTGCGCAGGTGGGTGATCGGGTTCGACTTCGCCTTCGGTCGCGACCGTCAAGGCAGCGCGGACTGGCTGCGCGACCACGGCCACATGGTCGACGTTGTGCCTCCGTTCCTGGTCGATGGGAAAGCGCTGCACAGCTCGGACGTGCGGCGTCTGGTCACGTTGGGCGACGTGGAAACCGCGAACCGGCTGTTGGGCCGCGAGTACTCGCTCTCAGGTCCGGTCGAGGCGGGGGACAGGGTCGGCCGAACGCTCGGCTTCCCCACGGCCAACATAGCCATCGAACCCAACAAGCTCGTGCCGGCGCTCGGGGCCTACGCCGGCCGGGTCAGAGCACCCGAGGGTGATTTCATCGCCGCGCTCTCGGTCGGGTACCGGCCCACGTTCGGAGGCACGCAGCTCCGTGTCGAGGCCTTCCTGCTCGATTTCGAAGGAGACCTCTACCAACAGCGACTCGAGTTTCATTTCGTTCGCTACCTGCATGCGGACATCGCATTCCCGAAGGTCGACGATCTCGTGCAGCAGTTGAAGCGCGACGTGGCGGACACGAGGCGCATCGTCAAGGCGTGACGGCGTAATGAGTCGCGTCATAGTAATCGGCGGCGGCATCGCCGGCTACTGCGCCGCCCTGGGCGCAAGGCGCGAGGGCGCGGAGGTGACCGTGGTCGCGAGAGCGCCGGGCGCCACCGCCCTGTATGCGGGAGCGATGGAGGTCGTCGACGACCTCGAAGCCATTCTCAAGACGCAGCCGCACCACCCGTTCACGCGGCTCGGACTCGACTCGGTGCGCCTCAGCCTGGAGCTCGATGCTGCGATCCAATCGCTGCTGCTCGCACTCGAAAAGGACGGCCTGAAGGTCGAGGGCGCCTGGCGGGCGCGCGGCCGCTATTCCGACATCCATGGACTCGCGCGGCCGGGGAATCTCGTCCCGGCCACTGTCGCGCCTGGCGAGCTGCAAGCGCT
>DMCH01000053.1:19819-26444 GCA_003446775.1 Chloroflexota bacterium
GAGCTGCACGGGGTCACGGCGTTCGCAGAACAGGTTTCGATCCCGGACCTGCCGGTGTCAGCCGCGCTCACGGACCTGTACGGGCGGCGCGCTCCGATCCTGACGAAGGCCCGAGCGGCCACCGCCGCGTACCCGCCGGGGTTCACGAACCTGCCGCAGGATTCGTTCGAGCTCCTGTCAACGCCGCCGTCGCCGCACGGATGGCGGCTCCAGCAGGCGATCGGTCTGGGTGCGATCAAGGCGACNNNNGTGGCGACGGCGCAAGCGCTGACCGAGCTGCACGGGGTCACGGCGTTCGCAGAACAGGTTTCGATCCCGGACCTGCCGGTGTCAGCCGCGCTCACAGACCTGTACGGGCGGCGCGCGCCGATCCTGACGAAGGCCCGAGCCGCCACCGCCGCCTACCCGCCGGGGTTCACGAACCTGCCGCAGGATTCGTTCGAGCTCCTGTCGACGCCGCCGTCGCCGCACGGATGGCGGCTCCAGCAGGCGATCGGTCTGGGTGCGATCAAGGCGACTGTGCAATCCGTCGAGTCGGCTCGTGGCCGGATCACGTCGGTGCGGGCGGGCGACCGCTCGCTGCGCGGCGACTCGTTCATCCTGGCGACCGGCCATCACATCGGCGGAGGTCTCGGCGGCGGCCGGTTGACGAGCGAGCCGTTGTTGGGCCTTGGAGTCTTCCACGACGGCGAGGCCGTGGGTACGGGTGGGACGCGCTTGCAGCATCTGCAATACATCGATGCCGCCGAGGAGCTGCGCAGCGGCCTGCGCACGGACAACCAGCTCCACCCGCTCGATGAGAGCGGCCAGGTGCCGTACACGAACCTGTACGCCGCCGGGGCGGTATTGGGTGGATACGACTACGCCGGTGCTTGTGGATTCGGGGTGCCCATCCTCACCGGCTGGCTCGCCGGCCGCTTTGCAGCCAAGGCGGGCAAGTGAGGGCCGGGCTCGAGGCGATAGTCGGCTCCGCGGCGCTCGATGAGCGCCCGGTGCGCGACCTGTGGCCGCTGGCGATCATGGACGAGCGCGCGGGCAAGTCCGCGCCGCGAGTGGTCGTGGCTCGGCCCGCCGGCCGCGAGCAGGTCTCCGCCATCCTCCGCTGGGCAGCCGCTAACGCAGTCACGGTCACGCCTCTCGGCGGCGCGACCGGGGTGTGCGGCGCGCTTGGCCCCGAGCAGGGCGAGCTGGTGATCGACCTGGGCGCGTTCGATCGCATCCTCGAAGTCGATGAAACCAATCTGATCTGCACATGCGAGTCGGCCGTCAACGGGCTGGCGCTGGAACAACATCTCAACGACCGCGGCCTGACGCTGGGCCATTACCCAAGCTCTCTGGCCGGCACGACTGTCGGCGGGCTGTGCGCGACACGGTCCTCCGGCCAGGAATCGAGCCGCTACGGCAGCATCGAGGACATGGTCCTCGGCCTGGCTGTGGTGCTTCCGGACGGGACCTTTGCCGCACCTCGGCCGGGGCCGCGCTCAGCGGTCGGACCGGCCCTTCACGAGCTCTGGCTGGGTTCGGAGGGGGCGCTCGGGATCATCCTCGGCGCGGTGCTCAAGGTGCACCGGCTGCCCGAGACCGTCATCGGTCGGGGTTACGGCTTCGCCGACCTCAAATCCGGCCTCGAGTGTATGCGCGCGATCATGCAGTCGGGGATCCGGCCGCTTCTGATGCGTCTCTACGATCCGGAGGACGCGGCCTTCAACGGTTACGACCTTCCGCTTGGCAGCAGCGTGCTCGTGGTCGCGACCGCGGGCCATGAGAGCATCGCGAGTGCGGAAGCCGCAGAGGTACGGAAGCTGGCAGGCCACGCGACAGATCTCGGCGAAGAGCCTTGGGAGCGCTGGAAGCGGCACCGGTTCGATCTTTCGGCCGAGCGCCTCAAAAAGATGCTCGAGCCGCCCTGCTCCTATCTCGACGTGATCGAGCTGGCCGCGCCTTGGACCGTGCTTCCCCAGCTTCACGCCCGCGTCAAAGCCGCAATAGCGGTCGGAGGAGTGGCGTTATGCCATTTCAGTCATGCCTACGAGCAGGGCTGCTGTGCCTACTTCTCGTTCGCGGGCGCGGGGGATACGGAAGAAGAAGCTCGGTCGGCTTACAACCGAGCCTGGGAGGGCGCGATGACATCGGCGCTTGAGCTAGGAGCTACCATCAGCCACCACCACGGCACCGGACAGGTGAGGGCACGGTGGGTCGCAGACGAGATGGGAGGGTGGATGCGAGTTTGGAGGTCGGTCAAGGAGGCCATCGATCCCGCCGGGATCATGAATCCGCACGCCGTCGGAGGCGGTCGGTAGCGTGGCGGACGTACTGTTCATCGTCAACCCTGCCTCCGGCGCGGGGCGCGCCGCTCGCGAGTGGTCCACGATCGAAGGCTGGCTGCCTTCGACCGGGCTCACATACGAAGCAGCGATGACAACCAGGCCGCTCGAGGCGACCGAGATCGCCGAGCGCGCGGTGAGGGAGTCACGACCGGTGATCGTGGCGGTCGGCGGCGACGGCACGCTCAACGAGGTCGTCAACGGCTTCTTCCACAATGGCGCCCCCATCCCCACGACCAGCCGCCTGGCGATGCTGCCGCTGGGCACGGGCGGCGACTTCAGGCGCACCTTGAGGATCCCGCTCGACCCCAAGGCCGCGGTCGACGTCCTCCGGACAGGAGTTCCGCGCCGGCTCGATGCGGGCTGCGTGTCCTACAAGGCCAACGACGGCTCCACTGGAGTCCGGCATTTCATCAACATCGCGGACGCCGGCCTCGGCGGCGAGGTGGTGCACCGCGTCAACAAAGGCAGCAAGCGACTCGGCAGCGCGACGTTCACGCTGACGTCCTTCATGTCACTCCTGGCCTGGAGGAACAAGCCGATGAACGTGGTCGTCGACGGTGTGGCTCACGACCTCAAAGCACAACAGGTCGTCGTCGCCAACTGCCAGTACTTCGGTGGCGGCATGCGCATGGCGCCGACCGCCTCGCCGACCGATGGCGTGTTCGACGTGATCCTTGTCGGCAACGCCGGCAAGCTCGAGACCATCCGGGGCATCGGCACCGTCCGAACCGGCGCGCACATGGACGAGCACAACCCGAAGGTCCAATTCATGTACGGCAAGCGCATATCCGTGACTTCGCCTCAGCAAGTGCGCATCGACCTCGACGGCGAGGATCCCGGATTTCTGCCCGCGCTCTTCGAGATGCAGCCCGGGGCGATCGAGTTCATCACCCCGCGATAGGTAACGCCACGATAATTTCTCAGTGACGAAGGGGGTAATCGCCACCCCGCACCGGCTCGCCTCCGAGGCCGGGGCGCAGGTGCTTCGCGACGGCGGCAACGCCATCGACGCGGCCATCGCCGCGGATGCCGTTCTGTGCGTCGTCTACCCGCAGATGACCTCGGTCGGCGGCGACCTGATGGCGATCATCTGGCCCGCCAATGCGGGCGCCCCGGTTGGGCTCGTCGGCGCGGGGCGCTCCGGCGAGCTGGCCAGCATCGCGGCCGTCCGCGAACGAGGTCACGAGACCATGCCAGAGCGTGGGGTGCTGAGCGTGACTGTTCCCGGCACCGTCGAGGCCTGGGGTCGCTTGCTCGAGCGGTTCGGGACACTGGGCATGGCCGCTGTGCTCGAGCCGGCGGCGGCGCTCGCGCGCGACGGGTACCTCATCACCGACCGGCTTGCGGTGTTTCTCAAAGAGGGCGCCGAGCTGCTCGCAAAGGAGCCCGCGGCGCACGAGCTCTACCCGCCCATGGAGGGCGGCATGCTGCTTCGCAACCCCGACCTCGCATCGGTCCTGCGCGACATCGGCCGCGGCGGGATCGGCACGTTCTACCGGGGTGAGATTGCCGCGGCGATCGTAGCCGCCATCAAGCGACGCGACGGCCTGGTGACCGCGAGGGACCTCGCCGCGCACAGATCGCAATGGGTGGAACCGCTCAGCGTTCGCTACCGAGACCTGACCGTCTTCGAGCTGCCGCCTCCGACCCAGGGCCTTACCGCGTTGGCGATGCTGGCCAGGCTGGACCGCCTGGCGCCGAATCAGCTCCAACCCGGAGTGGGCTTCGTCACCGCCTTCAAACAGATCCGCGACGAGTGCTATCCGCTCCGCGACCGCTACATCACCGACCCCGAATTCTCAGTCACTCCACTTGAGCCGTTTCTCGAGCCGGGACGTGCCGCGCTCGGGCTGGGCGATGGGCAAGAAGGCGGCGACACCATCTATCTGTGCGCCGCCGATGAGCATGGGAATTTCGTGTCGCTCATCCAGAGCGTCGCGTACGGCTTCGGCTCGGGGATCGTGGCCGAGGGCACGGGCATGCTGCTCCAGAACCGCGGCGCCTACTTCAAGCTCGATCCCAAGCACGTCAATCGGCTCGAGCCGAAGAAGCGAACCATGCACACGCTGATCCCGGCCATGGCCGCACGCAATGGCCGCCCCGCCATCGTGTACGGGTCGATGGGGGGCGACGGCCAACCGCAGCTGCAGACACAGGTCCTGATCAACCTGGTGGACCGCGGGCTTGAGCCGGCCGAAGCGGTCGCCCGGCCGCGAGTGCGCGTCCAGGCGGGCGGCGAGGTGATTTCGGTGGAGGCCGACGACCCCGATGCGCGTGATCTCAATCGCTCGGGCCTGAAGATCGAGCTGATGCCCGCCGGACATCACTCTTTGGGTCACGCCCACGCGATCGTGATCGACGGGCCAGGGGCGTGGCGAGCGGGCGCGGATCCGCGTTCGGACGGGACCGTCGAGACTGTCACTTAACGGTGGTTACCCCTCGGCCGGTATAATTTCGATTCGGTTTGGCAGAAGAGACTGAAGTCAAGAGCAAAGTGATCGCCGAGTACCGGCGAGCTGAGAAGGACACGGGCTCGCCCGAGGTCCAGGTCGCGCTTTCGACGACGCGCATCCGGGAGCTCACCGAGCACCTGAAGACGCACGCCAAGGACCATCACTCGCGCCGCGGCCTACTTCTCCTGGTTGGCAAGCAACGGCGACTGCTGAACTACCTGAGGGACACCGACGTGGAGCGGTATCGCGCGCTCGTCGGCAAGCTCGGGATCAGGAGATAGCCGGCAGCCAGTTTGATTCGAGAGGGCTCGCGGTCGCGCGGGTCAGCTCTTAGAAGCTCTCAATCAAAGCCGCGGGCTTTGATCGGCAGCTGCTAGGAACATGACCAGGTTGCGTCCAAAGGGCACCCTCCCATGGAGGTAGTCACGTGGCAATAGTCACGAAGAACGTTGAGGTCGCCGACAAGCGGCTTTCGATCGAAACCGGCCGGGTGGCCGAGCAGGCGAACGGTGCGGTCGTAATACGACAGGGCGACTCGGTCGTCTTGAGCACCGCCGTGATGGCGAAGGAGCCTCGAGAGGGAATCGACTGGTTCCCGCTCACCTGCGATTACGAGGAGAAGCTCTACGCGGCGGGCAAGATTCCCGGCGCCTTCATGCGCCGCGAAGGCAGGCCGAGCGAAGCCGCCATCATCGCGTCGCGTCTCACCGACCGGCCGCTGCGACCGCTGTTCCCCGATGGGTTCCGGCTTGACGTCCAGGTGGTGTCGACCGTGCTTTCGGTCGATCAGGAAAACGACCCGACCATCCTGAGCATCAACGGTGCGTCGACCGCGCTGGTGATCTCGGACATCCCGTTCGCGGGACCGGTCGGAGCCGTCCGCATGGGCCACCTTGACGGCCATCTCATCGTCAACCCGCCCATGTCGCGCATCGGCGAATCCGAGCTCGACCTCGTCGTCGCCGGCACCGCGGACGCGATCCTCATGGTGGAAGCGGGGGCCAAGGGCGTGACCGAGCAGGTCGTGCTGGAGGCGCTCGAGATGGCGCACGAGGCGATCAAGCAGGTGTGCGCCGGGCAGCTCGAGCTGCAGCGCGAGGTCGGCAAGCCGAAGTTCGAGTACACCCCGCCGCCATTTCCGGCCCAAATCGTCGAGGTGGTGAGCGAGTACCTCGCCCTGCGCCTCGACCAGGCCGCGTTCAATCCCGACAAGGCTGCCCGCGAGGCGGCGGTCAACGAGCTGCGCAAGCGCACCATCGCCGAGCTCGGCGAGCGCTTCCCAGAGCACGCGGACATCCTCGGCAAGCTGTTCGACAAGAAGGTCAAGGACCGCGTCCGTCAGCGGATCATCGAGGAAGGAGTGCGCCCGGATGGTCGCGGCCTCAAGGATGTCCGCCAGATCACCGTCGAGGTTGGGGTGCTCCCACGCACGCACGGCTCCGGTTTGTTCACCCGAGGCCAGACCCAGGCGCTGACGATCGCAACCCTCGGCTCGATGTCCGACCAGCAGAAGCTGGATGGACTTTCCCTGGACGAGTTCAAGCGCTACATGCACCACTACAACTTCCCACCGTTCTCAGTCGGCGAGGCTCGACCGCTGCGCGGCCCCGGTCGCCGTGAGATCGGCCACGGAGCGCTCGCCGAGCGAGCCCTGCTCGCTGTCATCCCTTCGGTCGACGAGTGGCCCTACACGATGCGTCTGGTCTCGGAGATCCTCAGCTCCAACGGGTCCACGTCGATGGCTGCTGTATGCGGCTCGACGCTTTCACTCATGGACGCCGGCGTTCCCATCAAGGCCCCAGTCGCGGGCATCGCGATGGGCCTGGTGACACGCGAGGGCAAATT
>DMCH01000053.1:26655-28342 GCA_003446775.1 Chloroflexota bacterium
ATTTGCGGTGCTCACCGACATCCAGGGCGTCGAAGACAACCTGGGCGATATGGACTTCAAGGTGGCGGGCACGAAGGACGGCATCACCGCTCTGCAGATGGACATCAAGGTCCAGGGCTTGACCCACGAGATCCTGGCCCAGGCGCTGGAGCAGGCTCGCGAGGCGAGGCTCTTCGTGCTCGACAAGATGTTGGCCGTTCTGCCGCGCCCACGCAGCGAGATGAGCGCGTTTGCGCCACGCATCACGACCATTCACATCAACCCCGACAAGATCCGCGACATCATCGGCCCAGGAGGCAAGATGATTCGCAAGATCACGGAGGAGACCGGCGCCCAGATCGACGTCGAGGACGACGGGCGGGTCTTCATCGCGGCGGTCGACCAGGAGGCCGGCCAGAGGGCGATCGACTGGATCAAGGGCCTGACGGACGAGGTCGAGGTGGGCAAGATCTACAAAGGCAAGGTCGTTCGCATCATGCCTTTCGGCGCCTTCGTCGAGGTGCTGCCGAACCAGGACGGCCTGGTTCACATCTCCAAGCTCACCGACCACCGGGTCGATCGGGTGGAGGAGGTGGCCAACGTGGGCGACGAAATCGTTGTCAAGGCGACCGAGATCGACAGCCAGGGCCGGCTCAACCTGAGCCGGCAAGCCGCGATCGATGAGCTCACCGCGAAGGGCGAGCCGATCGAGGAGAAGATCGACAAGGAGGCCATGGCCACGGCACTGGCGTCCCCGCCGCCCCCGCCGCGCGAGGGTGGCTTCCGCGGGGGCGACCGCGGGGGCCGTAATGGTGGAGGCGGCCGCGGCCGCAGGTAGATGAGCGGGCCGATCAGGGTCGCGGTCGCCGGTCACCGCGGCAAGGTCGGCTCGATCCTCGTCGCGGCGCTGGCTGCCGAGGCGGATATCGAATACGTCGGCGGGGTCGGCGCAGGCGATGACCTGGGCGCGTTCCTGCGCGAAAAGCGGCCGCAGGCGCTGGTGGACTTCACGCGCCCCGCGGTCGCGTTGCATCACGCTCTCGCGGCGATTGCCGCGGGCGCGGCGCCTGTGGTCGGTACCACAGGCATCGCCGCCGACGGCATCGACCGCATCGAGGCCGCATGCAAGGAAAAGCGGCTGGGCGGAATCGTCGCGCCCAACTTCGCGGTCGGCGCCGTGCTGATGATGCACCTGGCCGAAATCGCCGCCCCGCACTTCGAGGCAGCCGAGGTGATCGAGATGCACCACGCGACCAAGCTCGATGCTCCGTCGGGCACGGCGCTGTCGACCGCAAAACGCCTCTCCGCGCGGCGCGGGAGCAAACCCTTCAGCCACAAGCTGCCGGAGAAAGTCACGCTCGAGGGCACGCGCGGTGGGGAGGAGGGGGGCGTCGGTGTGCACAGCATCAGGCTGCCCGGTTTCGTCGCCGACCAGGAGGTGATCTTCGGTCTCCCCGGCCAGACCCTGACCATCGCCCACCGCACCACGAGCCGCGAGGCTTACGTGCCGGGCGTGCTGCTCGCGATCCGCAAGGTGACGAGCGAGCCGCGCTTCTACCGCGGTCTCGACGAGTTGCTCGGTCTGCGCCTTGGGTAAGGTCCAGGTCTGGGCGTCGCAGCTTTGGGCCAATGACTTCCCTCCGGTTTGCGCGATGACCGGCCGCCCGGCTGAGACGTGGAAGAAATTCAAGTTCGCGACGCCGCCCGA
>DMCH01000087.1:0-433 GCA_003446775.1 Chloroflexota bacterium
AGTCGGAGGTCGTCTACCACTCCTTGCAGGAATCGCTGACCAAGAAGGGTGTGATCTTCACGGACACCGACTCCGCGCTCCGCGACTACCCGGAGCTGTTCAAGGAGTACTTCGGTACCGTCATCCCGCCCGCCGACAACAAGTTCTCCGCGCTCAACAGCGCGGTGTGGTCGGGCGGATCGTTCATCTACGTGCCCAAGGGCGTGCGCGTGGAAGTCCCGCTGCAGGCTTATTTCCGCATCAACGCGGAGAACATGGGCCAGTTCGAGCGGACCCTGATCATTTGCGACGAAGGCTCGTTCGTGCACTACATCGAGGGCTGCACCGCCCCCATCTACACGACCGACTCGCTGCACTCGGCGGTGGTCGAGATCATCGTCAAGAGGAATGCTCGCTGCCGCTACACGACCATCCAGAACTGGTCGACCAACGT
>DMCH01000087.1:724-3070 GCA_003446775.1 Chloroflexota bacterium
CCAGAACTGGTCGACCAACGTCTTCAACCTCGTCACCAAGCGCGCACTCGCGTACGGCGACGCGACCATGGAGTGGGTCGACGGCAACCTCGGATCTCAGATCACGATGAAGTACCCGAGCGTCTATTTGATGGAGCCGGGCGCCAAGGGCGACGTGCTTTCGGTCGCGTTCGCGGGCAAGGGCCAGCACCAGGACGCCGGCGGCAAGATGATCCACGTCGCGCCGAACACCACCTCGACCATCACGTCGAAGTCGATCTCTAAGGGCGGCGGGCGCACCTCGTACCGAGGGCACATCAAGATGTACCCGGACGCGAAGAACAGCAAGTCGTTCGTCAAGTGCGACGCGCTCTTGCTCGACGACGCGTCGCGCTCGGACACGTACCCGTACAACGACGTCGACGCCGAGAACGTGACCCTCGGCCACGAAGCGACCGTCAGCAAGGTTTCCGACGAGCAGCTCTTCTACCTGATGAGCCGCGGCATCACGCGCAGCGAGGCCGAGACGATGATCGTCAACGGCTTCATCGAGCCTTTCACCAAGGAGCTACCCCTCGAGTACGCGGTGGAGCTGAACCGCCTGATCCAGCTCGAGATGGAGGGCTCGGTAGGCTAGCGGTGGTTGGGACCGAAGCCACCCTGGAGGACTTGCTCTTCAGGGGAGAGCCTGACTGGCTGCGCGACCGCCGGCGCGCGGCGCTCGAAAGCTATGAGCGGCTGCCGATGCCGAGCAAGACCGACGAAGAATGGCGCCGCACCGATGTCTCTCGCTTCGACCCGGCGGAGTATGCCGAGCTGGAGCACGACGTTGCCCACGTCACGCACCATGAGCCGTTGCCGAATGGCGTGATTCTGGAATCGCTGCCGGCCGCCGCCAAGGCTCACGCGGATCTCGTCGCACCGCACCTGTTCTCACTTTTGAGGCCGAGTCGCGACCGATTCACGGCCCTGCACGCCGCATTCTTCACCGGCGGCAATTTTCTTTACGTTCCGGATGGTGTCGTGATCGAGGAACCGATTCGGGCCGAGCACTTTTCGAAGGCGAGCGGCACCAGAGTGCTGCCGCACACATTGATCGTCGCAGGCCGCGGCGCTCGCTTCAATTTTCTTGACGAGTACATCGCCGAAGATGAGAACGAAGCCGGCTTTCGAAGCGGTTCGACCGAGATCTTCCTCGGCGAAGGCGCACACGTCGGCTATGTCTCGCTGCAGAAGTGGGGTCGAAAGGCATGGCACTTCGGCGACCAGAGCGCGCGCCTGGAGAAAGATGCAAAGCTGACGCTCTTCAACGTCACGCTGGGCGGGCAGTTTTCCAAGACCCGTGTCGAGGCATCGCTGGTTGGGCAGGGCGCGGAAGCCGAGCTGAAGGCGATCTACCTCGCCTCCGGCGAGCAGTTCTTCGATTTCCACACCCTCCAGGACCACCAGGTCGGCAACACGCGGTCCGACCTCTTGTTCAAGGGGGCGCTGCAGGACACCGCGCGCACTGTTTACGCCGGATTGATCCGAATCGAGAAGGGCGCCGCGCGCTCGGACGCCTACCAGGCGAATCGCAACCTGGTCCTTTCCGAGCACGCGAAGGCGACCTCCATCCCGATGCTCGAGATCGACAACAACGACGTGCGCTGCACACATGGGGCGACCGTGGGCCCGGTCGATCCCATATCGATGTTCTATCTCCAATCGCGCGGAATCCCGGCAGCGACCGCCAGGCGGATGATCGTGCAGGGATTCTTCGGCGAGGTCCTCGAGCGGATCCCGTTCGAGCACGCTCGACGGCTGGTCGAGGCCGAGCTCGAGGCGCGTCTTGGCTAGATATCGCGTGGCATCGGTCGCCGAGGTGCCTGCGGAGTCGCTGAAGAGGGTCGATGCAGGACGTACGCCCGTGTGCCTCGCGCATGCCGAGGATGGCAATTTCTATGCCCTCAACGACACTTGCACACATGAGGAGTTCTCGCTCAGCGACGGCGAGCTGTGGGACATGGATGTCGAGTGCCCGCAGCACGGCTCTCGCTTCAACCTCGTCACAGGCAAGGTGACCGGCCTCCCCGCAGTCATCCCCGCCACCACCTACCCGGTGACAGTGCAAGGTGACGATGTGTACGTAGAGGTCCCGGAATGACGACCAACGGAGCCCGCCGCCTCGACGTCGCCGAGATCCGCAAGGACTTCCCGATCTTCGAGACCGGCATCGCGTATCTCGATTCCGCGAATACGTCGCAGCGGCCGCGCCAGGTGACCGGGGCGATGATGGACTACTTCGAGCACTTCAACTCGAATACCCATCGCGCGGCGTACCACATCGCGGAGGTGGCGACCGACCGGTACGAGGGCACGCGAGAGAAG
>DMCH01000128.1:0-5866 GCA_003446775.1 Chloroflexota bacterium
ACCACCGAGATCTACACTATCCTCTTCGTCGGCAGCGTCAGATGTGTATAAGAGACAGATGGTGGCCCAGCGACGAATTCGAGGCCCGGCGGGCCCTAAAGAGTATGCGGAACGCCCTGAGGATTCAGATGTGACCTACAGCGGGTCGTGGACGTTAGGTATTCATATGAGAGCTTTAGTTCTGTTGCTCGTGATCGCGGCGACCGCGGCCTGTGGGGCTTATCACTTTCCGGGCGCGACCCCGTCCGGAACCGGCACGGTGAGCGGCCACGTCGTGGCGGTTCCATGCGGGCCCATCGAGGTCCCGAACCAGCCGCCGTGCACGGGGCGGCCGGTGGCCGGTTTGGTGATTACTTTCAACGGTAATGGCGCCGCCGTGACCACCCGGACCGACTCGAGCGGGGCCTATTCGGTCGACCTGGCCGCGGGGACCTGGAAGGTTAACTTCAAGAGCTTCATGCGGATCATCAGCGGCCCGCCCACCGTGACTGTCCAGGCGGGCTCGAGCGTGGTTGCGGACTACGTCATCGACTCGGGGATTCGCGTTCCGGTTCAGCAAGGAACCATCCCAAACCCCCACCCACCCGAGGGGGTGCCGGCAGCGTAGGGCGGGCGGTCCGACGGCCGCAACCCAGCCTGTTAAGGCTGCTTCAGGGGACCAGGTTGATCAGCTTGTCCTGGACGTAGATGACCTTGGACGGACGGCCGCCGTTGAGCGCCGCGCGGACCTTCTCACTCGCCAGCGCCAGGGCCAGCGCCTGCTCCTCCGAAAGCCCCGTCGCCGCCGTCAGGCGGTCCCTCACCTTTCCGGCGACCTGAACCACCAGCGTCATCTGGGGCTCGGCCGCGGCCGCGGCGTCGAACTCCGGCCACGGCGCGTCCGCCAGCAGGCCCCGCTCGGGTCCGCCCTCGCCCAACCGCTCCCACATCTCCTCGCTGATATGAGGTCCGATCGGGTTCAGCAGCTTGACCAGGGTGCGCACCGCGGAATCCCAAACCGCATCGCGCGCGCCGCCGCCCTGCAGGTAGGCCTGCATCGCGTTGGCGAGCTCCATCAGGTACGCCACCGCGGTGTTGAACCGCAGGTCGTCGTAATCCTCGGTCACCTTCTTGACCGTCTGCGCAACCTTGCGTCGCAACAGCGTTTGATCAGGGGCAGCCGGCGACGCGCCGGCCACCTGGATCGATTGCGGCTCAAGCACGATGCGCCACACCCGCTGCAGGAAGCGGACCACTCCATGCAGGCCCGCATCGTCCCACTCCACGTCCTCTTCGGGAGGACCGATGAACATCTCGTAGATACGCCCGGCGTCGGCGCCTTCCTTCTCCACCAGCTCGTCTGGTGACACCCCGTTGCCTTTTGTCTTTGACATCACCTGTCCGAAGCGCTTGACCATGCCCTGGTTGAAGAGCCGGATGAACGGCTCCGAGACGTCGAGCATCCCCGCGTCGAACAACACCTTCGTGAAGAACCGCGAGTACAGCAGGTGCAGGATCGCGTGCTCGACCCCGCCCGTGTACTGGTCGACCGGCATCCAGTGGTTGGCCAGCTCGGAGTCAAACGGCTCCTTGTCGTCGTGAGGGCTGGCGTAGCGAAGGAAGTACCAGGACGAATCGACGAAGGTATCCATCGTGTCGGTCTCGCGCCGCGCCTCGCGCCCGCATTTGGGACAGGTCGTACGCCAGAACTCATGATTGTCCGCCAGCGGCTTGTACTCCTTGGGCAGGAGTACAGGCAGCTGGTCCTTGGGCATCGGCACGATGCCGTCGACATCGCAATACACGACTGGAATCGGGGCGCCCCAGTAGCGCTGCCGCGAGATGAGCCAGTCGCGCAGCCGGTACTTCACCGTCCGCTTGCCCAGGCCCTTCTCTTCGAGCCAGGTGACGATGCGATCGAAACCCGTCTTGCTGTCGAGACCGTCGAACTGGCCGCTGTTCACCATCACGCCTGGTCCGACATAGGCCTCACTCAGGTCGTCGCCGGCGCCTCCGGCCGGCGCGATGACCTCGCGGATCGGAAGGTTGTACTTCCGCGCGAAGTCGAAGTCGCGCTCGTCATGCGCAGGCACGGCCATGATCGCCCCAGAGCCGTACGTCATGAGCACGTAGTCGGCGACCCAGATGGGGATCCTCTCGCCGTTGAGGGGGTTGATGGCGAAGCCGCCGGTGGCGACACCATTTTTCTCGCGCTCGGTCGAGAGGCGGTCGATCTCGCTCGCCTTGCGCGCCTTGGCGACGTACTCACGCACCCGGTCGCGGTTGGCGTCGGTCGTTACCTTCTCCACCAGCGGATGCTCGGGCGCCAGCACCATGAAGGTCGCCCCGAACAGCGTGTCGGGTCGGGTTGTGAAGATGCGAATCGACTCACCCTCATGCCCGTCCACAGGGAAATCGACCTCGGCGCCTTCGCTGCGGCCGATCCAGTTGGTCTGCATCAGTCGGACCTTGTGCGGCCACTTGTCCAGCAGCTGCAGGTCGTTCAGCAGACGCTCGGCGTAGTCGGTGATCTTGAAAAACCACTGCTCGAGATCGCGTTTCTCGACCTCGACGTCCGGATGCCGCCAGCAGCGGCCGTTGATGACCTGCTCGTTGGCCAGGACCGTCTTGTCGACGGGGCACCAGTTGACAGGAGCCATGGCGCGATAGGCCAGGCCGCGCTCATAGAGGAGCAGGAACAGCCACTCGGTCCACCGGTAGTAGTCCGGCATGCAGCTGGTGACCTCGCGGTCCCAGTCGTACAGGATCCCCAACATCTGGAGCTCGCGTTTGCCCTTCGCGATGTTCGCGAGCGTCCACTCCTGCGGGTGCACGTTCCGCTTCATGGCCGCGTTCTCGGCGGGCAGGCCGAATGCGTCCCACCCGAACGGGTGCAGCACCTCGAAGCCCTGCATGCGCTTCATGCGCGCCAGGACATCGCCCATCACGTAGTTGCGGGCGTGTCCGACGGTGAGATCACCCGACGGATACGGGTACATCACGAGGTCGTAGTACTTGGGCTTCGGCGACTTGTCCGACGCCTTCATCACCCCGCGCTCGACCCAGATCTTCTGCCACTTGGGCTCGATCTCCTGGGGGATGTACGTACTACGTCGTGGCTTCGACTCCATGGGCCTTGAATTTTAGATGTGCGAGTTCATGGCCAACGATCGCTGCCAGCATCAGGGCCGCGCCGATCGCCTGAAGTGGGCCGAATCGCTGCCCCGCGAGCACGACCGCGGCCACCACCGCCCAGGCCGGCTCGGTGGTGAGAATGAGCGCGGTGCGGCTCGCGCTGAGGTGCTGCTGCGCCCAGGTCTGGACGTAGAAGGCCAGCGCCGAAGCAAACACCCCGGTGACCACGATCGCCAACCAGACGTCGGGGCTTGGGACCTGCAGCGACCAGGATCCGCCCGCGCTGAAGATCACCGCACCTGTGCCCATCTGAAGCATGGCCAACGGCGCGGGCCTCAGGCCCGGCGACCAGCGGCTCAACAGCACGATGTGGAGGGCATAGAGAAATGCGCAGGCGACCGTGAGGATGTCGCCCAGGCCGAATCCCGACGGCCCGCCGACCAACAGCACCGTACCGGCGAGGGCGATCGCGACCGCGAGCAAGGTGAACCAGCGCAGCGGCGCTCCGAAGAGGCGATCGATCAGCGGTGTGAACACCACGAAAAGCCCTGTAATCAGGCCGGAGTTGCCCGGGCTGGTCATAGTGAGCCCGACCGTCTGGGTGAGGTAGCCGGCGGCCAGCACAGCCCCTGCGATCGCACCGACTTTCATCTCGCGCCGGGTGGGCATCCTGCGCACCAGCGCAGCCAGGATGAGGAAGGCCAGGATGAAGCGAAGCTGGAGGAAGGGTAGGGTCGGGTAGTGTGTGAGCGCGTCCTTGACCAGGACGAATGTCCAGCCCCAGACCGCGGTCACCAGCAATAGAAAGAAGACGTAGATCAATGGAGCGACTGTGGGCGCCGTGGCGCATGGAGTACATCACCGGCGAGCAGCGACCCGGGTGTCTGTTCTGCCGCGTCCTCGAGAATCCAGACGACCCGGATGCCGAGCTCGTCGTTTGGCGACCTCGGGGGGCGCTCGTGATGCTGAACAAGTTCCCGTACAACCCGGGACACGTCATGGTCGCCCCCGCCGCGCACCAGGGCGAGGTCGAGAACCTCGACGACGGCCAGACCGCCGACCTCATGCGCGCCCTGAAGCGAACGATCGTCGTCCTGCGTGAGGAGTTGAAGCCCGAAGGGTTCAACATCGGAGCCAACACCGGCCGCGCCGCCGGCGCGGGCATCCCAGACCACGTGCACTTTCACGCGGTGCCGCGATGGAACGGCGACACCAACTTCATGCCGGTGCTGGCGGAGGTCAAGGTGGTCAACGAGCACCTGCTCCAGACCGCGGCGAAGCTGCGGAAGGCTTTCTCCGCCAGCTGACGCGACCACTCACGACGGTCGCCACCACGCGGCCGTCGTCGACCACGGTCAAATCGCACAGCATGCCCTCACGCAACGCGCCGAGGTCGTGCTCCATACCGACCGCATAGGCTGCGTCCGACGTGTATGCGCGCAGCGCCGACGCGCGCGACACGGCGAGGTCGGGATGCCACTTCGCGGTGCGCCGCCAGGCGGTCGCCGCGTCGATGCCGAGCAACGGATCAGCGGTTTCGACCGGCGCATCCGAACCGAACGCAAGCCGCGCACCCGCTCGCTCCAGCGCACCCCACGCATACGCGTGCCCGCTCACCTTGGGCCAGTACTTTTCCGCGAGCTCGCGGTCGGCGACGGCGTGGATCGGCTGCATCGAAGCGATTGCACCCACGCGCGCGAAACGCCGCATGTCCTTGGGATCGACGCACTGCGCGTGCTCGATGCGCGGCCTCCAGAAACGCCATGCGCGGCGGGGTGGGGCCAGCGCGTCGAGGGCCCTGCGTACCGCGCCATCCCCGATTGCGTGCAAGCACACGTTCAGCTCGGCCCGCACGCAGCGATCGACCATGTCGAGCAGGTCTTCCTGCTGGAGTCGCACGGTGCCCGAACCGTCGAGCATCTCCGCGGTCCGGCTCCCCAATGAGCCGTCGAGGAAGGCCTTGACACCCCAGATCCGAAGCCAGGGGTCGCCCCAGCCCGAGCGCACGCCGATCCGCTCGGCGTGGTGGAGGTCGGCGAGGGGAAGGTTGTAGGTGATCCTGAGGGGCAACTTGCCTCGCGCGTGGAGACGTTGGAATGAGCCGAAGCCACGCGCGGTGTCCATCGAATGCACGGCCGTGAGCCCGAATCGCGAGAGCGCCGCCAGCGCGCGAGCCATGGCCGTGTCCAGGTCGGCCTCGGATGGGCTTGGAGCAATCGCGGCAATGACGTTCCTGGCGGTTTCGCGGAGGATCCCTGATGGCTCGCCTTGGTCGTCGCGGTCGATGACGCCGCCGGGCGGGTCTTGGCTGTCCCGGTCGATGCCCGCGAGCCTCAGCGCCGCCGATGAGACCCAGGCCGAATGGGCGTCCTTACGGCGCAGGTACACGGGGCGCCCTCCCGCCGCCTCGTCCAGCTGCCGGCGCGATGGGAACGCGGGATCGGGCCATTGGTCGTTGTACCAGCCGGACCCGACCACCCATGCGTTCTTTGGAAGCGGCGCGGCCCAACGCGTCACGCGCGCGAGGGCGTCTTCGAGGCTGCGCGCGCCGGTGAGGTCGAGGGTGAGGTGGCGTTCGGCCAGCTCTTCGAGGTGGATGTGTCCGTCGATCAGTCCCGGCCAGGAGGCTCCGCGCAGGCGGACCACCTCGGCGCCACGACCCGCCGCCGCGCGTGCACGCACCCCGACGCCGATGATCCTTCCGTCAGGACCGGCGGCGACCTCCGGCTTGCAGCCCGCGAACAGAACGGCC
>DMCH01000128.1:6150-17037 GCA_003446775.1 Chloroflexota bacterium
CCGTACGTCTTGGCGATGATCTCCTTCATGATCTCGTCCGAGCCGGCGCCGATGCGCCCTAGACGCGCGTTGCGCCATGCCCTTTCGACGGGGAACTCGTGCATGTACCCATGCCCGCCGAGAATCTGGATCGCGTCATCCGCGACCTCGACCGCGACCTGCGTGGCGAGCAGCTTGGCCTGGGAGATCTCCCGCACCGGGTACTCGCCTTTGTCCCACTGCGCGGCGGTCTGGTAGACGAACGCCTGCACTGCAGCGATCTTGGTGCCCATGTCGACGAGCCGATGCTTGATGACCTGGAACTCCGAGATCGGGTGGCCGAAGGCCTGGCGGTTCTGCGCGTAGTTCATCGTGTACTCGAACGTGCGGGCTGCGCCCGCGATGGCTCCGGCGGCGGCGATCATCCGCTCGCCCTGGAGCTCCCACATCAGGTTCTTGAAGCCGTCCCCCTCCTCACCGATCAGGTTGCCGGCGGGGACGCGGCAGTCCTCGAACAGCAGCTCTGCCGTATCCGACGAATGCATCCCCAGCTTCTTGAGCGTGCGGGTGACCTGGAATCCGGGGGTGCCCTTCTCGATGACGAACAGGTTGTAGCCCTTGTGGCCGCGCTCGCGGTCGGTCTTGGTGACGACGAGCGCCCAGTGGCAGCGGGCGCCGCTCGTAATGAAGATCTTGCGGCCGCTGACGACGAAATGGTCGCCATCGCGCTTCGCGACCGTCGTGATCCCGGCGACGTCACTGCCGGCGTCCGGCTCGGTGATCGCGAGGGCCGCGATGTGCTCGCCCCGGATGGCCGGGACCAGCCATTTGCGCTTCTGCTCTTCGGTCCCGAATTTGAAGACCGGCGGCGTGGCCATCTCGGTCTGGACGTCGACCGCCATGCCGAGCCCTCCCAGGCCGGCCCTCGCCATCTCTTCGGACAGGACCACGGCCGAGAAATAGTCGCCGCCCTGCCCGCCGTACTCGGGCGGGTAGCGCAGGCCCAGGAAGCCGAGCTCGCCGAAGCGCTTGAAGATGGAATCCGGGAAGGTCTTCTCCTCCCACTCCTCGAGGTGCGGCTGGACCTCGGTAGCGAGGAACTTCCGGATGTGGAGCCGCAGCTCTTCGTGGGCGTCCGTGAAGTACATCGGGGTGGAGTGTAGGCCGGAACGTCCTGGGGCCTGCTTACGGTATGATTCGCCGCCTTGGATCCCCTTCGGGAAATCACTCGTGCCTTGGAGAAAGATTGGGCTCGGTAATCAAGAAGCGGCGCAAGAAGATGCGCAAGCACAAGCACAAGAAGATGCTCAAGAAGACACGTTGGGCGCGACGCGCGCACGCGTAGGATGACTTCCTGATGGGCCTCACGATCGCAATCGTCATCGTCGTCCTGATCGTTCTTTGGCTGGTCTTCACCTACAACGGGCTGATCTCGGCCCGCAACCGGACCCAGGAAGCGTGGTCGGAGATCGATGTCGAGCTCAAGCGACGCCACGACCTGATCCCCAACCTCATGAACACCGTGCAGGGTTACATGGGCCACGAGCGCGGCACCCTCGAGGCCGTGACCAATGCCCGGGCGAATGCCGTGGCGGCGGGTGCCACCGGCGACCCGGCCAAGATCGGCGCCGCCGAGAACATGCTGAGCCAGAGCCTGCGCAGCCTGTTCGCGGTTTCGGAGAACTACCCCGACCTGAAGGCGATCACCGCCTTCACCAACCTGCAGGAGACGCTGACCGCGACCGAGGACAAGATCGAGTTCTCGCGACGCTTCTACAACGGCAACGTGAGGGACTACAACATCAAGCTGCAGACCCTCCCGACGTCGCTCATCGCCGGGGCGCTCGGCTTCAAGGCGTTCGGCTTCTTCCAGGCCGACGAGGGTGACCGGGCCGTGCCTCAGGTGAGCTTCGGCAACACCCCCTCTGCGGGCGGCCCTCCGGGGCCGGGCTCGCTGCCTCCGGCGGCCGGCTCGGGCCCACCGCCGATGGGTTCGTCGGGACCTCCGCCCCAGCGCTAGCCACCGGCTGACTTCGTCCAATCGGAGTCAAACCGCGAGCTGTACACCGACACGGCGTGCGGGTCCTGAGTTTCGATGTCGAGCTCATGGTTGACGCCCAACCCGGAAAGCGTCCAGTTGGCAGACCCCAGGATCAATACTCCGTCGAAAAGGCCGATCTTGGCGTGCAGCAGCGCACCCTTGGGGACCGGATACCAACGCACCGCCACGCCGCTTGATGAAAGGACAGCGTAGGCGTGGCGGTTGTAGGGCTGGTTGGGGTCGAGCAGGACCCGGACCACTGAGCCGCGCCGGTGGGCCGCCGCGAGGCCAGCGAGGATCTGTGGATCGGTGAATGTATAGACCTCCGCCAACACGCGCACGCGCGCGCGGCCCAGCGCGCCCTGGAGCATCGCCCTGATCTCTTCGCCCGGCGCGGTCTGGCCAATCTCCGAGGGCGCCGGCGCGAGCGGCGCAGGATGGCCTCCGGCCAGGTCCCAGTCCTGGGCGAAGATGCGCGCGAGGCGCGCAATCTCCGACGGCGCGTGCGTCTCGAGGACGTAATCGTGGTTGCGGCTGCTGTGCGCGCCCCAGTTCATCCCGCCTACGA
Organism: Chloroflexota bacterium; assembly: GCA_003446775.1. GTDB lineage: Bacteria > Chloroflexota > Dormibacteria > Dormibacterales > Dormibacteraceae > UBA10449. The sequence goes on from DMCH01000128.1 coordinate 8,739, forward strand.
CAGCCTCGCCGTCAGCGATCAGGAGCTTCACATGGTCGATCTGATGGCGGACGTCATCGACGGGATACACACGTTCGGGCACTTGCAGCTGGTCAAGGAGTACCGCTGACCGCCGGCTTGCGTTGACGGTTGGATCCGTGATCACCTGCACCGCCACCCCGCGCGCGTACGCCGCGCCAAGCGCTGACACGAGATCTCGCCGACCCAGCTCATACATCTCCACCATCACTCGGGCGCGTGCTGATTCGATGAGTCTCGCGACCAGGTGGAAGATGTCTCCGTCCTGCCACAGGGTCACGGGTTCGGGGCGCCCCGACCCCGATGTCGGGAGCGCCCCGCCTACACCCGGCGCCTGTGCGACCTGAGCTGCGTTCGCGACCGGCGCCGCGGCTGGGGGAACCGAGCACGCCGTCAGACCAATCGTCAGCAGCAGGAAAGCAAATCGCGCCATGGCGAGGCGGAACGCTACCGAGACAAGAAAAAGAAACCAACCCAGCCTGTAAAGGCTTGGGTCAGCTCAGAGCAGATCCACCCGCATACCCGGCCTTGCGCCAAGCACTCTGTCTGCGCGCGACTCTCGGATGCCGACCTCGAGATACCCCATGCTGCCCACGTAAACGAACGGCTCGTTCGGCCTTGCTTCGGCATAAGTCTTCGCAGAAGCGGTGATGTAGTGGTTGTGGATGCGCATCGGCCGGACCGGTGGCTTGAGGTTCGTCACCAGGTTGCCGAACCCATCGGTCCAGAGCACGCGCGGGCCGGAGTCGTCGAGCATCGTCGGCGGTGCGGTCGGGTGGCCCAGCGACTCGAGCGGCACGCCCGACGCCAATGCGGCGGCCGCGGGCGCGAACACATCCCGCCCTTCGAAGGTGGGAGCGCCCCCGGGCACGGGCGGAAGCTCCACTGTCTGCTGCATGCCGACTTCGTCGATGACGATCCCGAACAGCCCGTTGTCGGGGCCGACATAGAAGCGCCCGCCGGCACGAATCACCAGGCGCCGCCGCGAGCTGCCGACGCCAGGATCCACGACCGCCATGTGCACGGAACCGGCCCGGAAATGTCGCGTGCCGGCGAACAGCATGAAGGCGCCCGCGAAAACGTCGAATCGCGGGACCTCGTGACTGACGTCGACAAGCGTCGCGTTCGGGCAGCCAGCGAGCACTACCGCCTTCATCGCCGCGACGAGGGGTGAACCGGTGCCGAAATCGGAGGTGAGGGTGACTATAGGCGGCCCGGCCGGCGTGCCGTGGCTACCAGTAGCGTGTCTCCTTCCAGGGATCTGCTTCATCGTGGTATCCGCGCTGCTCCCAGAAACCGAGCCGGTTGCGCTCCATGAACTCTAGCCCGCGCAACCACTTCGCCGACTTCCAGAAGTACTTCGACGGCACGAAGAGCCGCAGCGGCCACCCGTGGTCGGGCGTCAGATCCTGCCCGTTCCAGGCATAGCACAACAGGTTCTGCTCGCCGTCCAGTACCTCGAGCGGGACCGAAGTCGTGTACCCGTACTCGCAGTGAGCCATGACGTACTTCGATTCGGGCTTCGGCTTGACGCGGTCGAGGATCTCGCGAATCGGGACGCCGGTCCAGGTGTCGCCGAGGCGGCTCCAACCGGTGACGCAATGGATGTCCGCGATCACGTCTTTAGCAGGCAGCGCGCGAAGCTCTTTGTAGTCGAATGTGAGCGGGTTTTCGACCGCGCCGAATGCTTTGAAGTCCCACGTCGCGATGTCGGTGTTGGGCACCGGGCCGAACTGCAGGAGCGGCCAGCGGTCGGGGGCCGTGAGGGTTTGGCCGGGCGGGATCCGGGCCGGATCGACGCCTTCCGGCACGCGCTTGCCCTTGAAGAGGAACGACATCTCGCGAGTATAGGAATCGCCGTCCTGCGTGCGGTTGTTCCGGACTCAGAGGCCTATTCTTGCCGGGCTATACTGGCCTTTCCCCAAGCGTGTGGGCCTGTGGCGCAGCTGGGAGCGCGCTTGAATCGCACTCAAGAGGTCAGGGGTTCGAATCCCCTCAGGTCCACCATCTTCTGTCTCACGACATCGTGTCTAAAACTGACGGAGTTCGTTGACACTTGAGGTCTCCAGCGAAATGTAAGGAGGAGACCAGTTGACGGAACGAGAACTCTCGAGGAACGCGGACGCCTCGTGGCCGATTGTCCGCTTATTCCGAGTGCAACACCTCGACCACGTTCGTCCGCGCCGCCCACCGGCCGGGTAGCAATGCCGCAGCGACCGCCACCCCCACCCCGAGCACAAGGATCAACAACAGCTCTAGCGGATTGAAAACGTTGTAAGCGCCAGGCGGGGTGTCATTGCCCGCCGAGTTGCTGATCACGTCGTTGAGCAGGTGATGAAGGGACAGGCCAAATGGCAACGCGATGAGCCCCCCCACCAGGGCGATCAGGCCCGCCGAGGCGGCCACCATCACCATGACCTGACGCGGGCTCATGCCCAGCGCCTTCAGCGTGGCTGTGTCATGGAGGCGCTCACGCGTATTGAGCAGCAATGTGTTGAAAACGCCTCCGACTCCGATCAGAACCAGCACAACTGCGAGCACGAGCAGCACCGAGTCGATGATCTTGACCGGGCCGATGATGCTGGTGTCGCTTGCCCGCGCGTCGATCAAGTCAGGCTCCGCGGCGGCCACGCGCCGGACGTAAGCGTTGACGTCCGAGCCCGGCGCCAACGTGACCCGGTAGCTGAACGGTTCGACCGCCGGCTTGATTGCTGCCATCGTCGCCAGGTCCGTATAGAGCGAATGGCCGAAGTTGTCGATGGCGTAGACCTCCCCCACCACGCGGAGTTGGAGAGGCTGGCCGTCGACGCTACCCGTGAAGCTGTCACCGATCTTCAGGTGGGCGTCCTGCAGGAGGGCTCTGGGCGCGAGTACCTCGCCAGGCGCGGCAAACCAGCGTCCTGCGATCACCATCAGCCCGAAGTGAGAGGAGTCTCCGCGGAAAACGACGGTGTCGACCGGGTCACCTAACCCTGGCACGGTGACGGTCTGGCCGGCGAGCGCGATCACGCGCGTCGTCTCCGGCTGGGAGTTCAGGATGCGCATCACCTCGGAGTCGGGATATACGCCGCTTCGATCGACCACGACCTGGTAGTTGCCGAGCCCGGTCTCGCTGTTGTTGATCAAGGCGAAGCTGCGCGGCAGCCCCACCGCCACCACCACGGTCGCTACCCCAAGCAGGACTGTCACCAGGGTCAGGATGGCGCGAAGTGGGCGCACGAATGCGTCGCCGAAGCCCAGGATCAAGGGTCGCGGCAGCCGGAGGCGAGCAGCTGAGCCCCGCAGCCGGCGACCGCTGGCGGTCCGAGGGGCGGTGGCGTTGGTGATGGCCGTGATCGGCTTGAGCAGACCGGCGCGGAGGGCGGGCAGTGTCGCGGCCACCGAGACCACCAGCAGCCCGGCGGCAAGCAGGACCAGGTCGAGGCCGATGGAGAACGTGGGCACATAGGCCAGTCCGAGCGCGTGGGAACTGTTCGCCAGCAGAGGCTGGCTTGCGAGCGTGCCTGCCGGGATGCCGAGCAGACAAGCGGCCAGGGCGGGAATGATGATCTGAAGCGCGAAGACACCCACAACGCCGGCCGGTGTGAAACCGACGGCCTTCATAATCCCGATCTCTCGGTAGGCCGAGATCACGATTCCGGTGACGAGGGTGGCGACGATCGCAATCGTCGCTGCCAGAGCGAAGATGCTGAAGGCAGTGAGAACGCCGGTGACGATTTGGTTAGTGATGTTGAAGGCGCTTCGGATGGTGAAGTAGTTCACGGATGCCGTGACGCTTCCTGCTGGCAGACTCGCCCTCAGCTGATCGACATAGCCGCGCAGCTGGGCGCTGGTGGGATCACCGGGGAAGCGGTAGTCCATCACGTAGGTGGACGAGGCCGGCGTTGTCAGCGCCGGCACTGCGGCCTGCAGGATCCACGCATGCTGGCTGCTGAGGTCGGCGCTTCCCTCATCGATGTCCACGACCTGGCCCACCACGGTCAGCGTCGGCGTTTCCCGGACGCTGGTGACCTTGACGTGGTCGCCTACGGAGATGTGGTTGAGCTCCGAGAAGGACCGGGTCAGCACGATCTCGTCGTTGGCACGCGCCCAGCGTCCAGAGGTGATGTTGAGCACCTCGACCTCGCCACCGGCGGTGTCCCGGCCGATGGTGGTCATGTAGAACTTCCGGTCCCCGGACTTGAATTGGAGGTCGGTGGCGGGGTAGGGACCCCCGAACGAGGAGGCGCCGATGAGAGCCGGCGTGGTCGCCAGGAGCTGCGGGTCGGTTGTGCCTTTGAACAGGACCTGCAGGTGCGCGCCTTTCTGCGCTTCGAACGCGGCCTGGTATGGATCACGGGTCTGCGACGACAAGGTCAGTGCCATGGTCCCGGTCGCGCTCGCCAGCAACACGGTCAGGAAGATGACGGCGGCCTGCAGGCGCCGCCGGCGCAGGTCAGCCAGGGCTTTGACGATGACGGCAGTCATCGCGACGCCTCCTCGCTGCGGACGCGGATCACCTCGGAGGCGGTCCGCTCCGGGCTCTCGAGGCGCGCGTCGTCGACGATCTTCCCATCCAGCACGCTGAGCACTCGCGCGGCATGCCGCGTCGCAAGCTTGGCGTCGTGGGTGACCAGGAGAATCGTCTGGCCGTCTCGGTGAAGCCGGCCTAGGAGCTCCATCACCTGCTCGCCGCTGTGCATGTCGAGCGCTCCGGTGGGTTCGTCGGCGAGCAGAAGGGTGGGATTGTTGATGAGGGCGCGCGCGATCGCGACGCGCTGCTGCTGGCCGCCGCTCAGTCGCGCTGGATATTTGTCCGCGACCTCTTTGATGCCGAGCAGGTCCAGCAGCTCCCGCGCCCGGCCAGGCACCACGGTGCCTTTGAGCTGTGCCGGGATGAGGACGTTCTCGAGGGCGGTCAGGTTCGGCAGCAGGTGGAAGAACTGGAACACGAAGCCGATGTGGTCGCGCCGGAACCTGGCCAGCCCCGCCTCACCGAGCTTGCCGAGGTCGGTGCCTCCGACCTCCACGCTGCCGGAAGTCGGGCGATCCAATCCCGCGACCAGGTTGAGCAGCGTGGACTTGCCGCTGCCCGAGGGCCCCATGATCGCGGTGAACTCGCCCCGCTCCACGGTGACCGAAACACCGTTGAGGGCGCCGGTGATCCCGCCCTGGTAGACCTTCGTGATGTCCGTGAGCCGGACGAGCTCGCTCATTCCGTCTTCCCACCATGCGCGTCTGCCGTTAGCTCGTCCACCCATTTCAAATCTGCCTCCGTGTGAAGTAATGCGCCGCGGACGAGCCGCGCCAGGTCGATGCGACCGTCACGGCGTGCCCGTTCTTCCAGCCGGTTCAAGTCACGCAGTCGCTGCAGGTAAGCGCGCTTCTGGCGGCCCAACAGCTGGGCCAGGTCGCCATTCGCCAGGCGAGTCGCCAACAGGAGCTTCACGTAGATGTCCTCGTGCAGCTGCTGCGGCCCGGAGTCAGGCTGGGCGAGCCACTCGTCGAGCGCCTTCTTGCCATCGGGCGAAAGTTCGTAAAGCAGCTTTCCGCGATCGCCGCGAGCCCCCATCGGGCGGACGAGGCCATCGCGCTCGAGGCGCTGGAGGGTCGTGTAGATCTGGCCGATATTGACTTCCCAGGTCCCACCCAGCATCGCCTCAAACCGGTTTTTCACCTCATAGCCGTGCAGCGGCTCCTCCGCCAGGAGCCCCATCACGCCGTACTTAAGCGACAACCCGCTCTCTTACATACACAGTATGCATGCCTAGTATGCATAGCCTGCGCTAGGTGTCAAGACCCATTCCTCGCGAACCGCCGAAAATCCGTTAGATGGCCTCGCGGACTCGGTTGGTCTGGATTGCGCTGATCGCCTACACGGTCGTGGCGGTGGCCGTCTTCTCGAGCACATGGGTCGATCCGACTGGTTCGTGGATCGGCAGCCCGAAGGATCCCGGGCTGTTCATCTGGTATCTCGGCTGGATCCCGCACGAGCTCGCCCAGGGGCACAACCCGCTGTTCACCGACTACCTCTCTTATCCGCCAGGCGTGAACCTCATGTGGAACACGTCGACGATCTTCCCGGCACTCGTGCTCTGGCCCATCACGGCTCTATTCGGTCCCGTCGTCGCCTACAACGCGCTGATCACGGCCGGCGTCGCGCTCTCCGCCTGGCTTGGGTTCCTGGCCGCCCGGCGCTTCATCAACCACCAGGTCATGTGCCTGGCGGCCGGGCTCATCTACGGGTTCAGCCCCGCCCTGGTCGCGCAGGCGTTGGGCCATCCCCACGTGGTGGTGTCTCTGTTCCCGCCCGTCGCGCTCATCCTCGGACACGAGATTTTCGTGCGCTGCCGCATGCGTCCGGTGGCTGCGGGCGCGCTCGCAGGAGTGACCGCCGCATTTCAGCTTCTGACCGGGGAGGAGCTGCTCGCGATGACGGCGCTGATCGGCGCCATCGGCGTCGCTCTGCTGGCGCTGCTGCATCGCGACGAGGTCCGGCCGGCGCTGCCTTACGTACTCAAGGCAGCCGGCGCTGCGCTTCTCGCCTTCGCGATCGTTGCCGCGTACCCGCTCGCCTTCCAATTCCTGGGGCCGCAGCGCGTGTCCGGAAACGTGCAGCAGCCTGATGTCTACGTCAGCGACCTGCTGGCCTTCGTCATCCCATCGCGGCTGATCAACTTCACAGGCAACGTCACCGAGAACGGCGCCTACATCGGCCTGCCTTTGCTGGCGCTCTTTGCCGCGGGCCTTGTAGCGGGATGGCGCAGGCCGGCTATTCGCTGGATCGGCTTGATGACGCTCATCGTGGCCGTGCTGTCGCTCGGCCCCCACCTCCACGTGAACGGAAACGTCACACCGATCTGGCTGCCATGGGCGGCCGTGGCGCAGCTGCCGCTGGTGGGGAGCGCGCTGCCCGCGCGGCTGATGGCGATCGCGTTTCTCGGCGTCGGCATCGTCGCCGCGGGAGCATTCGCCATCGCCCGCACGCCGGCGAGGCGATTTACGACCGGCTTCCTGCTGTTCGCGGGGCTGTTAGCCATCTCCCCCTCCGTTCCGTATCCAAGCGCACCCGCCATCGCGCCAGCGTTCTTCCGGCCCGGAGGCGACGTCGAGAGGATCATCCCGGGAGCCGTCGTGCTCATCACCCCGTTCTCGAGCAAGCAATCGACCGACGCCATGTACTGGCAGGCGGTGGCGAACTACCGCTTCAAGATGCCGGAAGGCGACGCCTTCACCCCGGGGCCGTATCTCGGCCCGCATCCGTCATTCCTGCAATCGGCCCTTGATGGGCTCGATGCCGGGCGGGCGCTGACGGTGACGCCCGACGTGCGCGCGCGGGCGCTCGCCGACCTGGAGACGTTCGGCGTCACGACCATCGTCGCCGGCCCGTCTCCCGGGCACGCCGCCATCGTCGACTTCCTGACCCAGGTCGAAGCCACTGCGCCTGTCGCGGACGGGGGGGTCGAAGTTTGGTGGCGGGTCAGCTCCGGCTGAGATAGCCGTCGTGCCACAGCTCGAAGACGAACAGCGTCCAGAGTTGCTTGCGGTTGTCGCGCCGGCCTGACAGGTGATCGCCGACCAATGCCGCCACCGCCGCCGGATCGAAGAGACCCTTGCGCGCGACCCGCTCGGGCGACAGCACCGAAAGCATCTGCTCCTTGAGCGGACCGCGAAACCAATTGGCGACCGGGATCCCGAATCCCTTCTTCGGTCGGTTGAGGATGCTGCCGGGAAGCAGCCCACGCAGTGCCCGCTTGAAAAGGAACTTCGAGCGAAGGCCGCGCAGCTTCATGTCCAGAGGAAGGCGAGTCGCGTACTCGACGAAGTCGTTGTTGAGCAGCGGTACGCGGCCCTCGAGCGAGGCCATCATGCTGGCACGGTCCAGCTTGACCAGGATGTCGTTCTCGAGATACAGCCGCATGTCCATGAGCAGGACCTGGTTGAGGGGTTCGCGCGCCCCCACGCCGTCATGCTCGGCGAGCGGCACGTTGGCAATTGACGCCAGCTGATCGCGCATCTCTGCCGAAAGCAGCGCCGTCCGCTCCTCGGCCACGAACGACCCCATCCAGCGCCGGTGCCGCTCGGGCAGGGGATGCGAGGCGCTGCTGACAAACCGCTTGGCGCGGAAGTCGAAGCTCAAGTTGTCGCGCGACACGGGGAGCCGGCGCACGACGGGCTCGATGAGACCCCGGCGGAGCAGTCGTGGGGTGCGGTTGTAGTAGCCCGCGAGGCGGTGCGCCTGCACGGTGGGATAGCCCGCAAACAGCTCGTCGCCACCGTCTCCGCCCAGCGCGACCTTGAC
>DMCH01000128.1:17371-23186 GCA_003446775.1 Chloroflexota bacterium
GGCTCGTCGAGCAGGAGCGGGAGCTTCGGGATGAGGTCGAGCAGCATCGAGGGCTCGAGAGTCAGCTCGTGGTGGTCGGTGCCGAGATGCTTGGCCACCTGGCGCGCATAACGCGATTCGTCGAATGAGCGCTCGGCAAATCCGACCGAGAAGCTCTTCACGTCGCCGCCCACCTGGGACATCATCGCGGTCACAGCGCTGGAGTCGATCCCGCCCGAAAGGAACACGCCGAGCGGGACATCGCTGATGAGCTCCTTGCGCACCGACTCGCGGAGCACGGCGCGCAGCTCTTCGCAACGCTCCTCGAGGCGGGGCCTCCGCGACCCGGCTCCCTCCTCGCCGAGCGTCGGAGACCAGTAGCGGTGAAGCCGATGGATGCCGCTGCCCAGCCACCACTCCAGCGTGTGGGCGGGCGGGAGCTTGCTGATGCCTCGCACGATGCTGCGCGGAGAGGGCACGTACTCCAGGGCGAGGTACTCGTCGAGGGCGACGGGGTCGAGCTCTCTTCGTAAGCCAGGGTCGCAAAGCAGCGCCTTCAGCTCGGAGGCGAACACGAGCCGGCGGCCGTCGACGGCGTAGTGCAGCGGCTTGATGCCCATGCGGTCGCGAGCCAGCAACACCCGCCCCCGCCGAAGGTCGAGCACCGCGAACGCGAACATCCCGTTCAAGCGCTCGACGACCGCCTCTCCCCACTCCTCGTAACCGTGAACGAGCACCTCGGTGTCGGACTGGGTGGTGAACGAATGGCCGGCCGCCGCCAGCAGCTTGCGCAACTCGAGATGGTTGTAGATCTCACCGTTCTGCACGACCCAGACCTTCGAGTCCTCGTTGTGGATGGGCTGGTGGCCACCCTCGACGTCGATGATCGAGAGGCGGCGCATACCGAGGGTCACGACGTCGAGGTGGACGCTCCCGTAGTCATCCGGACCTCGGTGGACCATGGCCGCGCACATGCGTCCGACCAGCTCGCGGCCCTCGGCCGGTTCGCCGCCGGCGACCCCGCAGATCCCGCACATCTATTTGCTACGAGTGCGGACCGCCGGTCTCCCATTCGTCGCCTTGACCCCCTCTACCCTTCGGGGAGAGGGTTGGGGAGCGGGGCGTGAGCTGCCCTTGCCGCCCTCGATCACCTCGCGCACGACATACACGGACTTGCCCTGCGACTCGTGATACGTCCGTATCGAGAGCTCGGCCAGCAAGCCCATCAGGATGAACTGCACGCCCACGATCGCCAGGAAGACTGCGAGCAGCAGAAGCGGGTTGTTGTGCGCGTACGGATACGGCGGCAGGAGCTTCTGGATGATGACGACGGCCGCGAAGACCAGCGCGAGCGCCCACAGGCCGAAGGCGGCGAAGCCAAAGAAGTAGATGGGTTTGGTCGAGTAGCTGCCCAGGAGCTTGACGGTGACCAGGTCCAGGAGCACGCGTGAGGTGCGCGCGAGCGAGTACTTCGAGCGCCCGAACACTCTCTGCCGATGATTGACCGGCAGCTCGGTGATGCGAGCGCCCACCCACGACGCGTACACCGGGATGAAGCGATGCATCTCGCCGTAGAGCTTCACGTCCTGGATCACCTCGCGGCGGTAAGCCTTGAGCGTGCACCCGAAATCGTTCAGCGGAACGCGCGTGACGCGGGCGATGATCCAGTTGGCGATCTTCGAGGGCAGCACCCGAGAGGCGTCGTCCTTGCGGTCCCGGCGCCAGCCACTGACCACGTCATACCCCTCGTCTATCAGGTCGAGCAGCCGGGGGATGTCGTGCGGGTCGTTCTGCATGTCGCCATCCATGAAGACGACGATCTCCCCGCGGCTGTTGTCGATCCCGGCCTGCACGGCGGCGGTCTGGCCGAAGTTGCGGCGGAAGCTGACCACCCGCACGTGGGAGTCGTGGAGCGCGAGCTGGGCCATCTTCTCGGTGCCGCCGTCGCGGCTGCCGTCGTCGATGTAGACGATCTCGTACGAGACATCAAGTCCCTCGAGAACCCCCTTGAGCTCGTCGTGCAGCGGCTCGATGCTCTCGGATTCGTTGTAGACGAGCACCACCACGGACAGTCGAGGATCGGCCATTTTTCCAATCATGGCGGACTCGGCGAGAAGGTGGCGACGCAGATCGTGTTGAAGCAGTCGTAGCGGCGCAGGTCGTACCCGGACGGCGGGACCGGCAGCTTATGGCCGGCATCGTCCACCCAGTAAATGGTGCCTCCCTGCTGGATCGTGCTCGCCGGAAAGTCCGGCGTGAGCGCGTTGGGTGGGTACGCAGCCGTGCCCCAAAACCAGGCGATGTGGTGGGCCACCACCTGCGTATGAGCACGCTCGTCCGCATCACCGTAATAAAGAAGGAGGAGATAGTCCCCGGCCGACGCCCAGATGAAATCGTTCTCATTGAAGCGCGGCTCGAGGTATGCCGTCAGGGCGGGCGTGTCGGGGTGCGTGATCGCGACCGAGAACGCGGCCGTGGGCGCTACGAGCGCAATCACCACGAGCACCCGGATGAACAGTCGATTCAGTCCGGCGATCCCGACCGCCAGCAGAGCGAAGAGCGGCCCCCACAGGACGCCGGCGTACCGCGCCTCGAGGATCGGGTGCCAGATGCTGGCGGCGGCGAGCAAGCCCACCGGCACGGCGCCGCACAGGGCGATGAAACCGAAAGCGCCGTCAAGGCGCTTGCGAGCCCGAAGCAAAATGAACGCGCACACCAATCCGGCCACGACCGCCAGGAGCTGGACGGCCTGAATCGCGAGCTTGCCCACGGTGCCCGGTTCGATCGCAGGCCCGGACAGGAACTGGGCCAGCGTGCCACTGACGCTGATCACGTTCAAGGGCGGAATCCAGAAAGGGGTCTCGGCATGCCTGAACTGGGGCGCCGCGTACACGAGCCACGGGACCAGCGCGGCCAATGCCAGCCCCGACACGCCGGCTGCCGTGGCCACCGTCCGCCAGGGCGAGTGCAGCGCCAGTCGAAGGGCGATGAGCTGCGCGGGAATCGCGAGAATCACGAAGTACTGGGTGTAGAGCCCGAGCAGCATAGCCACCCCATAGACCGCCCACCGCAGCGCCGTGCCGCGCTCGGCTGCCCGCCACAACGCCAGCGTCGAGACCGCCACCAGGGTCGTTGCCATCGCGTACATGCGCGCGTCGCGACCACTCATCACGAGCGCCGGCACGAGTGCGAATATCGCGGCGGCCCACAACCCACCTCGGTCGCCGGCGCAGCGCCGTCCCAGAGCAGCTCCAACCGGAACGATCAGCGTGCCCGCGATCGCCGATGTCAAGCGGAGCGCCGTCGGGGTCTGCCCCAGGAAAGAAATCGAGATGTGGGTCAGCAAGTAGCTGAGCGGCGGCGCTGAGTCGTTGTGAATCGCGTCGAGCATCCCCGCGATGCCGCGCTGCTCGACCACGGCTGTGAAGGCTTCGTCACGCCAGATCGGTTCGTGGTTCAGCCAGAGAACGCGCACCGCCAGGCCGACCGCAGTCAGCAGCACGACGCCGCGCGCATAGGCGCTCCGCACGACAGGGTTATCCACGTCGGCCCTATTCTCCAGGGATTCTGAGGTGGCCTTGATTGCGCAGTCTCGCCTTCCAACGCGGTTGCTGCTGGCCGCAGCAGTGCTCGCCGTCCTGGCCTGCGCCGCGGCAGCCAGGCTGGTGCCGCTGCTCCACGGGCAGCCCGGCGGGCTCTATCCCGATGAGGCCTCCGAGGGGATCTCAGCGCTTCGCATCCTGGCTGATCCGGCCTACCGGCCGGTATTCATCGACGAGAACGGAGGGCGGGAAGCCCTCTTTGCATATCTGGTCGCGATCACATTTCACTTCTTCACGGGGCCAACGGTGGTCGGCATCCGCGCCACCTCGACTCTGGTCGGGCTGGCGGGGATCGCGGCCGCGTGGCCGCTGCTGCGGAGATATGGCGTTGTCGCCGCCCTGGCCGGAATCGCATGGATGGCGGGGTCGCCTTGGCTCATCGCGACTTCGGTTCTGGGACTGCGCAACGGCCTGACGGTCCCATTTGCAGGGCTCGCTGCGGCCGCCCTGCTGGTGTGGTCTGACCGCCCGGGCCGGCGCTTTGCGTTTCTCGCCGGCTTTGCGGCGGGAGCCGGGTTGTGGACGTACCAGCCTCTGAAGTTGACTCCCCTGCTGGTTGCGGCCTGGCTGCTGTGGCTCAGACGCGTCGATCGCCCGCTCTTCGACAGCCTATGGGCCGGCCGGTTCTGGTTCGTATTCGGATACGTAGTGGCCGCGGCACCCTACCTGTGGACCATGGTCACCGACCCGCTCAACTATTTCGGACGCATCGCGGGCGTGTCGCCGGTCAGTCCCGGCATGCCTCACACGACCCTGCTCACACACAGCCTCCAGACGCTGGGCATGTTCTTCGTCGCCGGCGATCCCAACCCGCGTCACGACATTTCCGGCCTTCCGGTGCTGCTGTGGCCTCTGCCTCTGCTGGCGGCTCTTGGCCTGTGGCGCCTGGTCCGTGAGCGCCGGGACCGCGTGTCCGCGCTGGTGCTGATCGGGCTGGGCGTCTATCTGTTACCGCCCCTGTACGCGGTAGAGGGCGGCGCGCCCCACCTGCAGAGGAGCCTCGCCCTCGCCCCGTACGTCGCCGCGCTGGTCGGGGTCGGCGTGGTCGAGGCGGTGCGGCTGGGGCGCCGCGCGGGACGCGGCTATGCGGCCGCCGCCGCCGCCGCGTGCGCCGTCGCAATCATGCTCACCTGCGTTTACGCCGCTCTGGCATTCGCCTTCCGGCCCCTCTCCGAGCGATACGCGGCTTTCGACTTCCACACCGTGGCGCTGGCTGCGGCCGGCGCCCAGCCGAACACTGTGGTGATCGTCAACCCGTATGACGCACAAGCCGTGCGCTTCCTCGACGGGCCCACCGTTCCAATCCTCGCGCCAGGCTCACAGGCCCCGCCCGGCTTCGGCCTGGCCGCGTTGAACCTCAACGACCTGCCGCCGGACGTCCGTGCGTCGGCCACGGTGTACGCGCGAGATCCCAACGGCGATCCGGCCGTCTGGGTCGTGCCCCCGTAGGCGCTCCTCGTACTCTTAGGGGTCCAAATGGCGACCGCCACCTCCGCACCCTCCTCCATCCGCGAGCGTCTCGATCGGCTGTTCAAGCAGCGGATCGTGATCTTCGACGGGTCGATTGGCGTGCTGCTGCAGAAGCAGGGCTTGACCGAAGAGGACTGGCGGGGCGAGCGGTTCCGCGACCACCCCAAGCTGCTCAAGAACAACGTCGACATCCTCAACCTGTCGCGACCGGACGTGGTCAGCCGCATCCACCGCGAGTACCTGGAGGCAGGCGCCGACCTGATCACGACGAACACATTCACGGCGACCCCGGTCTCGCAGGCGGACTATGGGCTCGAGGACCTGACCTACGAGATCAACGTCGCGGGCGCGCGGCTGGCGCGGTCGGCCGTTGACGCATACGAGAACAGGTTCGTGGCCGGCTCGCTCGGCCCCACCAACGTCACCCTTTCGCTTTCGCCGGATGTCGACGATCCCGCGTATCGCGCCGTCACATTCGACCAGCTTCGTGACGGCTACGCCGTGGCCGCGCGCGGGCTGCGCGACGGAGGCGTCGACTTCCTTTTGATCGAGACGATCTTCGACACCCTCAACGCCAAGGCCGCGATCGCGGCCGTTAAAGAGGTGGCGCCGGAGCTGCCCCTCTTCATCTCGGTCACGATCGTCGATCGGAGCGGACGCAACCTCTCCGGCCAGACCGTCGAAGCCTGGTGGAACTCGATCGAGCACGCCGACCCCTTTGCCGCCGGCATCAACTGCTCGCTGGGCGCCACCGAGATGCGCCC
>DMCH01000128.1:23481-23720 GCA_003446775.1 Chloroflexota bacterium
GGCGGTTTCGACGAGGACCCGCCGATCACGAGCCGGCTGCTGCGTGAGTTCGCCACCAGCGGGTTCCTCAATGCCGCCGGGGGCTGCTGCGGCACCACTCCTGATCACATCCGCCAGATTCGCAAAGCAGTGGCCGGCATCCCGCCCCGCCAGGTCCCCAAGCGCGTCGGGCGGGCGAAGTTCAGCGGCCTCGAGCCATTCGAGATCGGACCCGACACCAGGTTCGTCGTCATCGGCGA
>DMCH01000105.1:0-5735 GCA_003446775.1 Chloroflexota bacterium
TTCGCCCCCTCCCGTGCATGTGTCCGGTCGACGCCCACCGAATCGTAGAACAGGCGTCATCCCTTCCGGCCTGCGCCAGTCAGGCCGGCATTTTCGACGTAATCCGCCGTGGCGCGCAGGTAGCGATCGATGGCCTCGGGCTCGGCCGCCCGGCCCATGTGGCCGACCCGGAAGAGGCGGCCTCGGAGCTCACCCAGCCCGCCGCCGATGCGGATGCGGTGATTCTTCAGCAGCCATTCGAGGTAGTCGCTCACGTCCATGCCCGGCAGCCCGAAGGCGGCCGTCGTCACCGGCGAGGCCACGCTTATCGGCGCGAGCATCTCGAACCCCATCTCCTCAAGGCCGTCGCGGACGCGGTCACGCGCCGCCGCCAGCCGCCGGCACCGGTTGTCCACGCCCTCCTCCAGCAGCCGGATGAGCGCAAGATCGAAGGCTTCGATGACATTCGTCGGTATCGTCGTCGGGTGCGGGTGCCAGTCGCCCCAAAGCTCGGTGTAGCGCCGCCAGGTGGCCAGGTTCAGGTACCAGCCCGCCGCCTTGGGGCGGCCGTCGTCAAGGGCCGCGAGAGCGCGGGGACCGGCGGCGACCGGCGCCACACCAATCGCCCCGCCGATGCACTTGTTGGCGACTGTGACGCAGAGATCGGCGCCCCAGGCGTCCATCTCGAACGGCACGCCCGCGACGGACGAGATCCCGTCGACGATCGCCAGCGCCCCGTGCTCGCGCGCGGCACGGCAGATCCCCTCCACCTCGTTGAGGATGCCGACCGAAGTCTCGTGGTGGACTATGCACACGGCGCGGACCCCGGGGTGCTCGGCGAGCGCTGCCCGGACCTGAGCGGCCGTGATGGCCTCTGCAAGGCCCGGGTGGAAAGTGTGGACCTGAAGTCGATTGGCGGTTGCGACCTCGACCATTCGATCGCCGAAGAGCCCGTTGCTGGGGATCAAGACTTCGTCGCCCGGCGAGAGCACGCTGGCGATGCACATCTCGACTCCGGCCATGCCCGACCCGAAGACCAGGTGGACATCGCCGCTTGTCTTGAACACCTCGCGCATGCTCGACGCAGCGTGTTTGTAAAGTCGGGTCCAGTCGTCTCCGTAATGCGCGCGGACGGGCAGCGCGAGCGCTTCCAGGATCTCGTCGTCTACGGACACAGGCCCTGGGATCATCAGGAACTCGCGATCTTCCATGACCCCTAAGCCTCAGACATCACTTCGCGCGCGACGCGGTAACCCGACTTGATGGCACCCTCCATACCGCCGGGGCCCACCCGGTTGTCGGTGTGCTCACCGGCAAAGAACAGCCGTCCACCCAGCGGGGCGGCAATCAGCGGCAGCACCGAATCTCGCTGGTCGCCGATCGGGGCTCGGACCACCGCGCGCGACCAGGGGTCGTGGGTCCAGCTCTTGACCGAGCCGAACAGGCGCTTGATCGGCCGTCCCACCACCGAGCTCATGGTCGCATCGACCTGGTCCAAGATCTCCTCGTCCATCAGTCCTGAAGGCTCGGCATCGCCCGCGGCCAAGCCGGAGACAACGATCTTATCGCCGCCCTGATGGACAGACTGCTCCATGACAAAGCCGGGCATCCGATCAGTGAAACAGCCCGAGCCGATGGCTTGCTTGATGAGGTCGCGTTCCGAGTACTGCACCACGAGCCTGGTCGCATTGCCATACCGCAGCTGCAACAACGCCCTGACCTTATCGGCCGGTAGGACAGGGGCGAAGCCCAGCTCCGAAACCAACGGCCCCGGCACGGTCACCACCACACGGTCGGAGTGAAACGTCTCGTGGTCAGTCTCGACGGTCACACCTGTCGCGCTCCAGCCGACAACCCGCACCGGCTGGTTGAGGCGCACGTCGACCTTGCTCGCCAGAGCTCGGGGCAGCCGGTCATTGCCGCCCTTGATCTTTCGATAGCCCTCGCCCCAGGAGAGCTCGACGTTCAGCTCTTCTGCGTCGGCAATCCGGAGCGGGGCCGCGGGTGTGGATTGGGCGATCGCGGCCAGGAGCAGCTCCGCCGGCTGGGAGACGCGCGCCCGCCGCAGCCACTGGGCCACAGACTCGTAGTGACCCGGGCGGGTGTGGCGAATAGCCACCCGCAGCTCGGTGACCAGCTCGGCGGCTGCGTCGCGTTCGAGGCGCCGGCCGCCGAAGATGAGGTCGGGAACGTCGGTCCCGAGGCTGAACTGTTCGGTGAGCTCCAGCTCGTACCTTTCACAGAGGCCGGCGATGTTGTTCTGCCCGTGGTAGATGATCTCGGCCCCAACGTCCGCGAACTGGCCGTCCACGAACCCCTCACGCAAGGTGAAGACCCGACCTCCAACACGGTCGCGCGCCTCCAGCACCACCACCTCATGGCCGGCGGATTGTATTTCCGTGGCGGCGACCAGGCCCGACAGCCCGGCGCCGACGACCAGCACTTTCACGCCGCCAGCGCTTCCATCGTCTCGCGGGCTAGGGTACAGCCGGGATGAAGGTGCTGATGTTGAGCCAGGCCGATGTGCGCGAGCTGCTCGACCTGGACCGGCTCCTGGACGCCCTGGAGGAAGGATTCCGTGCGCTGAGCTCCGGCCGGGTCGACATCGCACCCCGCGCGGCCGTGAATGCGGAAGCTCAAGGCTTCCTCCAATCGATGCCTGGATACGCGGCGGGCCTGGGACTCGGCGTCAAGCTGGTCACGGGCTTCCCCGAAAACCACCTGCTCGGACTGCCGTCCCACCAGGCGCTCATCGCGCTCTTCGATCCGGCCACCGGCTCGCCGCTGGCGGTGATGGATGGGACACGCATCACGGCGATCCGCACCGCCGGCGCGGCGGCGCTGTCCGCCCGGCATCTGGCTCGAAAGGACGCTCGGGTGCTTGCGATCCTTGGCGCGGGCGTGCAGGGCCATGCTCACCTCGAGATCTTGCCGCGGGTCAGAGATTCCGAGGAGATCCGCATCGCTTCCCGGACGGCCGAGAGCGCGCAGCGCCTGGCCGAGCTCGATCCCAGAGCACATGCCGTCGCCAACGGCGAGGCGGCCGTCCGCGGCGCTGACGTGGTCGCGCTCTGCACCAGCTCGGTCGTGCCGGTGATCCAGCGCTCGTGGGTGAGCCCCGGCACCCATGTCTCCTCGGTCGGCTTCGCGCCGCCGGGCGGGGAGCTGGATCGTGAGCTCGCCGAGAGTGCGACCCTGTTTATTGAGTCCCGCGCCGTCGCCTTTCAGCCGGCGCCGGTAGGCTGCGCGGAGCTGGTCGGGATGGATGCCGAACAGGCGGCAGAGTTGGGCGAGGTTCTCCTCGGGACGCGCCCAGGTCGGCGGTCGCGAGGGGAGATCACCGTCTACAAATCGATGGGGCATGCCGTCGAAGACCTCGCCGCGGCGGGGCTCGTCTACCGAGCAGCCGTGGCCAAAGGCGCCGGAGCAGCCTTCGAGCTATAGTCTCCCGTGTCCCGCTCCAGCCTCCGTGTTCGAACTCGGCAGAGCGAAGAGGCGGCTGAACTGCTCTCGGTAGATCAGGAGGGCTGTCCGGGGACTACGGCACCTGGACCTGAGCAATGGCAAATGCCGGGGTCACCGCTCGGTGCCCATGGAATGGCTTGAAGTAGCGCTCGTTCAAGTCGGCAGCAGCGGCGTGAGCGGTCGGCTTCAACCCCCGCTCTCCAACGAATTTGCCGATCTGTGAAGGATCGATGCCGAACCGGACCGGCTCCCGCGTGCGTCTGGTCCGTGAGACCCATGCGGTGACCGCGCGATGGGACGAACGGCCAAGGAGCGCTTCTTCGTCCAGGTAGTCGAAGACTGCGATGCTGCCTGAGCCGGATGATTCCCGGATGAAGGCGAGCGTCGCATCGACGGCGAACGCGTCGATGTAGGGCGTGACGCCTTCCCACAGGAAGAAGGTGCGCGCGGTGCGGTCATATGTCTCCGCGGTGAGGGCACCGGCCAGCGATTGTGTAGTGAAGTCGATCGGCACGAACGCGACATGCGGCGTCTCGCCGATGCACACCCGGACCCGGGCGATCTTGTCCTGCTGCGTTGCCGGCTGATCGACCTCCACCACTTTGATCGCCCTCAACGCTGGTATCCGATAGGCCCGGGAGTCGTAGCCGGCACCGAGGATCACGACCTGCGTGACGCCGTCGCCGACGGCGGATGTCAGCGCATCATCGATGAATCGGGTCCGGGCGACGAAGTAGTCGTGAAAACCGGGCGCGAACCGCCGCTGAAGCCAGACGCCGACATGCTCTGGCACGCGCGCCTCGCCGATCAGGTAGAGCCGGCCGCGAAGAAAACAGCGCGCGTAAGGATCGCTGCAAACTCGCATCCCGACCGGCTGCTGGGATTCGATCGCCCTGCTCGATGCGACGACCCGCGCGCTGAGGCTCGGCCCTTCTGTCATTGCGACTTGAACGGACTACGCCAGGCGCGCTGCGCGAGAGCCATCGCTACCGCGGCGTCGATCGAAAGCGTTCGGCCGTGATCCAAAAAGCGTTGATAGGGCGGGATCGCTCGAGATACTGACGAGCTCCGCGAGGCGCGGACGCTGCCTCGGGAAGAGCTCGACGGCGGCTCCCGCGCTGCGTCGCGCTTGCAGGGCCGGCGCCGGCGAGCAAGACTGACGTCCCGACAGAACGCCTCCAAGGCCGCCAAAGATCGCCCCGCCAATGAACTGCTCGATCCGCCGGCAGAATTCATCAAACTCATCTTGAGTGATGCCGTAACGACGCAAGATTCTTGGGTACAGCAGCGCCTTGCGAACTTCGCCCACAAGCTGTGGGCAGGCGATCAACTCGAACGCTCCATCCTGCCACAGGTCGAGCAGTCTTGAAGGCGCCCCGGCTACCCTCAACCAAGACGATATTGAACCGGACCGGGTGATTGGTACTCGGGGCGGAGGACCCCGCTCAGCTCTCCAGCGTCTTTCTCACGGCCGTCAGGACCCGATCGAGCGACGGCAGGTAATAGTCTTCGAGGGAGGCCGGCGGGAAGGGCACGTCGTACGCAGCGACCCGTGCCACGGGGGCATCCAGGTCGTAGAAAAGCTGTTCCATGAGGGTGGCCGAGATCTCGGCCCCGAAGCCGGCCGAGAGCGGCGCCTCGTGCACGACCACGCAGCGACCCGTCTTCGCGACCTCGCTGCACAACGTCTCCACGTCGAGAGGCACCAGGGTGCGCAGATCCAGCACAGAAGCCGAAACGCCTTCCTCCTGTAGGCGATTCGCCGCTCGGAGGCAAAGTTCAACGGCCGCGCTCCACGCCACGAGCGTGACGTGCTCGCCCTCGCGCACCACCGACGCCTTTCCAAACGGCACGGTATAGGCGCCATCCGGCACCTCCGACCGGCCCAGTCGGTACAACCGGTCTGGCTCGCAGAAGAGGACCGGATCGGGGTCGCGGATCGCCTCCACGAGGAGGCCCTTCGCATCATACGGATTGGACGGCATCACGATCTTGATCCCCGGTGTCTGGACGAAATGCGCTTCGACCGCGTCGGAGTGGAACTCAGGACTTCGGATGCCTCCTCCAAACGGGGCCCGGATCGTGACCTGGCAGTGGTACCGCCCGCGCGAGCGCTGGCGGTACTTCGCAAGCTGCGGACCGATCTGGTGGAACCCCTGGGCGGTAAAGCCGAGAAACTGTATCTCCGCCACTGGCACCATGCCGGCCAGGGCGAGGCCGAGGGATGCGCCGATGATGCTCGCCTCGGCGAGAGGAGTGTCGACCACCCGGGCGCCGCCGAATCGCTCCAC
>DMCH01000105.1:6042-6939 GCA_003446775.1 Chloroflexota bacterium
GAGGGCGTTGTTGATCGCTTCGACGATGTTGCGCTCCGGCATCTACTGCTGCCCGTCGAGCAACTGGGCGCGCTGCCGGAGGACACGATCAGGCGGGTCCTCATAGATGTTGTCGAAGAGGTCGCGGGGGGTCGGGAGCGGTGCTGCGAAAGCGGCCTCCAGGGCGGAGTCGATCTCGCCGCGCAGCTCCACGGTCAGGTTGGCTTCGCGGTCCTGATCCCAGAGGCCAAGGCTCGCCAGGTATTTCTGCACGCGCTCGATGGGGTCACGCCCGCGGGCCTCCTCGTACTCCACCGGGTCGCGGTAACGCGCTGGGTTGTCGGTGGTGTTGTGGAAGCTCATGCGATAGGTGACAGCTTCGATGAGGGTCGGGCCGTCACCCGCTCTAGCCTTCTCGACCGCGCTGACGACGACGTCGTAGACGGCCATCACATCATTGCCGTCCACCTCGACGCCCTCGAAGCCATAGCCCGCCGCGCGCAGCGCGAAGCTCGTGGTGGCGGACTGGACGCGCCGCGAGGTTGAAATCGCCCACTGGTTGTTCGACATGAAGAAGATCACCGGCGCGTTCGTCACGCCGGCCAGGTTGAGGGCCTCATGGAAGTCGCCCTCGGACGAGCCCCCGTCCCCGATGTATGTCAGCACCACCGCATCTTCGCCGCGGAGGCGCAGCCCCCAAGCGAGGCCCGTCGCGTGCGGCAGCTGGGCCGCGATGGAGACCTGGGTGGGCAAGACCTTGACTCCGTCCGGAATCCGGGCGGGTCCGATCTTGCCGAGGTACTGGGCCGAGATGACTTCCAGCGGAAGACCGTGATGGACGGTGGCCATCAGCTCGCGATACTGCGGCACCATCCAATCTCGAGCGGGATCCACTCCCATGGCGGAGCCGATGATCGA
>DMCH01000105.1:7244-24742 GCA_003446775.1 Chloroflexota bacterium
AGGCGGGACTTCATCATCCACCGCAGCGCCTCGAGCAGGAACTCCTCCTCCATTCGGGACTTCACGCCGGGCACGCGAGTCCCGTCCGGAGCCAGCACCGAGTGCCGCTTCTGCACGACGCTATTCTTGCTCACCGCGCAGAACCGCTCCGAGCGCCCTGATTCCCGGTCCGCAGCCCAGCTTCCGCATTTACGATAACTGGCACCCAGGGGTCCTCGCGAACTCAAGGCGAAGCCTCTGAGTTCGTGGGGAAAAGGGAAGGAGGGGAACCCGGTCGTCTGGTCGACGAAGGGATTAAGGGAAATGCACGCTTTCCTCGAGTACACGATAACCGGGCTCACGGTCGGTTCCTTCTATGCCCTGGTGGCGCTCGGCTACACGATCGTCTATGGGATCATCCGCCTCATCAATTTCGCCCAGGGAGATCTCTCGATGGTGGGGGCGTTCCTGGGCTGGACGCTGCTGGTCTCGCTCGGATTCGAACACCTCCCCATCTACCTGGCGGTCGTGGCGGCCTTCGTCATCCCGATGCTCGGGACGGCCGTGATCAACCTCGGCATCCTGCAGTTCGCTTATAAGCCACTGCTGCGCCGCTCGCTGCTGGCGATCTTGATCACCGCCCTCGGCATGTCCCTGCTCCTCCAGAACACCGTCCTGCTGCTATACGGACCGAGCATCGATGCCTACCCGCCCAACCTGCTGCCGACGACCGGGTTTTACGTCGGGCCGGTGCACGTGACCTACGTTCAGACCGCCCTGGTCGCGGTCAGCCTGCTGCTGATGGGCGGCCTGGTGCTGTTCGTGCAGCGCACGACGATCGGCACCGCCATGCGGGCGTTGGCGCAAGACCATGATGCGGCTCGTCTGATGGGCATAAACGTCGACGCGATCATCCGCGTGGCCTTCGTGCTGGGCGCGATGCTGGCCGCGGCTTCGGGTGTGATGCTCGGCATCTACTACATCCAGATCCAGTTCACGTTCGGGTTCCTGCTCGGGTTGCGTGCCTTCACGGCCGCCGTCCTGGGCGGCATCGGCAACATTCCCGGAGCCATGGCCGGAGGTTTCTTGATCGGTCTCCTCGAGGCCTACACCACCGGCTACATATCAGGCAAGTGGGAGGACGTGGTCGTGTTCGCGGTCCTGATCGGGGTCCTGGTCGTCAAGCCCACCGGCCTCTTCGGAGAGCGCGTGGCCGAGCGGATGTGATCGGCCGGCTGGCGGACCGACGGATCGGACGGGCGCTCGCGTCGTCGCGCGAGCAGCTGACCCGGTTTCCGTTCTGGGTGCGAGTGATCGTGTTCCTGGCGATCCTCGGCGCCGTGGTGATCGTCAACGGCGACAACTACATCACCGCCGTCGCCGTCAGCGTGGCCACGTACGCGATGCTGGGGCTCGGCCTCAATATCGTGGTCGGGTTCGCCGGGCTTCTCGACCTCGGCTACGCGGCATTCTTCGCCATCGGCGCCTATACGAGCGCGCTCCTGATGACGCAGGCGCACTGGAATTTCTTCGCCACCCTGCCGCTGGCGGTGCTGTTCACGGGCACCGCGGGCGCCATCCTCGGCTACCCGACGCTCAGGCTGCGCAGCGACTACCTCGCCATCGTGACGCTGGGCTTCGGCGAGATGACCCGCATCGCGATCACGAACTGGGATTATGCGGGCGGCCCGAACGGCATCTGGAACATCCCCTGGCCGTCCGCGTTCGGCTATGAGTTCAATACGCAGGCTGCTTTCCTGGTCGTGTCGTTGTGCCTGCTCGCGATCGCGATGATCTTCGCCCAGAACCTCGACCATTCGAGGCTCGGGCGCGGCTGGGTCGCTATGCGCGAGGACGAGTCTGCGGCTGAGGCCGTCGGAGTGCCGACGCTGCGGCTCAAGCTCCTCGCATACGTGATGGGCGGAATGTGGGCGGGGCTCGCCGGCGCCTTTTTCGCAACCCGCATCGGAACGATCGACCCCACCAGCTTCACTTTCCAGCTGTCGGTACTGGTCCTGATCGTGGTCGTGCTCGGCGGCACCGGCAGCCTGCCGGGCGTGCTGCTCGGCGCCCTGGTGGTGGTCGGTTTGCCGGAACTGCTCCGGCAGTTTGCGACCTACCGGATTCTGATCTTCGCGATCCTCCTGATCCGCATGATGCTGTCGCGGCCGCAGGGCTTGTGGCCGCGGGTCCGGCGCAAGCCAATGCCTTATTACGGTCTCAAAGACGACGAGGCCAAAGACGTGTCGGAGGAGATCCTCCGGGAGCATCAATTGCAGGTGGCGGCGCGGGGCCGCAAGCAGGTGCAGCCGGGAAGCGCGGAAGCCGGCGCAGGCGAGGTGCTGCTGAAGGTCCGCAACCTTGTGCAGCAGTTCGGCGGCTTGCGCGCTGTGGACGACCTGTCTTTCGAGGTGCTGCGTGGAGAGATCTTCAGCATCATCGGACCCAACGGAGCCGGCAAGACGACGGTCTTCAACTGCATCACCGGGGTCAAGAGACCGAAGCAAGGGAGCATCGAGTTCAACGGTCGCTCGGTGGTCGGGTTGCGTCCCCACGTCATCGTCTCCAGAGGCATCGGCCGCACCTTCCAGGGCATCCGTCTGTTCAAGCTGATGGCGGTTTTCGAGAACGTCATGGCCGGCCTGTACCCTCGGCACCGCGCCATGACCTGGCAGGCGATGCTCCACACCCCAGGAGAAAGGAAAGAGGAGGTGCAGGCACTGCAAGAGTCGCGCCGGTGGCTCAGTTTCGTGGGCCTGGAGCCGTCCGCCGGCCGGCTGGCCTCGGAGCTTTCGTACGCCGACCAAAGGCGCGTCGAAATCGCCCGCGCGCTGGCGTCCCATCCGCAGCTCGTGCTCTTCGACGAACCAGCGGCTGGGATGAATCCAATCGAGAAGGCTGCCCTGGTCGGCACCATCCGCAAGATCCACGACCTGGGCATCACCGTGGTCTTGATCGACCACGACATGTCGCTGGTCATGAGGGTGTCCGACCGAATCGCTGTTCTCGACCAGGGACGCCTCATCGCGATGGGGCAGCCGGCCGACATCCAGCAGAACCCGCGCGTCATCGAGGCTTACCTGGGGCGTGAGGAGGATGAGCTGAGCCTGGCGGAGGCCAAGGGAGCCTAGCCTTGGCGCTGCTCGAGGTCCGCGACCTCCACGTCTTCTACGGCAACATCGAGGCCCTCAAGGGCATCTCGCTCGATGCCGAGCCCGGCCAGATCATGGCGATCCTGGGGGGTAACGGGGCGGGCAAGTCTACTACCCTGCGCACGATCTCCGGGCTCCTTCGCCCTCGGTCTGGCACGATCTCGTTCGAGGGTCGCAGCATCGTCGGCCTGGAAGCGCACGTCATCGTGGGTATGGGACTCAGCCAGGTCCCGGAGGGCCGGCGCATCTTCAACATCCTCACCGTCGAGGAGAACCTCAACCTCGGCGGCTACATCGTCCGGTCCCATCGAGACCTGATACGGGCGCGCAAGGCCGAGGTTTTCAAGCTCTTCCCAAGGCTGGCCGAAAGGCGCGCGCAGCTGGCCGGGACCCTCTCGGGAGGCGAGCAGCAGATGCTCGCCATCGGCCGAGCGTTGATGTCGGAGCCAAAGGTGCTGATGCTGGACGAGCCCTCCCTCGGCCTTTCTCCGATTCTTTCTCGAAGCGTGTTGAAGACCGTGCGCGAGGTGGCGAACCGAGGCACGGCGGTGCTGCTCGTGGAGCAGAACGCTCGCCAGGCACTTGCCATCGCCGACCGCGCCTGCGTCATCGAAACGGGCAGCGTCGTGCTGGAGGGAGACGCTGCGACCCTGGCCAAAGACGAGAGGGTCCAGAAGGCGTATCTGGGCGGCTTCGAAGCCGTCGCCTCAGGCTAAGCCGGCAAGAACAAAAGAGGGGCGCACGGAGCGCCCCTCTGTGATTCTGCGTCCCGAGAGTTCGAGCTAGCTCGATGCCTTCCAGGTGCCGCCGACGCGGATCGCTATGGGCACGAACTGCGGCGGGTCCCCGGTCGCGTGGACGGCCAGGAACAAGGGCGCCGGCCGGTCACCCTTCGAATCGAAGGCGATTGGGCCGGTGGTGCCGGCTGTGATGCTGACGGCATGAAGGGCGGCGTTGAGAGACTTCGCGTCGGTCTTGCCGCCGTTGTTCTTCAGTGCCTGCGCGAGCGCCATGATCCCGTCGTACTCGTACGACGAGTAGTCTCCAGGCGAGGTCCCGTACTTCGTCTGATACTCCTTGGTGAACGCGTCGTTCTGGGCGTTGTGGATGAACTCACTTGTCGGCAGGGTGGTGAAAGTGATGCCCGGGTAGTTGAGCGCTGTGCCGGCCACTTTGATCACGCTGGGGTCGACGGTCGCGGAGTCCCCGTCCAGCTTGTACCCCGGGTTCAATGCGACGTACTCCTTGGCGAGCAACCCGAACTCGGGGTAATAGCCCGTGTAGAAGAGAACGTCTGGTGAGCCGGTGGCGACCTTCTCCAGGGCCGCGGTGTAGTCCTTCTGGCCGGGCGTGATCGCGTCGAAGTACGTCACGGTCATACCGCTCGACTGCGCGGCCTGCTTGGCCGAGTCGGCGACGCCTTTGGCATACGTGGTGTTGTCGTGCATGATCGCGATCTTGTTGGCCTTGAGCCAGTCCTTCATGAAGCTCACGTCCGCGGGCGCTTCCGCGTCGTCGCGGCTGACCATGCGGAAGACGTTGTCGTAGCCCTGCTCGGTGAACTTGGGGTTGCTGGATGCGGCTGTGATGAACGGGAGGTCGCCGTTGCGATGTAGGGTGTCGCTCTCGGGGATCGATGCGCCCGAGCAGTAGCCGCCCACGATGGCGACGATGCTCTCGTTGAGCAACTTTTGAGCCGCCTGCACACCCGTCTGGGCGTCGCAAGCGTCGTCCTCAGGCAGCGCCTGCAGCTTGCGGCCGTTGATGCCGCCGGCGGCGTTGATGTCGTCGATGGCGAGCTGCCCCGCGTTCCGGATGGCACTTCCAGGGTCCGCGTACGGTCCCGAGAAGGGCCCGGTGATCCCGACGCTGATCGGGGAGCTCGGGCTGTTGTTGCTTGACGTCCCACATGCGGCTAGCAACAGCGCGCCGCATGAGGCGAGGCTAACGATCAGGAATCGCCGGTTGATCATCGGCCGTCCCTCCCACCGGTACCTTCCCAAGCCTTGCCGCGGACCGGCCTAATGCCGATCCGCCCGCAAGCCTTGCCTGCCGCCCTCTTCCCGGCCCGCCGGGGCGAGAGTGCGCCGACGGCAGACGACCTACTCCATCGTCAGGCACGGCCAGTATCGGCACCCTTCGTGAGCCTGTCAACCTTCTTGTTCCAATCGAAGGGCCACAAGACGAAGAAGCTCACCGTACCCGCCCGACCCCGGTAGGTCACCTTGGCCCCTTTCGGAATGAGGATTGCCTCGCCTGCCCGCGCCACGGTATCTCCGCCGTCGCTCACGACCGTAAGCTCGCCGGCCTGGACGAAGAGCACCTCGTCGTAGGTGAGTGTCCAATCGGCAAATTCGGCATCCTGCGCAAACCGCATGTAGCCCCCGCCCAACTGCGTCGAGCCCGCACTAGTGATCGCGCGAGCCAGCTCGAGGCCGGGGACGAGCTCGTCGTAGGGAACATCACGGTCGGTCAGCAGCTTCACCTTCGTCTGTACAGCCACCTCATCCTCCTTATGTCGCGTCGACGACCAGGTCCCCATGCGGAGAATCGAGCACCAGCTCCTCGATACCGTCCGAGGCGGCCGTGCGGACCTCGTAAAGATCGGAGTCGCCCAGCAGCAGCTGGAGCTGCTCGCGAACATGTGCCGGGTTGCGCGCGCCGACGACCACGCGGCGCAGGGCGGTCGCACCGCTCGGGTGCTGAGCCGCCGCCTCACCTGGGTGGAGGCCGTCGGGGATGTCCCACTCGATGGCAAACGGAAGGGCGACCCACGCAGCACCGGTGTCGACATCCTGTGTGCGCCAGCGCAGAACCTGTCCGTCCGGACGGCGCCGCGAACCCTCCCAGGGCGGCGGCAGCTCCCACCCGGCGGCGAGCAGCTTGGCCCGCAGCGAATCGACGCTGCGCGACCTGAGGGCCCAGTCGACGAACACCCTCCCGTCTTCCAGCGCCCGGGTCACGCGCTTGCCGAGACGGCTCGTGGCTGCCTCCTGCGGGTCTGCGATCGCAATCAGCTCCAGATACTGGCGGCCCAGAGGCACGATCATGTTGGCCGTGCCCAGCTTCGGGTGGCGCCCGCCCGGAATCGCCTGCAGGCCGTGATGCTGGCGCAGCGTGCGCGCGCCGGCTTCGAGGTCTGCCACCGGCAGCAAGACATGGTCGACGACCGTGAGCGGGTCTAGATTCTTTGGGGACTGAGTGAAGTCCGGCATCCGTCCCTCTTCTTTACTAATGTGTGGCGGTACGTGATGTTAGTCCCATGAAAGCGGTCGTCATCGGCGGCGGTGTCGTGGGCGTGACCACGGCCTACTACCTGGCCAAGAGCGGGCACGAGGTGACGGTGGTCGAGCGGGAGTCTGAAGTGGCCACCGTGGCCAGCGCCGGCAACGCCGGCCTGATCGCCCCGAGCCACTCCTTCGGGTGGGCGTCGCCGACGGCGCCGATGGAGTTGCTCCGATCGCTCACCGTGGAGGACACGGCCCTCCGCGTGAACCCGTTCAAGGCCCCGGGCATGGCGGCCTGGGGAATCAAGTTCCTTCGCGAGTGCACCGCCGACCGAGCGAGGAAGAACACGCTCGTCAAGCTGCGCCTCGCCCAGTACAGCCAGCGCAAGCTGAACGAGATCGCCGAGACCGAGAACATCGACTACGACGACATCCATGCAGGACTGCTTTACCTGTATCGCGATCCGAAGCGTATGGAAGCCGGCGTCGAGAAATGGAAATTGATACGCGATCACGGCCAGCCACAGCAGATCCTGACCCCCGACGACGTGGCCGAGGTCGAGCCGGCCCTGGCGCCAGTGAGGCACAAGCTTGCCGGCGCGATCTACGGCCCGACCGACTCGAGCGGCGACAGTGTGAAGTTCACCCGCGGCTTGCGGGCCGTCTGTGAGCGGATGGGTACGACGTTTGTATTTGGCGCTGGCGTCAAGAAGCTGATCGCTCAGGGCGGCCGAATCCAGGCGCTGGCGACGGAGGCGGGCGAGACCATCGGTGGCGACGTCTTCGTCCTCAGCGCGGGGGTCCACAGCCCGCAAATCGCGCGGACGGTCGGAGTCAGGCTGCCGATCGCGCCGGCCAAGGGTTACAGCGCGACTTTCCCGGTCAAGAACGGTGGCGATGCGGTACCACGCATCGGTGCTGTGGACGAGGAGCTATTGGTGGCCTGGTGCCGCATGGGAGACCACTTGCGTATGACGTCGAGCGCCGAATTCACCGGCTACGAAACCACCTACCGGGATCGCGACTTCCGCATCATCCGGAAGCTTGCCGAGAGCCTGCTTCCGCAGGCCGCGGACTATGACCGCGGTACCTATCGCGCGTGCAACCGGCCGATGACCCCGGACGGACCGCCCATCCTGGGGATCGCCAGGCACGACAACCTGTACATCAACAGCGGCCACGGGCACATGGGCTTCACGATGGCGTGCGGCACCAGCCGCATCGTGGCCGACCTGATCGACGGCAGGAAAACGGAGATCCCGGTCGAAGGCATGACGCTGACGTCCCGCCCCTGAGCCGGGTCGGGCAGAATGATGGCCGATGAGGTTGTATCGCGACCCTGATGCGCCAGGAAGGCTCGATTTCGACCATGACTTCTACCGCCGCATCGCGGAGGCTGCGGATCGCAGGCGGCGCGTTCATGACCACATCGTCCCGATCCGAAGCGGATATGCGTGGCCTGTGCGCGCGGGCAGCCTCGTTCGTATCGTCGCCGTCGAAGGACCGCAGGTCTGCGACCTCAACCTCTGGAACCTGAACAACCCACGCGAGCGGTTCTGGGCCGCACGCACGCGCCAGCTGCAGGGCGCCCACGTGACGACCTTCGACCGGCTGTGGTCGTGCCTCCCTTACTTGCGGCCGATGGTCACCATCACCAACGACACCCTGCCGACGGAGCCGACCGCGAACGGCGGCCGCTGCCATGACCTGCTCGGAAGTCGCTGTGACCCCTACCTCTACAAGCTGCTCGACGACCGCGATTACGACGTCACGTGCCACAACAACCTGTCGCGTGCGATCGCTCCGTACCACCTGACCGAGCTGGACGTGCACGACGTGCTGAACGTGTTCCAGGTCACCGGCCTGGACCCTGTTCACGAGATCTACTTCATGGAGCCCAGCCCGGCGAAGAAGGGCGACTTCTTCGAGTTCTTCGCTGAGATCGACCTGCTCTGCGCGATCTCGACCTGTCCGAGCGGCGACCTTTCCGAATGGGGTTGGGGCTCCGAGCAGTCAGACCCGGTCGCGAACTGCAGGCCGCTCGGGGTGGAGGTCTACGAACTGGACGACGGACTGCTCGAAGGGTGGACCCAGCCCCAGCCCGTGCGTGTCAAGTCCGTCTACGCGGCCGGCCCGACTTCATAGCGGCCACCAACAAAGTTGTCAGGAGGTTTGGCAAATGGTCGATCCCAAGGCTCACACCACGGAAGATGAGGTCGAACGCGCAAACGCGAGCAGCCTGACCCCGGTCGTGTTCATCCATGGACTCTGGCTGCTGCCAAGCAGCATGGACCGCTGGGCCACCGTTTTCGAGCAGGCCGGCTACGCGCCGGTCAGGCCTGGTTGGCCCGACGACCCCGACTCTGTCGCCGAGGCCAACGCGCACCCTGAGGTGTTCGCCCACAAATCGGTGGGACAGGTCGCCGACCATTACGCCAATGTCATCGGCCAGCTGAAAAAGAAGCCGGTCGTGATCGGGCATTCCTTCGGGGGCTTGTTGACGCAGATGGTCGCCGGGCGCGGCCTCTCGGCCGCGTCGGTGGCGATCGACCCTGCGCCGTTCCGTGGTGTGCTGCCGCTGCCATTCTCGGCGCTGAAGTCGGCATGGCCGGTCCTGCGCAACCCTGCCAACCGCAACCGCGCCGTAGCGCTTACCTACGAGCAGTTCCGCTATGCGTTCGCCAACGCCGTCAATGAGGACGAGGCCAAGGAGCTCTACGGAGCGTTCGCAGTGCCCGGGTCTGGCAGGCCTCTGTTCCAGGCGGCCACCGCCAACATCAACCCGTGGACGGAGGCGAAGGTCGACACCAAGAACCCCGACCGCGGACCCCTGCTCATCATCTCTGGCGAAAAGGACCACATCGTTCCGTGGGCGATCGCCAACGCCGCCTACAAGAGGCAGAAGGTCAACCAGGGCGTGACCGAGATCATCGAGATGCCGAACCGCGGGCACTCGCTCGTCGTCGACAGCGGCTGGCGCGAGGTCGCTGACCAAACCCTCACCTTCGTCCAGCGCTACGTGACCTGAGCTAGGGCCGAAGCGGCTGCGCAAAATTTGTAATGCAGCCCGACACGGGAATTTTGCATACAGCCGCCCCCCCGGATGGCACATTTCCTCGACGTGCGCGCCAGTTGAAGGATGATGCTTCCCCGCCGCTCGAGGGTGAGCACATCGAAACCACCAATTGGGAGGATGCTCGCCACTGGATGAGCATCTATGGCGACCTGCTCGAGTTCAAGCGAGGAATCCTCGAGCGCATCAGGCTTGACCTGGCCAAGCTGCCGCCGGTCGCGCGGAGCGCGGCGGAGCAGGACTTCACGTTGATCGCGGGCCAGATGGACGGCTATCAGAAACGGCTCGACCTCTGGCATCAACGCCTGCTGGAGCTCGGTGGCCTGTGGCTGGAACCCGAAGGTCGCGTGATCCGCTACCAGGGTCGAGAGGCCACCCTCACCGTCCGAGAGTTTCAACTCTTCCAGTTCCTGCTCAATCATCCCTACCGGTTCTTCACCGTTCCCGAGATCCTCGGCCAGGCCTGGGCCGAGCCCACCCTCTTCCCAGAAGAGGTCCGCAACTACGTGCGGCGAGTGCGCAAGGTCATAGCGGCGTTGAAGATCCCTTGCGATGTCGTCAACCGGCCCGGACGCGGCTACTCCCTGGAGTTCCGCGGGGACAAATAGCGACCCGTTGCCGCAGCGGCAATAATTTGGAGGGCCGGTGCTGGAACCGGCAGGAGGGAACGCCATCGGAAAAAGCAAGACCCAGTCTCGATCTCGGCAGCGAGCCAAACTGCCCCGCATCCTGGTCGTCGACGCCAACGCGGGTTACCGCTCGGTCATCTCGCACGTGGTCGAGCTCGCGGGCGGGGAGTCCGAGAGTGTGGCCGAGTTCGACGCCGCCAAGCGTCAGCTCGAGCGGCGGAGATTCGACCTGGTCATCTTCGGTATGAGCGCTGACTCGCGGTTAAAGCCGAAGCAGCTGGGCGACCTGCGAGCCGCTGCTCGGTGCCCCTTCATCCTCCTGGACGAGTCGTCCAGCGATGCCGGCGACACACTCGAAACCTTCGAGGCGGGAGCGAGCCAGGTCCTGCCCAAACCATTCGTTCCGGACGCTCTGATCGGAGCGATCAAGTCGCAGCTGCGCGGCCCTGACCTCGCGTCGGTGGTTTCGATCGCAACCAAAATCGAGCTGGGC
The DNA here is from genome assembly GCA_003446775.1 of Chloroflexota bacterium. GTDB lineage: Bacteria > Chloroflexota > Dormibacteria > Dormibacterales > Dormibacteraceae > UBA10449. The sequence continues at coordinate 17,798 of DMCH01000105.1, forward strand.
GGTCTGATCTTTGACGCCAAGCAACGAAGTGTCCACAACGGGGAGGCCACCGTCTCCCTGACCAAGCGCGAGTGGCAGCTTCTTTCCTTCTTCCTGACCAATCCCAATCAGTTCTTCTCCGCCGAGGACGTGGCGTTGCCCGCCTGGGGCCCCGAAGCATCGATCGAGCAGTTCCGGACCTATGTGACCCGACTTCGGCACAAGCTCTTGCCGTTTCGGGGTGTATGCGAGGTGGTCAACGAGAAAGGCAAGGGTTACCGTCTCGTGGTCCAGCAGCCAACGCTTCCAGTCTCGTAACTCGGCTGCAAATCCGCGCGGCGTGCTACACCTGAGCCGTGCGTAGAGCCCAAGGGGAGTAGCTGCGCCGCGCCTGTAAGCGGACGCTATAGCGGCGGTTTGGTCTTACGGGCCGTGCGCACGCCGGACACACGCTCTCGAAGTCGGGTCACGGTGGCCTCGGCGGGTAGCTCGGGCGACGGTTTACGCTCGAACGCCGCACGCCAGGCCGGTAGGTCTTCGCTGCTGAACACGAACCGCCTCAAAGCGATGTCGATCGGAAACAGGAGGATGGCGATCACCAGCAGGAGCTCGCTGATCGGCAGGACCGCATGGACCGGCGGCACCGGCAGATTGAAGACGGTTGACGCATCGGTCAGAAGGACGCCGCCGCCCGCGCGAGCGATGGCGCTCAAGGTCGCGGTGTCGGTGCCCAGGTTGCGGTACTCCGGCGAGTAGGGGACGACCAGGCCGATTGTGTTGCTGTGCTTGGCAACCCCGCCGACGGACTCGGTGACGTGCAGAAGGTAGCTCCCCACCTGGTCCGTGCGGAGGTCGCCCTCGAACCGGCCCGGACCGGTCGGCGACAGGGTCAGAGTCGCGTCTGAAAGGTCGGGCGTCACCGCGCTGACGCTGACTGCCTCGCCCGACGACGATGGCGCCGTCACCAGCAGGTGGGTGCGATCTCCCTGGACCTGCGTCTCGACCTGCAGGGCCGGATCCCCAGACTGAGGCAGGCTGTATCGAACCAGGTCGCCGAAGAAGCGATTGGCCGACGGCCAGCGCAGCAGGTCAGCAGTCCAGCGTCCTTCGGCGTCGCTTGTCCACGCGACCACTTGACCCAGGCCGTACTCCCAGGTCGCGAGCAGAGGGTCACCCTGCGGGCTTTTGAGCACGACGTCGGCGGCGGCGCGTGGCGTGGTCGCCACGTAGCCGGTGAGGACCGGGAACGAGTCCAGCGGAACTCCAGGCAACACTTCGGCCAGCGACGACAGGCGCGGAGTGATCTGGCCTTCGACCACCCATGGCTTGAGCGCCTCATTCGTCTCTTTGAGGAAGATCTGCGGCACGTCCTGAATGCTGGTGCTCTGGTAGTAGCGACCCTGACCCCAACCTGCGATGGCCTGCATCGTGGCAGCGCCATTAGGGTCGGAGCCGACGGCCACCGTCGACACCGTGATGCCGTGTCCGTGGATCGTCTCGATCACTGGTTGGTAGTTGTCGCGGGCGTCGCCGTCGCCGAGCATGATGATGTGCTTGAGGGACGCCGTCGTTTTGGCCAGCTCCTGGTCGGCGGCCTTCAGGTCCGGCGTGTAGGTGGGCGGGTCGCCGAGCATCATCGCCTCGATCTGCTTTTTGATCTTGGCCTTGTCGCTCAGGGGTGCGAGCGGCACGACCACCGTGCCCATGGTGCCGTTCGTGACGCCGACACTATCCCGGGGTGTGAGCTGATCGATGACCGCCTCCGCCGCGCCGCGGATCACCTGATCGCCCTGCTGGCTTTCGCTGCTCTCCAACACCAGCATCACCGCGACCGGCGGCTTCAACGTGTTCTGGGGCAGCAATATCTGGACTGGCAGCGCGGTCTCCAGCGGCGTGCCGGCGTAGCCTCCTGGACCGTAGCTGTCCGACCCGCCGATGACCACCAGGCCGGTGCCCAGGTCACGCGTGACGGCCTGCAACAGCGCCATCTCGTCCTGGCCGAGGCTTGACGCCGGTACGTTGACCAGCACGACGGCCGAGTACGCGGCGAGCTCGGCCGAGGACCGCGGAATCTGCGCGGCCGAGACTGTCGTCGTGAGGATGCCGGTCGAGTGCAGCGCCGCATCGAGGCTGGCGGCGCCCCCGGGCGTGTTCTCGACCAGGAGCACTCGAGCCGGTCCCACGACCTGGATCAAGGCCTCGCCGAGGTTGTTCTCCGCGTACGAATCGACGACAGGATCGATGACCACGCGCACCGAATGGAACCCTGGCTGGTCCGGCTCCACGGTTTGCGTGACGGTGGTCTCACCCGCTTTCAGCTGCAGCTGAACAGTGCTGATGAGGGTGCGGTCGAGATACCAGCGCACCGTGGCCGCGGTGTCCGTGTTGCTGACGATGACCGCGTTGACGTCAGCCCGCTCTCCGGATGCCAGCGAGCGCGGAGCGTCGAGACGATCCACCAACACCTCCGGGCCAATCGGCACGTTGATGGCCACTGTGTCGACGCGCACGCCCTCGGCTTGCAGAAGGCGCGCTTCCGCGACTGCGTCGCCGAGGTTGGCTCGGCCATCGCTGACCAGCACGATGTGCCGGCGCGTATCGCCGGGCAGGATCGACCCGGCCAGCTGAAGGGCGGAGGCCACGTCCGTGTAATGGACGTTCGGTTGGCCCTGGAACGCGCTGAACTGAGGGTCGGCGCTTGCGTTCACCTCCACCTGAGGATCGCGGCCGAAGCTCACGACCCCGACGCGATTGTCCCCCTGGCGTGTGGCAAGAATGCGGAGCACCGTGGCGAGCTCAGTGTCCTGCGCGCTTTGAACGCTGGCGGAGCGATCGGCCACGATGATCAAAGATTGCGTTGCGGGCGTGGTCTGCAGCTCAAATCCCGCCAGGGCTCCCGTGAGCAGCACGACGATCAGGGCGCGGAGGCCGAGCGACATCCTCGCGCGGCGAGGCGCCAGCGGTGGCGCTAGGCGCAGCCAGATGATGACGATCGCCGCCAGCGCCACTGCGCCCGCCCCCAAGAAAAGGGGACGGGTGAGATCAAAGCCCACGATGGAAGGCCAGCCATTCGACCACGACGACACCGAGCGCGACCAGCGCGATCCAGGGCCAGATCTCGAGCTGGCCTCGATGCACGGAATGAGCCGCGGTCGTACTACTGAGCGGCGGCAGTGTGAGGCGCTCGGCCGGTTTGAGCTGTGAGATCTGCTCGGAGAAGAGATTGACGGTGAACCACGACCTGTCGACCTTGCCGGCCACGACCTGCTCGACCGTGTACAGGCCCGTTTGGTCGGTGCCCCCGAAGGTGGCGATCGAACCACTCGCGAGCGAGCGGCGGCTGCCGTCCGGCCGCACCACCGTCACCGACGTGGCCCCCGCCTCCGGGACGATCGTCACCGGCTCATCCGGATGAAAGCTGTGGCTCGGCACGCTCGGAGGCAAGATCCACTCGCTGAGGTTCTGCACCAGGATGGGAAAGGCGATACGCAGGGGCAGGTCGGATTCGTGCAGGTCGAAACCGAACAGAACCTGTCGAAAGGGTTCGTCGCGGACGAGCACAAGCGGGGTCTGAAGGCTGGTGATGAGCGGGCGACCAAATTTGCTGGCGCGAAGATCCTGGCTGCGAGCGATGTGCACGTCTTGCAGATCGACATTGGTGAGCAGCGGGTCACCGGCATCGAGGGCCCGCACCCGTCCGATGCCGATGGGCGCACCACCCGCGAGCGGGCTGCCTGCGGGCGGGTTGATCACGATGAACGGTCCGTCCGGCAGCGCGGGCGGCGCATAGCCGTCGAAGATGCTCATCGCATACGGCGCCGACGATTTGTAAGCGGAGGGAGCGACGACGTCGAGCTGGAGGTCGGTGCGAAGGCTCAACGCCTGTTGCAGGAACACATTGCCAGGGGTGACAAGCAGCACTCGAAACGCGCGTGGCGTGCTCGCGACCGCGGTGACCGTGTCGTCGAGAGCGAAGATGTCGCCCGCGTCGATGTGAGCGGATACCAGCGTCGCGTCGGACGGCACCGGCAGCACCAGATCCTGAGCCTCACCGCCTGCGAGCGTCAATTTGCGCACGTCAACCAACCGGTTGTCCGCGCGCCACTCCAGGCTGAACGATCGCGATTGCTGGCCGAAATTCTGTATGTGCAGATAGGCCGCGCGCGACTGGGCTCCGGTGCGGACCACAAGCGACGTCATGCCCACGTTTTCGCCGGAGACCCCGACACGGTGATACTCGACCGGAAACGGAAGGCTGTTCGCGGAGTCGGTTCGGATGGGGCCGACGATCCCGTCGCTGAACAGATATGCCCGCGCGTCGTCGCCAGGCCTGACGAGGCCTGCCGCCAAGGCCAGCGCGGCTGAGAGGTCCGCCGCGCCGTTTTGTGCGCCCATGTCGTTGAGGGCGCGGTGGAGCGCCTGCCGATCCCCGGCCACAGAAGCGACAACCCGCGGCACCGAGCCCACTGCGAGCAGGGTCATGCGATCCTGCGGGCCCAGCTGGTCGATGAGCCCGCCGACCTCGCGCTTGGCTTCGTCCAGGCGAGACGGCTGCACATCGCGGGCCTGCATCGACGCCGATACATCGAGGAGAACCACCGAGTGCCGGGCGAGGCCGGCCCCGGCGGAAAGCGCCGGCTGCGCCGCGGCCGCCACCAGCACGGCTGCGGCAAGCAGCTGAAGCAGCAGGAGCCAGCTGAAGCGAAGTCGCTGCCAGGGAATGTTGGCCTGGCGATCGCGGATCTCGTCCGGCCACAGGTTCAGCGCCGGCACCACCCGGGTCGGCCTTCGGATCCGAAGGAAGTACAGCGCGACGATGACCGGGAGGGTGAGCGCGAGGGCTGCCGCGGCCGGCGCCAGGAGGCTCACGACAGCAGGCCGAGACGGCGCAGCGTCCGCAGCACCATGTCATCGATGGGTTCGTCGGTGGAGAGCCGCGCGAAGCGCAGGCCTCGACGGTGCGCTGAGCGTTCGATCTCATCGGTCCGCCGTGCGAGCGCTGCGACGTAGGCCGCCTGGGTCACCGGGGTGGACGTGAACTCCCGCTCTACTCCGGTCTCCGCGTCCCTCAGTCGCGCATCGCCGGTCCAGTCCGGCGCGATCTCCTGAGGCGCGAGCAGCTGCAGGACGGCGCCCTCCTGGCGCGCGCGCCCGAGAGCGGCGATCGCAGGATCGATCGAGGACTCGCCCAGCCCGTCGCTGATCAGGACGGTCATACCCGGGCGCTGCCTGCCGATCGGCCACACGAGCCGGTCGTAGTCTGTCGGGCCTCCGACTGGGAAAGACTGCAGCCGGGAAAAGAGGTTGGCCACCGCGCGGCGGCCGCGATACGGCGCGCCTCCGGAGGTCGGCCCCTCCGCGAACACGGTCAGGCGCACGCGATCGAGCGCCGCAAGCGCCACGTACGCGATCGCCCCCGCCAGCCGTTTGGCGGTCTCGGCCTTGTTGGGGCGGCCCCAATCCATCGAGCCGCTGAGGTCGACGAATATGCTCAGCGGCAGCTCTTGCTCGGCGACGAACAGGCGCAGCATGAACCGGTCGAGTCGCGCGTACGCGTTCCAGTCGATCAGGCGGAAGTCGTCACCTGGCGAGTAGCTGCGGAAATCGGCGAACTCCACCGAGCGACCCCGGGCCGTCGACCGGCGCTCGCCGCCCATCTGGCCGCTCACCGCTCGGCGCACGCGCAACGCGAGGGTTTCGAGGCGGCGCAGGAGCGGGGGATCGAGCAGGGCCGCCACGACTACGACCCGGGGGATTCCTTCTTCGCGTGCTCCAGGATCTCGTCGATGAGATGGTCGGTGGTGATCGCGTCGGCCTCCGCCTCGAACTGCAGGAAGACCCGATGGCGGAGGGCGGGATGCGCCACGGCGGCGAGGTCGTCGAAAGCCACGTTGTAGCGGCCCTCGAGCAGCGCCCGGACCTTGCCCGCGAGGACGAGCGTCTGCAGGCCGCGCGGGCTGGCGCCGTATCGGACGTAGCGGCGAACCGAGTCCAGCTCGGTGCGATTGGGATGCGTGGCAGTGATCAGCCGCGCCGCGTAACGCAGCACGTGTTCGGCGATCGGTACCTCTCGGGCCACGCGCTGGGCGGCAACGATGGCGTCCGCATCCCCGATCGCATGGAGCTCTGGCAGCGCGTTGCCGGTCGTGCGCCTGGCGATCTCGAGCAGTTCGGTCTCGCTCGGAAAAGGCACAAGGGCCTTGAAGAAAAAGCGGTCGAGCTGAGCTTCAGGAAGTGGATACGTGCCCTCGAGCTCGATCGGATTCTGGGTGGCGAGAACGAAAAACGGCACCGGAAGAGGGCGGGTCTCCGTGCCGACGGTGACAGTGTGTTCCTGCATCGCTTCGAGAAGGGCGCTCTGGGTCTTCGGGGTGGCGCGGTTGACCTCGTCGGCGAGCACCAGGCTGGCAAAAATAGGACCGTGTTGGTACTCGAACTCCCGGCGCCCTGAATCCTCTCGGATGATGTTGGTGCCGACTATGTCGGCCGGCATGAGGTCGGGCGTGAACTGGATTCGGGAAAAGGTCAAGTCGAGGGCCTGCCCGAGCGAGCGCACCAGCATCGTCTTGCCCAGGCCCGGCACCCCCTCGAGGAGGATGTGACCGCCAGAGATCAGAGCTATGACCGTGTCGCGCAGGAGCTCTTTCTGGCCGACGATCAGGCGCGCCAGCTCGGATTCGAGATTGTTCGCGAGCTCCGTTACCTTCTTCGGGTCGGCGCTCGGCTCTTCCGCGACCACGAGCCTGCTGGTCACTCGCCCAACCCGGCGAAATACTCGCGGACGAGGTCGCGCTCGCTCCCTGGAATGAGGCTCTGGTTGGTGGCGTCGAGGGCCGCCTGCTGATAGGACTGGATCACCTGTGTGTAGGGGGTGAGCGGGACGTCCTGCCCGGGGCCGAGAGGGGTCGGGTCATTCTCTTGCTGGCCCGGGACCGGCTGGCCCGGCACGTACAGCTTCTCGCTCGG
>DMCH01000105.1:24996-26245 GCA_003446775.1 Chloroflexota bacterium
CCGCTCCCGCTGCCGCTCCCGTTGCTGTTCCCGTTCCCGTTGGCGTTGCCGTTGCCGCCGCCCGCCGACGCGGAGGCGGCCGGCGAGGCTCCCGCGCCGGCGCTCGTCGTCGATCCGGCAGCGTCGCGGTCGGCCTGTTCCGCCAACGCCTGCCGCGCCGCTTCGAGGCCGTTGATCGCCGAAGCAATCTGCCGGTCGTTGTTCTGCTGGTTCTGCAGTGAATCCAGCTGCCCGGCCAGATCGTTCAGGGCCGCCGACGCGGCGGCGAGGTCGCCGCTCGACAACGCGTCTGAGGCGCGCTGCAGCGAAGCTGCCATCGCCGGGTCTTTGGCGCTCTGCGCGGCGCTGGCCAGGGCCTTGGCGAGCTGCGCGCGGTCCTCAGGCGACAGGCTTGGCAGCTGAGCGGCGAGGTTCCGCACCGCCTCAGCACCCTGGGACGGGCTGGAGCTCAAGGCCGCGCTCGCGGCCTTCCCGGCGTTGGTCGTGCTCAGGGCGCCGGCCAGGTTCTGTGTGGTGCTGGTCCTGGCGGGAGTCTGGGGATCGGAGAGCTGCCGCAGCTGCTGCTCCGCGGGCGAGATGGCTTCCAGCGCCTGCCGGGGATCCTTGGCGTCCTGGATCTGCTTGGCGGTATCGCTGAGGATCTTCTGGACCTTCGGATCAACGGGTGCTGTCTTGGTGCCGGCCGCGATCTTCTTCTGCACGTCTTTGATCGTGCTGGCCGCCTTGGCCTGGCTGGCACGGTCGGCTTGAGCCTGCGATAGCAGGCGGTCCATCGCATTGGGCAGGACGGCCAACGCCAACGCCGCGGCAGCAACAATGACGACCGCCCCTGCCTCCCTGCGGTTGATTCGGATCGGAAAGGCCCGAACGAGCCGGTCGCGCAGGGCGTGCTGAAGGGCGTCCTGGCGAAGCAGGTCGTCCATCACGCCATTGGCGCCTCGGCGCTCCCACGCTGTGGACAGGCGCTCCTTCAGCCCCAGGTGCACGTCGGCCACCTGCATCAGCACGTCGGGTCGCGGTCGCCTGGCGATCCATACGATCGCGACGGCAGCCAGGACAACCGGGATGCCGAGCGCGGTCAGCTGGATCCGGCGCTCCACCGGCACCACACGAGCGGCTACCTGCACAGTCGCGAACCAGATCGCCGCGCCAAGTGCAGCATGCGCCAGATACGACAAGGCGCTCGACCTCGCGTCGGATCCTCGGAGAGCGCGGACCACCGACTCGAGTGAAGTCACGGGGTCACCGC
>DMCH01000105.1:26535-26885 GCA_003446775.1 Chloroflexota bacterium
GCGAGCTGCAAGAAGATGGTCGCCTGCCAGTACTGCCACTTCGCGAAGGGCCCGCTTGGAATCGCTGTGCCGGTAGCGGTGACTACCGGGCCGATGGGCCCGGCAGAGGAGGAACAAACCATGCCACCGTTGCCGAGGGGTTTACAAACGCTCCCCCCCGTCTGGATCGCGAGAATGCCGTTCGGGTAGTCATATCGAATCAGATAGTTCACGAGCGGCTGCCCGTTGTCAGCGATCGCCACGAGCGGAACGATCGGACTGAGGTAGGTGAACGCCGGCGGCGCCGGGACGCTAGTCGATTTGGGATCGATCTTGGTCGGAAACACCATTCCGAAGGCGACCGTTCCGAA
>DMCH01000105.1:27210-33103 GCA_003446775.1 Chloroflexota bacterium
GCGATGCCGATGAGACCCAGGGCAAGAGCCGCGACGATGGTGACCAGGAACGAGTACAGGACCTGGTCGAGCTCGATACCGCCGAACAAGAAGACCAGGCTGAAAATCGGCACCGAAAGCAAAAGCAACAGGACGACGAACGACATCGAAGCCAGGAGCTTGCCCCAGATGATCGAGAACGGGGGTATGCGAGTGACGAAAAGCAGGTCGATGGTCTGACGCTCGCGCTCGCTGCTGATGGCACCCGCGGTGAGCGCGGGAGTGACGAGGGTGATGAGGACCATCTGGAAGATCACCAGGTACTTGAACAGGGTTTGGCCGTAATTGGGCACCGAGCCCGCGAAACCGCTGTTCGAGCGTGCCATCGAGGAGAACATCGCGTAGCCGAGACCGGCGATGAGCACGACGTAGACCATCATTGCGAGCGGCGATCGCCAGGTCCGCATTCGCGAGCGGTACTCCTTGGCGACGATCGGATTCCAGAATGCAGCCGCGACCCGGCTCATCCGACTTCCTCCGATGTCGCTCGCATGAACGCCTCTTCGAGTCCGCCGTCGACTTGGCTGAAAGCCGAAACCCTGATCCCTTCCGCGGTCAAAGCATGCAGGATCTCGGCGGCGGTGGAGTCGTCACCTTCATACGTGGCTTCGATCGCTCCATCGGCGGTTTCAACACGGCGGACGGCCGCCAGCGGCTCGAGGATCGCCACCGCGCGCTCCTGGTCTGCGATGATCGTGATGCGAACCCGGCGATCAGCCGACAGCTGCCGGATGACCTCGTGCACCGGGCCGGTGGCGCGCATGCGGCCGTGGTCGATGATCCCGATCATCGTGCACAGCTCGGTCAGCTCCGGGAGGATGTGACTCGAGATGACGATCGTCTTGCCCATTCTTCGTAGCTCTTTGAGGATCTCGCGCATCTCGACTCGCGCGCGAGGATCGAGACCGGACGCCGGCTCGTCAAGCAACAGCACGACCGGATCGTGGACCAGCGCCCGGGCCAGGCACAGACGCTGCTTGAGGCCTCGGGACAGGGTATCGACCTGTTGGTCGCGCCTCTCCGACAACCCGACGAGGTCGAGCAGGTCGTTCGCGATCTTTACCCTGCGCTGCTTGGGCAGGCGGTAACACGCGGCGTAGAAGTCCAGGTACTCCCCCACCGTGAGCTGGTCGTAGACGCCAAAGAAGTCGGGCATGTACCCGATGCGGCTGTGGACCTGCTGCGGCTGTTTGGTCACGTCGGCGCCGTCGATCGAAGCGTGGCCGGCAGTCGGTTCCAGGAGCGCGGCGAGGATGCGCAGGGTCGTCGTCTTGCCGGCGCCGTTGGGCCCGACGAAGCCGAAGATCTCCCCCTCGGGCACCTCGAATGAGACTTTGTCCAGCGCCGTCCTTTGGCCATAGACCTTGGTCAAGTTTTCAGCTGTGATCACTGGACGGTCCCCGTCAGCGAGATCGCTCCGAGCAGGGCTTGCCCGTTGACCTTGATCCGGACCCGCACCTCGCCCGACGATGGATTGACGGCCCCGGCAGGCAGGGTGGTGGTGCCGAGGGGCGTATAAGCCACGGGTACCCAGACCGATTGTGACCAATCCCAGGCCTCGGCCGACAGGCTCTGACCTGGAAACCCGCCGCCCTTCGGGCTCTGACTGGTCGAGTCCAGGGTGGCCCCGGTCAGGTGCGTGCCCGGTACGAGCTGGGGCGTGAAGTCGTAGGTGGCCGTTCCGCTCTGCATGAACACGGCGCCGGGCGGTCCGTTCTGGGTCGTGCCATCGATGTCGGTGAAACGGCTTACCACCAGGCCCGCCGGCAGTAACCCCGCCCCGATCGCGCCGATTGCCAGCGGGATGACCACGGCTGATTCTGCAGTCGATCGGGGGTGGGCGCCTTCCACCGTGATTTGCTCATAGGGTTGCTGCGTCCAGGCCACGACCATCGGGGAGATGGTCGAGCTGATGCCGTTGAAACCTCCGCCCGCGACCAAGGAAAGGATCGATGACTTCTCCAGGTTCTGGCGATCGGCGTCGGTGGTCTGGCTGGGCGGGGGCCCGTTGAAATAGTTGCCGTAGATCGTCATGTACGCAGGCGGCCCCGCATATGGATTCGAAGGCTTGGGGGTCACGCTGAACGTCGCTCCGGCGCCCGGCGCCAAACCTGAAATTACCTGGTAACCGTCGCCCGCCAGGACCACGAGGTCCGTGAACCGCAGGTTGGAGTTGTTCTGGATGGTGCCGGTCAGCTTGCCATTGACGAGCTTCGCTGTGGCGACCAGTTGGGGAGCGTCGACCACCCCCTCGGTGGCGAACCCGCGCAGGACGAAAGCGGTCATGCCCGGCATCAGGATCGAATTGTTGTCGGCGTTGACCCGGATCACGGCAGTGCTCGGGCCGTACCCGTTGCTGAACGAGCTTATCGGTCCAACCCACGGGCGAGCGCCGGCCACGTTGACCTGATAGTCACCGCGGGTCGGTGCCAGAACACCCGTGTAGGACTCGGCATAGGCGCGGTCCCAGCCGGCCTCCAGATGGATGATCGAGACCTGGTTGGTCTGGACCGATTGCCCCTTGGTGAAGAGCCCGGCGCCGAACGCACCGACCGACGCGAGGATTGCGATCAACGGCAAGGTGACCCAGGCCAGGGCGCGCCGATGGAGTGCGCGAAGGGTGAGGTAGTTGACCGGACCGACCAACAGCACGTAGGCGATCACCAACAGCCCGATCAGCAGCAGCGAGGGCAGATCCAGTCCCGGCAGGTTGCCGAGCACCTGCGAGAGTGCGGTGCTTCGCATACTGATCGACGAGCCCGACCCTCCGAACGCGCCACTGAGTGCCGACGTTTGAGCCGACGCCGATGAGAACAGCGTGCGCACGAGAATCTGGCGGAGCAGCACGTTGGCGCCGCTCCAGCCGGCGACCGGTTCCTGGTTCCAATCGAATGTTGCGAGAGTCACCATCCCGCCGCCCACAAACCTCTCCGCCAGCAGGGGCCTGCCGCCCTCAGACAGCCAGGCGGTCGCGCCCGTGTTGAGGGCGCCGCTAGCGACCTCCACCCCAGACAGCTGTCCGAGCGCCGCCACGGAGTTGAGCGTGGCAGTGGCGTCGATCGTCATCGGCATCAGGGTCGAAGAGACCCCCGCCAGCGTCTTGCGCCACGAGGCGCCTGTGCCGAGAACGAGCATGCCGCCGTTCTGCACATAGTCCGTGATGGCGCCGCGCTGCGCGGCTGTCAGCGAATCGGTGGCGAAGTCGTCGATCGCGAGCAGGTCGAAGGCGCGCAGGAGAAGCGCCGAGTCGCCCAGGTCTTCGAGTGACAGGTGGACGACGCTGGCCGAGATGCTGGCCGGGTGCACAGCCGCAAAGGTGTCGAGTGCGGTCGGCTGGTCGGAAAGCACGCCGATCAGCGTTGTCGTCGCCGAGCCCCCCACGGAGCCGCCCGTTGCCACCACCTGCCCGTTTTGGACGAGGCGGACCGAGACCGGCGAGGGTGCTTGGTCCTCGATCACGTAGGTCTTCAGATGTTTGGTCGCCCCGGAGGCGAGGCTCACATGGGTCATGTAGATCGCCGGGCCGATGGGCGGCCCGTTCGCCAGGGCAGTCGTGCTGACCTCCAGGGTGCCATCAACATCCTGGCCCTTGTTGGTGACATCGATGGCCACGGGCATCCACTGCCCGGCCTTGACGAAACCGGAGTAACCGACCTTGACCGCGATCGATACCGGGTTGGCGGCCGCCTGCGCCGTCGAGGCAGCAAGGGAAACCAGCGCCGCCGCCATCAGGGCGAGGGTCGCGAAGGAGACGCGTCGGCAGCCGGCTGGCATCTCTACTCCTCTATTACGCCCCCGTCAGCCGAATAGTAACGGTCTGCTTAATGCCTCCGGAACTCCAAGGAACTTGAATCCGGGCGTTGATTAAAAGACGGGGTCTCGCTCGAGGGAGGCATATTCAGACGCCCGACGACCGAGCTCGTCCACCGACACCACGCCGTGGTCGATGAGGAGCGACTCGAAGGCCGACAGCCAACTCTCGTAGTACTCCGGCGAGCCCTCAGCAATCTCCTCGACCAGCCGGGCGCGGAATTCGTCCCAGGCATAGGCGCCCTTCTCGTTGAGCACGACCACCATCCCGAAAGCGCGTCCCTCCCAGGGCGCCTTGAACACCAGCTCTCCGTTCTTGCGAGGCAAGGCCGCGCCGCGGTCCAGATTGGCGATTCTCGGATCGACTTTGCTCATCGGTTGGCCTCCGCCGGCACTTGCGGCCGAGCGACCCCGATCATGCAATCGCGGCTGACGATCGCGGCCAGCTGCTCCTCAGTCCAGCCCTCTGTCCCCTCAGGTCGCTCCGGCAGGACCATGTAACGAAGGTCAGAGCTCGAGTCCCATACGTTCACGGAGACGTCGGCCGGCAGCGCGACCCCGAACTCCTCAAGCACTTTGCGCGGCTCGACGACCGCCCTCGAGCGATAGGGAGCCGATTTGTACCAGGTGGGAGGCAACCCCAGGACAGCCCAGGGATAGCAGGAGCAGAGGGTGCAGACGACCATGTGGTGCACCTCCTTAGTGCTCTCCAGCACCGCCAACCCCGTGCTTGCCGGGTAGTCGTAGCCCAACTCGCGGATCGCCGCCGGGCCGTCGTTCAGCAGTCGCGCGCGGTAGTCGAGGTCAACCCATGCGTGGGCGACCACACGGGCGCCGATCATGGGACCGATATCGTGCTCGTAAGCCGAGATGATGCGGTCCACATCCTCAGAGGTCAGAAGGCCCTTCTCGATCAGAAGCGACTCGAGGGCCAGGGTTCGGGCCTCGATGTCCGACGGCGCCTCTGGGTGGTGACTGTGGTCACCATGCTCGTGGTGATCATGCTTGGTCATGACTCGCCCTCCTCGGACCGTAGATAGCTTTCCCACAGATCGACGCAGACGCGGTCGATGGAGGAAGCCCGGTCGCCCCACAACTCGCGTGCGGTGAACTCCACGGCGTAACAGGCCTCCCACACCTTGGCGCCTCGATGAGCGTTGCTGTCGGGGAGCAGAAAGGGTCCGTTGACTGTACGCACCACTCCGCGCTTCCCACGTGCGTATCGGGGAAGTCGGGTATGTCCGGTCGGGTTCAGGTTGCGCGTGACCACGTTGTCTCCAGAACTGAACCGCGCTATCAGCTCAGGTCGAGGTTCGTGTTTGATGTTGGCCGCAATCGAGGGTCCGTTCGCGCGACCCGATCGCAACTCCTCGAGTGTTATCACGCCTCGCTGCACCATCAGCGTCTCCAACGCGTGCAGCCACCTCTCGTAGTAACTGGCGCGCAGATACTCCTCAGGAGGCATCCTCTCCACGACATTTCGGAACTCGTCGAGATTGTAGAAGCGCCCCACAGTCTGCCTCATGATCGCCCTCACGCTGCCTTCCCAGCGATGGTGGAAGACGGGTTCATCCTTCTCGACGACGACGGGGCCGAACCCATCCATTCCGCCCATGTCGTGGATGCCGTTCACGTTGCAGGATTATGGCGGAGCGCCGCCGGGTCAGGACTCCAGTGCGCTGCGCTGGTCCAGCGTGTAGAGCAGGAGCAACGACGGGACGACGAGCACCAGCGCGACCACGGTGATGCCGAGCAGCAGCGCCTCGATCGCTGGCGCTCCCGCAGCCTGCTCGATAGTCAATCGCCCGGGCAGCACATAAGGGACCTGGCCGAAGCCCCAGGCGAACACGAATGATCCGACCCCCACCACCGTCAGCACCCGATACCAGCGGTAGACGCGCCGCCACATCAATGTGGCCACTGCAAGAACGGCCAGCACCGCCGTGATCGCGAACGGCAGGCCCAACCCGGCCACCATCCCGTGGAAGACCGTTGGGCTTTCGGCTGCGATCAGCACCAACACGACCAGGGAAACCGCGAGCAA
>DMCH01000108.1:0-9779 GCA_003446775.1 Chloroflexota bacterium
GGACGGCCTGCTCGCGCAGCGAGCACGCCGGGTGGGGCGTCGCACATATGCAAGAGACTGGGAAGAGGGAGAGGGTGAAAGGCCCTCCGGCCGAGTGCACGCAGGGTGATAACTGGCGCGAAATTTCGGCTGTAAATGCTTGACACCAAACATACTTTCGCTACAATACGAACATGTGTTCTGTGGATGGGGAGAGGGGGAATTGGACCTCGAGAGAGGTCTTCGAACAGATCGTTTCGCTGCTCGATCGCCTCGGCGAAGAGGACCTCAACTCGGTCCCTGCCGAGTCGATGGGCGATGACCAGATCGCTCTGCAACGCATAGGCAATCGTGTTCAGGCCGAGGGACTGCGCCGTCTCCGCCGCTTCGACGGCGGCGAGGGTTACGCACCTTCTGGAGCGCTGAGCGCGCGAGCCTGGCTGCGCTGGCGGTTGAACCTGACTACTACCGCGGCGTCAGAGCGGGTCGCGATGTCGCGGAAGCTGGTGGCTCTGCCGAAAACGGAGCAGGCCCTCGCCGATGGCGACATCAGCTATCGGCACGCGACTCTGATCGCGGAGACCGCAAGCCAGCTTGGCGACAAATTTGAGGCCCACGCCGAGACCATCCTGGTCGACGTGGCCAAGGAAGTTTGCCCCTGGCGATTGCAGCGAGCGATCTGGCATCTGAAGCATTGCCTCGACTCTGACGGCGTTCTCAGCGACGCCAACAAGGCCCACGGCCGCCGTTTCCTTCAGCTCAGCCAGACGCTGGATGGGGTCTATCGGATCGACGGCTGGCTCGATGCCGAAGGCGGAGCGGTCCTCAACTCAGCATTGAATTCGGTCATGGGACCCAGGCTTGCCGACGACGACCGGAGTGCAACCGAGCGCCGCGCCGATGCCGCAGTCGAGCTGGCGCGTAGGCAGCTGGACGGAGGGCAGCTGCCCGAGGTCGGGGGTCAGAAGCCGCACCTGGCGGTCAGCGTCGAGATGGCGACCCTGAGCAAAGAGCCGGGCTCGATGGCGGCCGAGCTCGAATGGTCACAGCCGATTCTCGCCGAGACCGCGCGCCGGCTGGCATGCGACGCAGCGATCACGCCCATCATCGACGGCGAGGCCGACCACACCAGCCGCGTGGTGCCCGGCTCGACGCGGCGTGCACTGATCGCGAGAGACAAGGGCTGCAGGTTTCCTGGCTGCGACTGCCCGCCGGCGTGGACGGATGCGCACCACGTCAAACACTGGGCGGACGGCGGTCCTACGACACTCGACAACCTCATCCTCTTGTGTCGCCGGCATCACCGGCTGGTTCACGAGGAAGGCTGGACCCTGGAGCTCGCACAGGACCGAGATTTAGTCGCGATCCCGCCTTAACACCCTGGGCTGTCATCGCGATCACGTCCCGCTAACGTCGCCGCGTGCTCGCCACCGTCGACTCCTGCGTGCTCGCGGGCCTCGAAGCCCGTCGCGTCGAGGTCCAAGCTGACAGCGCCAACGGCGAGACCAAGTTCTTTCTGGTCGGCCTCGCTGCGACCTCCGTCAAAGAGGCGCGCGAGCGCGTCCGGTCAGCGATCAAGAACAGCGGTCTGGATTTTCCGCGCAAGCGGCTGACGGTCAACCTCGCGCCAGCGGAGATGCGTAAAGAGGGCAGTGGGCTGGACCTCCCGATTGCCATCGCAATCGCGCTGGCGGAGGTCGGCAAGCGGGGGCCCGCTCGCAGCGCGTTCCTCGGCGAGCTTGCGCTTGATGGCGCCATACGGCATGTGGACGGAGTGCTGGTTGCAGCTCGCTGCTTGAAGAAGCTTGGCTTCGATCGGGTCTTCGTGCCCGCGGCGGATGCGAGCGAGGCCGCGCTCATCGAAGGACTCGAGGTCATCCCGTGCGAACACCTGGCCGGCGTGTTCGCGCATCTCGTGGGAAGCGCTCAGATCACGCCTACGCCCTTCACTAATGTCGTGGTCGATGAGACCACGGGTGTTCTTGAGAACGACCTCGCCGAGGTTCACGGCCAGGAGGAGGCGCGCCGGGCGATCGAGGTCGCCGCCGCCGGCGGCCATCACCTGCTGCTGAGCGGCCCGCCCGGATCCGGCAAGACCATGCTCGCGCGCTGCCTGCCCGGCATCCTTCCGCCGCTCGAGCTGGCCGAGGCATTCGAGGTGGCGCAGGTCCGGAGCCTGTTGGGCGACCTCGCACCTGGTCGCCCGCTCGACTGGACGCGCCCATTCCGCGCCCCCCACCACGGCGTCTCCATGGCCGGGCTGATCGGCGGTGGCTCGGGCGTCGCCATGCCGGGGGAGATCAGCCGTGCCAACCACGGCGTGCTGTTCCTAGACGAGCTCGCCGAGTTCCAGGCCCCAGTGCTGCAGGCGCTGAGGCAGCCGCTGGAAACGGGACGGGTCACGATTACAAGGTCGGGAGGCACCGTCACCTACCCCGCGCGCTTCACCCTGGTGGCGGCCACGAATCCATGCCCATGCGGGTGGCTGGGCGACCCGGTGCGCACTTGCCGTTGCACGCAGGCCGTGGTCGACGGATATCAGCGCCGCCTGTCCGGACCGCTGCTCGACCGCATCGACCTCCAGGTCGGGGTGCGCCGCGTACCGCTGACCGAGCTGGCGGCCGAGCCGCGCGGCGAGCCGTCGCAGGTAGTGAGGGAGCGGGTGCTGGCCGCGAGAGCGCGTCAGCAGGCACGGCAAGGGTGCCTCAACGCCCAGTTGAAACCCAGCCGGCTGCGCCACCTCGCCGCGATGGAGGCCGGCTCGAAACGCACCCTCGAGCGCTGGTCGGAGCAGAAGGGGCTCACTGCGCGCGGGTTTCATCGGGCCTGGCGCGTGGCGCGGACTGCGGCCGACCTGGAAGGCACCGAGCTGATCGCCGACCGCCACGTCCTCGAGGCTCTCGGTTACCGGTTGCATGACGTTGCCGCTTGATCTCAACACGCTGAACGCGCGCGGCCGGTGGCCTCCACCAGACGGCCCGCGCGTGGCGATCGTCGGCTCGCGCCGCCCGTCGCCTTACGGCGAGGCGGTCGCGGAGCAGCTGGCCGCCGACCTGGCCCGAGCCGGCGTGGTGGTGGTCAGCGGCCTGGCGCTCGGCTGCGATGCCGCCGCGCATCGCGGAGCGCTGGTCGGAGGCGGAGTCACAGTCGCGGTCATGGGCACTGGCGTCGACATCGTCTATCCCGCCGCCCACTTTCGCCTCGCCGAAGAGATCATCGCTGCCGGTGGCGCGCTCGTCAGTCAGTTCCCCAATGGGACGTCTCCTCGCCGGCAGAACTTCCCGGCCCGCAACGTCACGTTGGCGGCGCTCTCGGACGTGGTGGTCGTCGTGGAGGCAGTCCAGGGCTCAGGCGCGCTGATCACGGCCGAGGCCGCGCTCGACCTACATAAAGAGGTAATGGCCGTGCCCGGCAGCATCTTCTCCCCGCTCTCGGTGGGCACCCATGCCCTCATCCGAGACGGGGCCGGCCTGGTCCAGAACGCCCGCGACGTTCTGGCCGCGCTGGGCGTCGGACGGGAGGTCCTGGACGACCCGCTGGGCGCCCCGAAACGCCTCGGTTTCGGGCTGCCAAAGGAGCGCGACGGCATCCTCCTGCACCTCTCGGACGTGCTGGCCGTCAGCACCGCCGAGCTGGCTCGAAAGCTCCATCTCCCGGTCGCCGAGGTGCTCGGCCGGCTCACTTCCCTGGAGCTCGACGGCGCTGTGCGCCGTCACGGGGCGGGTTATGTAAGGGCATTGCGGAACGGCAAAGAACGGGCGTAGGATTGCCCGCCTCAGAAGCCGGGACGGCCGCCTAGGGAAGTAATCCGGCCTTTGGGGAATATAGGGAGAGCAATGTCCGAAGGTTTGATCATCGTCGAGTCGCCGGCCAAGGCGAGGACCCTGAAGCGGTTCCTGGGTGACCGTTTCGACGTCCTCGCCTCGATGGGCCACGTCCGCGACCTGCCCGCGAAGGAGATGGGGGTGGAGGTCGAGGCCGGGTTCAAGCCTCACTACGAGGTGGTCGAGAGCCGGCGCAAGACGATCAACGAGCTGACCGCGGCGACCAAGAAGGACCGCCAGAACGTCATCCTGGCCTCCGACCCGGATCGGGAGGGGGAGGCGATCGCCTGGCACTTGGCGGAGGTGCTCAAGCTGCGCTCCCCGAAGCGGATCGAGTTCCACGAGATCACCGCCGATGCCGTGCGCAAAGCGCTCGAGGCGCCGCGCGAGATCGACATGCGGCTGGTCAACGCCCAGCAGGCTCGCCGCGTGGTCGACAGGCTGGTCGGCTTCCGGCTGAGCCCCTTCCTGTGGAGCAAGGTCCAGAAGGGAATCGGGGCGGGGCGGGTGTCGTCGGTCGCCCTGCGCCTGGTCGTCGACCGCGAAGAGGAGATTCGGAAGTTCGTCCCGGTCGAGTCGTGGACGGTCGACATCGAGCTCTCCAAGCTTGCCGACGAGCGCCGATTCCTCGCCCGCCTCAACCGTCCGAAGAACGTCGAAGGCAGCGCCGACGCCGAGCCCAAGCTCCAGGTCAAGACGCAGGCGGAGGCCGACGCGATCGTGCAGGCGATGGCCGGCGCGACCTACCGGGTCCTGGGCGTGGAGAAGAAGCGCCGGACCAAGAGCTCCTACCTGCCGTACATCACCTCCACCCTCCAGCAGGACGCCTCCAGCCGGCTCAGGTTCCGTCCGCGGAACACGATGCGCATCGCGCAGCAGCTGTACGAAGGCATCGAGCTGGGCGACGAGGGCTCGACCGGATTGATCACCTACATGCGCACGGACTCGACCCGGATTTCGGCCGAGGCGGAGGCGAAGGTGAAGGGCCTGGTCAAGGAGCAGTTCGGCGAGAAGTATGTTGGCGGCCCGAGAGCCGCGAAGGCGAGCCCTGGCGCCCAGGACGCCCACGAGGCCATCCGCCCGACGGACGTCAGCCGCACCCCGGAGTCGATCCGCAGGCACCTGAGCGCCGACCAGTTCAAGCTCTACGACCTGATCTGGCGCCGGTTCGTCGCCAGCCGCATGGCGCCCGCGGTGTACGACCAGACGCAGGCCGAGATCGAGGGCGGGGAGTACATCTTCCGAGCCAACGGTTCGGTGCTCGCGTTCGACGGCTTCTACAAGGTGTGGGAGCGCGACGAGAACGGCGAGACGGATCTGCCCGATCTCGTCGCGGGCGAGGATCTCCAGTACCACGGCATCAAACCCGAGCAGCACTTCACCCAGCCGCCGCCGCGCTACTCGGAGGCGACTTTGATCAAGGAGCTCGAGCAGCGTGGAATCGGCCGGCCGTCGACGTACGCGCCCATCGTGGAGACGATCAAGGACCACGGGTACGTCGAGATCAAAGAGCGCCGCCTGCACCCGACGCGCATCGGCGAGGCCGTGAACGCGATCATGGTCGACCACTTCAAGGTCATCTCCGACGATGACTACACCGCCACGCTGGAGAAGCGACTCGATGAGGTCGAACGGGGCAACCAGGAGTGGGTGCCTGTGGTGAGCGATTTCTATGGGCCGCTCCAAAAGATGCTCGTGGCCGCCGAGAAGGCCATGCCCGCCGACACGGATGAGGAATGCCCGCTGTGCCACGAGGGCCACCTCGTCATGAAGGCCAGCCGTTTCGGTCCGTTCCTGGGCTGCTCCCGGTATCCGAAGTGCAAATTCCGCCGGGCGTCGTCGGCGAACGGCGAGGTGCCCGAGCCCAAGCTGCTCGACGAAATGTGCCCGACGTGTGGCAAGCCTCTGCAGCAGCGCGTGGGCCGCTACGGAGAGTTCATCGGCTGCTCCGGCTATCCCGACTGCAAGTACATCAAGCGAGACGCGGCGCAGACCGAGGCCAAGCCGACCGGCGAGAAGTGCCCGTCATGTGCGGAGGGGGATCTCGTGGAACGGACCGGACGCTTCGGGCCGTTCGTCGCCTGCTCGCGCTACCCCGAGTGCAAGTACCGCGCCAACATCGGCAAGGACGGCAAGGTGCGCGAGGGTCCGAAGGTGCTGGACGAGCCATGCCCGGTCTGTGGCAAGCCCCTGGTGGAGCGGCGCGGCCGCTACGGACCCTTCAAGTCCTGCTCCGACTACCCGACGTGTCCGGGACCCAAGGGCGCCAAGAAAGTCGAGGTCTGATCGACGGTCCCGGATTCGAAATCCGAGCCCTGGGTATACTCACTCCGCCAGTCCTTTACCCCACGAACTCAGAGGCTGCGCCTTGAGTTCGCGAGGACCCCTAAAGCGACTGAGTTAGCACGCCCGGGGCAATGCTCCTGTCCTTGATTCAAGGCCAGAACCGGGCGGAAGTGGAACAGGGAGGCAATCGAACGTGGCTCAGGTGACCCTCAAGCAGTTGCTGGAGGCCGGTGTCCACTTTGGGCATCAGACCAGCCGTTGGAACCCAAAGATGAAGCCGTACATATTTACCGCGCGCAACGGCATCCACATCATCGACCTGCAGAAGACGGTCCGGCTCCTGGACGAATCGTGGGATTTCGTGCGCGGCGTCGCCGCCAGCGGGCGGCCGGTGCTGTTCGTCGGCACCAAGAAGCAGGCGCAGGAGACGATCCAGACCGAGGCCGCGCGCTGTGGCATGTACTTCGTCAACCGCCGCTGGATGGGCGGCATGCTGACCAACTTCAGCACCGTGAAGAAGCGCATCGACCGCCTGCAGGAGCTCCGGAAGCTGCAGCAGGAAGGCCAGTTCGAGCAGATGCCGAAGAAGGAAGCCAAGAAGCTGCAGGACGAGCTCGACCGCCTCATGTTCCACTTCGATGGCATCGCGGACATGAAGCGCCTGCCAGGCGCCCTCTACGTGGTCGACCCGCGCAAGGAACACATCGCGGTCACCGAGGCCAACCGCCTGAAGATCCCCGTGGTCGCGATCGTCGACTCCAACTGCGATCCCGACCTGATCACCTATGTCATTCCGGGCAACGACGACGCCATCCGCGCCGTCAAGCTCCTGACCGGGAAGATCGCCGACGCGTGCCAGGAAGGACGCCAGGAGGCGCAGGCGCGCGGAGAGATCCCGGCCGAGGTCGAGGAGCGCGAGTTCCTCGAGACCCCGCGGTACGAGGAGATCGAGGAGTACCTCGAGGACGAGGACGACTTCCTGCCGACCGTCTCGGAGGATGAGTTCATCGGCCGCACGGGCGAAGAGGAGGAGGCGCGCTAGTGGCCACGGTACCAATGGAGCTCGTCAAGAAGCTCCGCGAGATGTCGGGCGCGGGCATGATGGATTGCAAGAACGCGCTCGAGGAGGCCGAGGGAGACCTCGAGAAGGCCTACACGATCCTGCGCGAGAAGGGCATCGCCAAGGCGGCCAAGCGGGCCGGCCGTTCGACCGGCCAGGGTGTGGTCGAGGCGTACTTGCACCGCACGACTCCGGATTACCCTCCGCAGGTGGGCGTGCTGGTCGAGGTCGATTGCGAGACCGATTTCGTCGCCAAGGGCGAGGATTTCCGCAAGCTGGTCAAGGAGATCGCGCTGCACATCGCGGCCGCCAACCCGAGGTGGGTTTCCCGCGACGACGTGCCCGATGAGGTGCTCGTCGAGGAGCGAAACCTCTACGAGCGCAAGGCCGAGCAGGACGGCACTCCTGCGCAGGCGATCGCCAAGCGGGTCGACGGGCAGGTCGAGAACTTCATCAAGGAGAACTGCCTGCTGGAGCAGCCATACTTTCGGGAGCCAAAGCACACTCTCAAGGACCTGATCGCGGAAAACATCTCAAAGCTGCAGGAGAACATCACGGTGCGCCGGTTTGCCCGGTTCAACGTCCGCGAGGCCAATGAGTAAGTAGTGGGCGATCGAACGCCGAAGTACAACCGCATCCTGCTCAAGCTGAGCGGCGAGGCTCTCGGCGGGGCGCGCGACTACGGCATCGATCTCGCGGTGGTGTCGACGATCGCCGGCCAGGTCAAACGAGTACACGAGATGGGCGTGCAGATCGCGCTCGTGGTGGGGGGCGGCAACATCTTTCGCGGCCTGGCCGCAAGCGAAAAGGGATTCGACCGCGCCACCGGTGATTACATGGGCATGCTCGCCACGGTCATCAATGCCCTGGCCCTGCAGGATGCGCTCGAGCGGACCGGCATCCCAGCCCGCACAATGACGGCGATACAGATGCCGCAGGTCGCCGAGCCTTACATCCGGCGCCGCGCCGTCCGCCACCTGGAAAAGGGACGTGTCGTGATCCTGGCCGCAGGCACTGGCAACCCGTACTTCACCACCGACACGACGGCCGCGCTGCGCGCGGTCGAGATCGAGGCCGACGTCATCCTCAAAGCAACCAAGGTCGATGGCGTCTACACGGCCGACCCGAAGCTCGACCCCAAGGCGGTCAAGTTCGAGCACCTCGACTACCTTGAGGTGCTGAACCGAGGCATCGAGGTCATGGACAACACGGCCTTGACGCTCTGCATGGACAACAACGTGCCCATCGTGGTCTTCAACCTTCTCGAGCCCGGCAACATCGAGCGCGTCGTTCTCGGTGAGGAGATCGGCACATTGGTCGGAGCGCTGGGATGATTGATCAGGTACTGCGCGACGCCGAGTCGAAGATGTCCAAGTCGGTCGAGCACTTCTCCGCCGAGCTCGCAAGCATAAGGACCGGCCGAGCCAACCCCGCGCTCATCGACAAGGTCATGGTTCCGTACTACGGCACTCCGACCCCGCTCAACCAGCTGGCGCAGATCAGCGCGCCGGAGCCGCGACTGCTGATCGTGCAGGTCTACGACAAGAGCCAGATCGGCGCCATCGAGAAGGCGCTGCGCATGGGCGAGCAAGGTCTGAACCCAGCGAGCGATGGCCAGGTCATCCGCGTTCCGATCCCGCCGCTGACCGAGGAGCGACGCAAGGAGTACGTCAAGCTCGTACGCCAGAAGGCCGAGGAGGCGCGGGTGGCGATCCGAAATGTCCGCCGCGATGAGATCCACCGCGTGGACGCGATGCAGAAGGCGGGGGACGTGCCGGAGGACGAGGCGAAGCGCGCCCACACCCGCCTGCAAAAGGTCACCGAGAGCCAGATCGAAAGGGTGGACTCCCTGGCGGCCCGCAAAGAAGCCGAAGTGATGGAGCTCTAGCGAACGACCGTAACCCGGCCCTTTTAGCCACGTAGTTACAGTTGCAGGGCTTGGACGCTTCAGTTCCTCGGCACATCGGGATCATCATGGACGGCAACGGCCGCTGGGCCCGGCGCCGCGGCCATCCCGCGAGCTTCGGTCACCGCGCGGGCGTGCGAGCGATCAAGGTCGTGCTCGACGGCTGCGAGCAGCTCGGGGTGCATGTTCTCTCCGTCTACGCGTTCTCGACCGAAAACTGGTCGCGGCCTCGGGCAGAGGTGCGAGCCCTGATGAGGCTCTTCCACGAAACCATGCAGCGCGAGATCGACGAAATGCATCGGCGGGGCGTCCGCATCGTCGTCAGCGGGCGGCGCGACGGCCTGTCGGCACGGATGCGCCAGCGAATCGACGAGGCCATCGTCCGCACGGATTCAAACACCAACGGCGTCCTCAACGTGTGCCTGAACTACGGCGGGCGCGCGGAGATCGTCGATTCGGTGCGCAAGCTGGTGATGGAAGGGATACCAGCCGAGCAGATCGACGAGGCCGAGATCGCCGCGCGCCTCTACAACCCCGACCTCCCGGACCCCGACCTCATCATCCGGACCGCGGGCGAGAGCCGCGTCAGCAACTTCCTGCTGTGGCAGTCCGCCTACGCGGAAATGCTGGTGTCGGAGACGCTCTGGCCTGACTTCGGTGTCGATGACCTGAAGGCCGCGATCGCTGACTACAACTCGCGAATCCGCCGGTTTGGGGGACGGCC
>DMCH01000108.1:10094-19676 GCA_003446775.1 Chloroflexota bacterium
GCGCCGCCGAAACCGAGCCCGCTGATGGTCCGCATCCTCAGTGGCTCGATCTTCCTGGCCCTGGTCATCGCCGGTGTCTATGCGGGGATCTACGGCGTCTATGCGCTCGTCGTCATCCTGGCCGGGCTGGCCATGTGGGAGTTCCTCGGCCTGTCGGAGGGCATGGGCTCGCGCGCCCCCGCCTGGCTGCTGTTCCCGCTCGGCGCCTTCTTCGCGTTCAGCGGAACCGTGCTCAAGCACTTCGATGTCAACCTCGTGCTGTCTCTCACCCTGGTGGGCGGCCTCGCCGCATTCTTGGTGGTGCCCGGCCGCCGGCAGGGCCTTGGCCGGTGGGCGATGGGGCTGGCGGGGGCGCTCTACATCGGAATGCCGTTCAACTACTACCTGCTCCTTTACACGTCGAAGCCCAGTGGTTTCGTGTGGACGCTCTTCACGATCCTGGCGGTAGTTGCCAACGACGCCGCGGGCCTACTGGTGGGCAGCCGAATCGGCCGTCATCCGTTCTTCGCGACGATCAGCCCCCACAAGACCGTCGAGGGCGCCGTCGCCGGCGTGCTGGCTTCGGTGATCGTGATGTTCATCGGCGTGTCGTTGATAGTTGGCGTTCCGCCTGTCTACGGAATCCTCATCGGCGCGCTCGTTGGAGTTAGCGCGCTGGTGGGCGATCTCGTCGAGTCGCAGATGAAGCGAATCGCAGAGGTCAAGGATTCGTCGCACCTGATCCCCGGCCACGGCGGCGTGCTCGACCGCCTGGATTCGATCTTGTTTCCGCCGATCCTCGTGTACTTCGCCGCCACGATGCTGCATCTGATCCACTGAGATGACACGAGTCATCAACGTCGCCATCCTCGGCGCCACCGGCTCGATCGGCCAGCAGACGCTGGACGTCATCGACCGCAACCCGGGTCGATTAAGGCTGTTCGGCCTCACCGAGGGCACGCGGTCGGCCAGGCGCAGCGCGGAGCACCTCATCCAGGGCCAGGCCGGAGAACCGGATTTCGATGCGCGCGTGCACGCGATGGTCACCGATCCGCGTTGTGACCTGGTCGTGGTTGCGATTCCCGGAGCCCGCGCACTGGCCCCGACCATGGCCGCGCTCGAGGCGGGGAAGGAAGTCGCGCTCGCCACCAAGGAGGTGCTGGTGATGGCCGGCGCCCTGGTGATGAAGGCAGCCGGCCAGCGAGGTATCCGGCCCGTGGACTCGGAGCACAGCGCCATCTGGCAGTGCTTGTGGGGCGAGCGCCGAGAGAGCATCCGCCGCCTGATCATCACCGCCAGCGGCGGCCCGTTCTGGGCCCACCCGGACCTCGACCTCGACCAGGTCACCGTCGAGCAGGCGCTCAACCACCCGCGCTGGTCGATGGGCCCCAAGGTGACGATCGACTCGGCGACGATGATGAACAAGGGCCTGGAGATGATTGAAGCGCACCACCTGTTTGGGGTGCCGCTCGGGCAGATCGAGGTCATCATCCACCCGCAAAGCGCGGTGCACTCGCTGGTGGAGTTCGTGGACGGCTCGCTGAAAGCTCAGATCGGCAGGCCCGACATGCGCCTCCCGATCGCGGTCGCGCTTGGATATCCGGACCGCCTCCCAGATGCCGTACCGCCAACCGCGCTCGATGAGCTGGGGCCGCTCGAGTTCTACCCGCTCGACGAGGACCGGTTCCCGGCCGTGCGGCTGGCCCGAAGCGCCGCCCAGGCAGGCGGGGGCCGGCCGGCGGTGCTGAACGCCGCCAACGAGGAGGCGGTGAACGCGTTCCTCGCCCGCGAGATCCCCTTCACCCGCATCATCCAGACGGTCGAGCGGACCCTGGAGGCGTTCCCAGGCGGCGACGACGGGCTCGAGGACATCCTGGAAGCGGATCGCTGGGCTCGGGCTTACGTGAAAAGCAAGTCCGGTAGTCTGAAGCCGTGAGCCTGATCGTCAGCGTGGTCGCCATCGCGGGAGTCTTCCTGCTCCTGATCGCGCCCCACGAGGCCGGGCACTTCCTCCTCGCCAAGCTCTTCAAAGTCCGTGTGATCGAGTATTCGATCGGCACCGGTGTGAAGCTGTGGTCGACGACCCGAGGCGGAACGATGTACGCGCTGCGCGCGATCCCGATCGTGGGCTATGTCCGCATGGGGGGCATGCAGGACGATGACTTCGAAGAGCCCAACGGCTTCTACTCCAAGACACCCTGGCAGAGGATCGCGATCCTGGTGGCGGGGCCGGCGGCGAACTTCCTGGTCGCGATCCTGCTCGTCACCGGCATCGGGCTGACCCAGCTCAACAGCGACCCGGGCAAGGTCCTGGGCGTGGTCGCGGGCTCTCCCGCGGCCGCCGCCGGCATGCAGCCAAATGACAGCATCCGCACCGTCAACGCCAAGCCCTTCAAAGCGCCCGGCATGCTCTTAGACGAGGAGCAAGCGACTAAAGGAGCGCCGCTGGTGTTGGGCGGGGTTCACCCCGACGGCAGGCCCTTCACGGTCACCGTGACACCAAACTGCGTGACGTCCGGCACGAAGCTGACCTGCCAGATCGGCGTCGGGCTCCCACGCCAGCTTTCGACCGTGGGCACGGCGATCACCGACGGGGTGACCTTTCCGTACGTCGCCATCGGCCAGACAGTCTCGGGGCTCGATTCATTGATCAACGGACATGTCAAGGGCGGCCTGCTCGGCCCCGACGGGCTGACCGGCCCGATTGGAATCGCCACCATCACGGCGCAATCGGTCAATCAGGGCCTGTTGAGCTACCTCTTCCTGGTCGCCATTCTGTCAGTGGCGATCGGCCTCACCAACCTCCTGCCGATCCCTATGCTCGACGGAGGGCGGATCGTCGTCGCCTTGATCGAGTGGCTGCGTCGCCGGCCGTTCGATCGCAAGAGCGAGCTCAACGTCCAGCGCTGGAGCCTGGCCGCGCTCCTGGCCCTTATCGCGCTGAGCAGCTTCCTGGACATCCAGCGCCTGGCCACCGGCACATTTCCGGGGACTCACTGATGGTCGCGCGACGAAAATCGATCCCCGTCAACGTCGGCGGCGTGGTCATCGGGGGCGCCGCGCCGATCGCCGTGCAGACCATGACCAAGACCGACACCCGCGACGTCAAGGCGACGCTCCGGCAGATCCACGAGCTGAAAGAGGTCGGGTGCGAGATCGTGCGCCCGGCGGTTCCGGACCGCGAGGCGGCCGAAGCGCTCAAGGAGATCGTGAAGGGCTCGCCCCTGCCGGTGATCGCCGACATCCACTACGACCACACCCTCGCGCTCCTTGCGATCGAGGCCGGCGTGGCGTGTCTCCGCCTCAACCCCGGCAACATCCCCGACCGCGACAAGGTCATCAAGGTCGTCACGGCGGCCAAGGAACGCCAGATCCCGTTCCGCATCGGCGTCAACGCCGGCTCGCTGCCCGAAGAGGTGCACAAGAGCATGCGTGAGGACCATGCGATCGACCGCGACAACCGCGAGCAGACGGCTGACCGCATGGTCGAGGTGGCGCTCGGGCACTGCAAGATCCTGGAGGAACTCGATTACGGTCCGGGCTTCATCAAGGTCTCGCTGAAGTCGACCGACGTGTGGACCAACATCATGGCGAACCGCAAGTTCGCCGCCGCGCGCGCGTATCCGATCCACCTTGGAGTCACGGAATCAGGTCCGGTCGAGGCCGGCAGCATCCGCAGCGCCGTGGGCATGGGGATCTTGCTGAGCGAGGGCATCGGGGACACGATTCGCGTTTCGCTCGCCACGTCTGATCCGCGCGAGGAGGTGCGCGTCGCGCATGAGATCCTCAAGACGCTTGCCATCCGCAACGAGAGCGCGACCCTGGTCGCCTGCCCGACCTGCGGCCGGCTCGAGTACGACATGGTGCCCATGGTCAAGGCCGTCGAGGCGCACATCGCCAGGCTGAAGGTCCCGATCACCGTCGCCGTCATGGGCTGCGTGGTCAACGGGCCCGCGGAAGCCCGCCACGCCGACATCGGCGTCACCGGCGGGCGGGGCAAGGGGGTCATCTTCAAGCGAGGTAAGCTGTATAAGACCGTGGCTCAAGAAGAACTGCTCGCCGTGCTCCTGGCTGAGATCGACGTGATCGCCGCCGAGCGCGCGTCCGCCCCGGCCCCGCTCCCGCTTTAGCCCTAGCCTCCCCACTTCTGGGGAGGTGGCGCCGCGCGAAGCGCCGCGCCGGTGGGGCGACACGATCAGAACTCAAATCATTGATCTTTGGGAGCAAAACATGAAGCAGGAAACTGAAGAACAACAGGATTTTGTGAAGGACATCACCAAGATGTCCGTCGACTTCGACCGCTGGTACACCGACGTCGTCCGCAAGGCGGAGCTGGCGGACTGGTCGGGCGTGCGCGGAATGATGGTCGTGCGCCCCTACGGCTGGGCGATGTGGGAGGCGATCACCCGCGCGTTCGACGACATGATCAAGGAGAGTGGGCACGAGAACTGGGCGTTCCCACTGCTCATCCCACAGTCCTTCCTGATGAAAGAGGCCGAGCACATCGAGGGGTTCGCGCCCGAGGTGGCATGGGTCACGCGGGCGGGCGCGAGCAAGGAAGAGCTCGAGGAGCCACTGGCGGTCCGGCCCACGTCGGAAACCATCGTCGGGTCGCTGATCAGGCGCTATATCCACAGCCATCGCGACCTGCCCAAGCTCACCAACCAGTGGAACAGCGTGGTCCGCTGGGAGATGCGGTCGCGGCTGTTCCTGCGCTCGCGTGAGTTCTGGTGGCAGGAAGGCCATACGTTCCACGCCTCGGCGCAGGAGGCTATCGAGGAGGCGGACCTGATCCTCGGCTACTACCGCTCCATCGCCCAGGACTGGCTCGCTGTTCCGGTCCTCAGCGGCAAAAAATCGCCCGCGGAGACGTTCCCCGGTGCAGTTCACACCCTCACGGTCGAAGGCCTCATGCGCGACGGCCTCGCGCTGCAGATGGGCACGTCGCACTACTTCGGGCAGAACTTCGCGCGCGCCTACGACATCTCGTTCTCCAACAAGGACAACGAGAAGGAGCTCTGCTACTCGACGTCGTGGGGAATCAGCACGCGTCTTGTCGGGGCACTCGTGATGGCGCACGGCGACGACTCGGGCATCATCGTGCCCCCCAAGGTGGCGCCGATCCAGGTGATCATCGTGCCGATCTTCCGAGATGCGGAGAGCCGCACCAAGGTCGAAGGTTTCATCGATGGCTGGGCGCGTGAGCTCAAGGCGGCCGGGATCCGCCATCGCGTCGATTGGCGCGACGAGCGACCCGGCGACAAATACGCGCATTGGGAGCTCAAGGGCGTTCCGCTTCGGCTGAACGTGGGCGCACGAGACGTCGACGCCGGCCAGGTGGAGCTCGTGGATCGATTGTCGAGGGAGCGCCGGCCCGTGCCTGTTGCTGGCATCGCGGAGCGGCTGCAGAAGGAGCTGGCCATGTTTCAGTCCAGACTCTTCGAGCGCGCGCAGGAGTTTCAGCGCCAGAACACGTTCGAGTTCGCCACGCTGCCCGAGGTGGTCGCGCATTTCAGGGAGCGCGCCGGGTTCGCGTGGGCGCCCTGGTGCGGTGACGCCGAATGCGAGGCGAAGATCAAGGCTGAGGCGGGCGGGGTGACCATCCGCACGATCGACCCTGACGAGAAGCCTTCGGGCAAATGCCTTGTATGCGGCAAGCCGGCCAAGCACCGCGTTGCCTTGGCTAAGGCGTACTAGGTAACAGGGTTTTCGAACGCGCCGACGGTCGGCGCGTCGCGGTACAGCGACTCCTGCGGGATGACCTTCAGCAGGCCGTTCTGGGCGGCATCCAGGACCGCTTCCGCGACGTCCGGGTGAAACTGGCTGCCGGCGCCCTCACGCACCTGCGCGACCGCGATGTCCAGGGGCACGCCCTTGCGATAGGGCCGGTCTGACGTCATCGCGTCGATGGCGTCCGCGGCGCCCACGATCCACGCGTAAATCGGCAGGTCGGCGCCCTTCTTCCGGTCTGGATAGCCCTTGCCGTCGTAGCGCTCGTGGTGCGATCGCACGATCACCAGCTCGTCGGTGAGCATCTTCAGCCCGCTTAGGATGTTGAAGCCGACGACGGGATGCTCTTTCATCTTGGCGAACTCCTCGTCGGTGAGCTTGCCGGTCTTGGTCAGGATCGCGTCCGGGACGCCGATCTTGCCGATGTCGTGCACGAGACAGCCGCTCTCCAGGCGCCCCCACGCCGCCTGCTCGTCGGGCGCGTAGTGCATCTGGCGGGCGATCATAAGTGCGTACTGGGTCACGCGCTCCGAGTGGCCCTTGGTATATGGGTCGCGGGCGTCGACCGCAATGGCGAATGCTTTGAGTGAGGCGAGCATGACCTCTTCGCGGTCCTTGAACAGCCTCGCGTTCTCGATGACCACCCCGGCCTGGTCTGCGAGCTCTTTGATCAGGTGGCGATGGTCGGCGTTGAACGAGTGCCCGTCCTGGTAGTGCGCGAGGAACAGGACGCCGATCGGCTTCTCTTCCAGCTTGATGGGCACGCACAGGACCGCCGTAGGGTTAAGCGGGCTGTCGGCGCCAGACGGATGCTCCATCGCCTCCATGACGGGCTCGCCAGAATCCATCACGCTCCGGCAGATCTCGCCTCCTACCCCGAGCGCGAGCCTTTCGGCGGTGACGTGGTCGGTACCGGATGCGGCCTTCAGGATGAGCTTGCCTGAATCCTCCAGCGCCAGGACTCCGATCTGCGCCGAAGCGGCATTTGCGGCGCCCTCCAGTACGCGCGGGAGCACCTCCGCTGGATCGAGGGTTCTGGTGGCGGCCCGAAGGGCCTCCTGGAGGTTGCGCAGCTCCCAGTTGTCGCGCTGGCTGTCGTGGTACATATCCGCGTTCCGCACCGCCACCACGCCCTGGTTGCCGAGGGTCGCGAGCACGCGCTGGTCATCTTCGGTCCATTCGCGCTTCTTGACGTCGAACACCGAGATCGTGCCCCAGAGCCGCCCGTCTTCGAGCATCGGCGCGCAGATCGCGGCCTGGAGGCCGTATGCGGCGAGGTCCGGTGGAGAGCTGAGGTCGAAGCTCGCGCTGACGTCCGCCACCGCCGTCGCCCGCAGGCTGAGCATCACGGCCCCGACGATGCCCTGGCCGTTCTGGAACTCGAGCGCGTCGACCTCGGCCGGAAAACCGAGCGACTTGGACACTTTCTGGCGCTCTTCAGCGGTGGTGCGGGTCAGCAGGCCGGCGGTGCCCATCGTGACTCGGACCGCGGTCTCGAGGGTCTTGAGCTTGAGCACATCGGAACCCTGCGTCATCGTGGTAAGCGCCTGGGAAACCTCTCCGAGCGCGTCGAGCGCCGTGTCGAGCTTGGTCGCCTGCCCGGTGACCGCCTGCAGGATGCGCGAGTTCTCGACCGCCACGCCGGCGAGCGAGCCCAGCTCGTCCAGCGCCGCGATGTCGCGTTGGGTGAAGACGGATGACGAGTTGCGGCCGAGGCAGATCGCTCCGAGCACACCGTGCTGGGCCCGGATCGGGACCAGGGCTTCGTTGGCGGTGCCACCATCGGCTGCTGGCTGGAGCCCGCTGAAGATGCCCTCGTCGACAGTCACCAGGGTGCGCAGAACCGTCTCGCCGCCGCGCACCTTGGCCATCGGCCCGGTGATGGGGGAGGGCGCAAACGGCGCGCCGGCAAAAACATAGGTATCGTCGGGCTGGAACAGCACGATCCGTGCTGCGTCGTACGCGATCAGCTGTGTGCCAGAAACCAGCACCAGGTCGAGCACCTCCGCCATGGTCTTGCCGGCCGCCTCCTTGACGAGCTGGTTCATGACCGAATACCGAGCCGCTTCCTGCTGAGACAGCGCCACGGCGTGAGCGCTGGCGAGCTGTGCCCCGGCCCTGAGCATCAAGGTGGTGGCCAGGCGAACGTCGTCGTCCGTGAAGCCCCCCACCTTGTTGCCGAGCAGGATGAAGCCGCCGACGTGGTCACCGATCCGCATCGGTACGGCGAGCAGGCTGTCGACATTGAGGTCAGTGGGGACGTAGCTCATTAGCGCCACGAGCGAAGACTTATCGGCGCCGACGAACTCCTTGCCGGCCTCGATCGCTCTGAACAGCGCACTCGAGGCGGCGGTTCGGTTGACGGATTGGGGACGCAGGCGGTCGAGGCCGAACCCGGGTGGCTGCGGCACGAACTGCTTGCCCTCGGCCGAGACCAGGTAGCACACGGCAAACGCCGCTCCCATCTGGCCCGCGATGCCGGTGGTGAGCGCCCCGATGTCGCCCGGCTTGGTGGCCTCGGCGTCTGAGGTCGCGGCCAGAAACGCGCGGTTCTTGTCTTCCAGCTGGGCGACCAGGCCTTCCATCTGGTCGAGCTGGCCGCGCAGAGCGTTGGTGAAGTTGCTGTAGGCGAGGCTGCCGACCAGCCCGCCCAGGCCCAAGAGAGCGAGGCCCCCGAGCTCCAGCGGCAGCTGACTGTCCCCGAGGTCGAAATGGGCGGCAGCCAGCGAACCGATCAGGGCGGCGGCAGCCAGAGGTGCCGAGATCTTCCATCTGACGTTCACCGCCCCTGCTCCGAGGGCCAGCAGCCCGGCGACCACCGCGATCAGGGCCGCCTGGCCGCTCCGGCCGTGGACGTTCAGCGACGCCCCGGCCAGGATCAGGACCGCGGTCGCGGCGGAGAACCCGACGCGCAAGGCGAACGTCCCACGTATTGACTTCATCTGCCCTGGGTAAGTCTAGGAAAGAGGACTCCTAAACTCTTAACTCCAGTGACCGTTTCTGAACTTCTGCGTATTGCCGACCATCTCGAGCCGAAGGACCGCGAGCTGGTCCGGAAGGCCTACGAGCGTGCCGCTACGGCCCATCACGGGCAGCGCCGGCTGTCGGGCGAGGACTATGTCAACCACCCGCTGGAGGTGGCCGCCATCCTCGCCGACCTCCAGCTCGACGCGCAGACCCTCGCCGCGGCACTGCTCCACGACACCGTGGAGGACACGGCGCTCACGGCCCAGGAGATCGAGACCGAGTTCGGACCGGAGGTCGCGCGCCTGGTTGAGGGCGTGACCAAGCTGGGCCGCATCTCGATCCGCACCGACCAGCAGCAGCAGGCGGAGAACATCCGCAAGATGATGGTGGCGATGGCGGAGGACCTTCGGGTCGTCCTCATCAAGCTGGCCGACCGGCTCCACAACATGCGCACCCTCGATCCTCTGCCTGAGGTGAAGCGTCGCAAGATCTCGCGCGAGACGCTGGATATCTACGCTCCGCTCGCGCACCGCCTCGGCATCGGCCAGCTCAAGTGGGAGCTCGAGGACCTCGCGTTCCGCAACCTGGAGCCCGAGGCCTACGAGGACGTCGTCAAGCGCATAGCGCGCAAGCGTCACGATCGCGAGACGCTGGTCTCGGACCTGCGCGAGATCCTGGCCCGCGAGCTCGACAGCGTCGACATACCAGCCGAGATCACCGGCCGGCCGAAACACATCTATTCGGTGTGGCAGAAGATGACCCGCGAGCAAAAGGACTTCTCGGAGATCTACGACCTTTCAGCCATTCGTGTGCAGGTGGATACGGTGGGGCACTGCTATGGGGTGCTCGGCGTCGTCCATTCGCTGTGGAAGCCGGTGCCGGGCCGGTTCAAGGACTACATCGCGA
>DMCH01000108.1:19974-20213 GCA_003446775.1 Chloroflexota bacterium
GACTACATCGCGATGCCCAAGTCAAACGGTTACCAGTCGCTGCACACGACCGTCATCACGCACACGGGCGAGCCGATCGAGATTCAGATCCGCACTCACGAGATGCACCGCGTCGCCGAGTTCGGCGTCGCCGCACACTGGACCTACAAAGAAGGCGGCAAGGACGCCAGCTTCGACCAGAAGCTGTCGTGGCTTAGAGGCCTGCTCGAGTGGCAGAACGAGATCGGGGATTCCGAATC
>DMCH01000140.1:0-8628 GCA_003446775.1 Chloroflexota bacterium
GCGTCGTCGGGGTTGATCATCGTCTTCCCGATACGGATGTAGATGTATATCGGTAGGAAGAAGATCATGAATTGGGCCACGATCAGGAACAGGACGTATAGCAAGTTCGTGAAAACCGCCTGCAGGACCTGCGGAATCACCGCGATGGCGTCCGCGGGCCCATACCCGAAGATGAGGTTCATCGCGACGAAGTACAGGATCGGAATCACTGACAAATAGAGGAGTCGTCTCCAGAAGATCGCACGGTTGGTTTCGACGGTCCTCTGCATGACGTCTGTCTCCGGCGTAATGCGCTCGCGGAGGATCAGCCATCGACGCGCGATGCTGAGCAGACCCCGAAAGACCAGCATCGCGAAGACCGCGAATACGACCGACGAGCCGACGCCGTACTGGAGGTAGATGTCCGCAAACGCGAAAGACGAGGCGCCGACGAAAAACGTGAAGATCCAGAAGATGATCACGGCGGGTTATCTCCTATCCGGCCTGGGTTTTCAACCAGCTTAGTAGCTGAGGGAGCCTGCTGTCGCGTAGCGAAGAACGCGACCACCCCGATCCCCACCGCGACCACCAGGTCGCCCGGGCTGTAGACGCCGGGGATCCCCACCGGCCAGCTCACGGTGATCCAGTCGCCGAGCCAGTTCAGGTTCGTATTGGAACCCATGAGCACGTACTGGCCGAGGTGATTCCGCTGGACGAGCACGCCCGCGAAAGCGGGGGCCACCGGCATTCGGCCGCCGTTGGCGACCACGACGAGCAGGTTCAGCGCCGCGCCGGCCGCGACCACCCACACCCCTCGCAGCCGGCGGATGTGAAGGAACGTCCATGCCACCAGTCCCGCCAGCGCCGCCGCATAGAGGAGCTGCACGCCGTCGATCCGGTTGAACGGTCTCAGCTGGACCGCTTCCCTGGTCAAGAGCACGGCGAGCACGAACCACGGCCATCGAAACCTCAGGTTGGCGAGGTTCCCGAGCTTCCCGCCGGTGGCGATGCCGACCGCCAGCCCGACGACAAGCGGGATGAGGACCAGCACGCGTTGTGCGCGCTATTCGGCCGCGAGTCGCGACGCGGTCCCGGCCAGCACCTTCACACCGATCTCGAACGCGCTCTCGTCGATGCGAAAACCGGGGGAGTGGTGCGCGGGCGCGGTTTCGCCTGGCGGCATCGCCCCGAGCATGAAGTAGCAGCCTGGAATCCGCGTGAGGAACTCCGCGAAGTCGTCGCTGACCGTCAGCGGACGCCCGAGCACGCTGGCCTTGTCGCCGACCAACGAGGTCGCCACGTCGAGCACGGTCCGCGTGACGTTGGGCTCGTTCATGATCGGGACGGTCCCGTGCACCAGCTCGAGCGTCGAGCGCACCTCGAATTCCCCGTCCACCTCCAGCAGGAGGTCGCGCAGGCGCCCGAGCGCCTCTTCGCGCAGACCTGGTGTGAAGGTGCGCACGCTGCCCTTGACTGAGACGCCGCGGGGGACGATGTTCCAGGCACCGTCGCTGGAGATGTTGCCCACCGTCGTGTGGCACTGCACGCCGTCGTGCTCGAGCCCGTCGACGATCGTGTGCAGGTGCTCGAGCAGGAAGGCCTGAGCGGAGAGGACGTTGCCGCGCCGGCCCATCATGCCGCCGTGTCCGCCTGGCCCCGCAAAGTTGATCTCGTACGCATCCGACCCCGCCCACATCAGGCCAGGTCTCGTGATCACGGTGCCTGACTCGTTCCAGCTGACGATGTGCAGCCCGATGACCGAGTCGGGGTGATGGTCGTCGAGCAGGCCGTTCGCGATCATCGCCTTGGCGCCGCTGACAATCTCCTCGGCGGGCTGGAAGACGAAGAGGTAGCGGCCGCCCACGTCCCAGATGCGGTCGACCAGCGTGCGTGCGACGCCGACCATGATCGCCATGTGCGCGTCATGCCCGCACGCGTGCATGCGACCGTCGCTTTCCGAGGCAAATGTGACCCCCGACTCCTCGTGGATCGGCAGGGCGTCGATGTCCGCCCGCAGCATCACGGTCTTGCCGGGCTTGCCCGTGTCGAGCATCGCGACCACGCCCGTCTCGGTGGGGCAGCGCTTCAGCTCCAGACCCAGCTCGCGCATGCGCTCGCCCAGCCGCTTGCTCGTCTCGTGCTCGCTGAAGCTGACCTCGGGGTGGCGGTGAAAGTGACGCCGTAGCTCGATCACCTCCTCGAGCACGGAGCTGCTCGGGAGCGGCGTCGTCGACCGGTCGTCGCTCATGGAATCGTGACCAGGTTGTAGCCACGCGTCGTCGCCCGCACGAAGTTCGGGCCCAATCCCGGTTCCAGCTCGTCCAGCCGCCGCCTCAACGTCAGCAAAGCCGAATGCACCGTCGAGTGGGCGGCGTCCATGCGGAACAGCCCGGCTTTGATGAGGTCGCGAGCCGTCGCCGGCTTCGACCCCTGCGCCAGGTGCAGCACCAGCGCGGTCTGCTGCGGCGTGAGGCGGATCTCGCGTTCGCCGAGCTTGGCGGTGCGCCGGGTCGGGTCGAACTCCAGGCGTCCGAACTTGTAGCTGCCAGGACGCCCGGTGCCGCGCTCGACCAGGCGAGCTGCGAGGTCGGAGTAGATGTGGGCCATGGGCACGTTGCCCTTGACGAAGTAAGAGCTGGCCCCAAGCTCATAGGCCCGGCGGATGGCGGCCGAGTTGACCTGGGCGGCCGAAAGCACGATCACCGGCAGTCCGGGATGGTGTTCGCGGATCCAGGTCAGGAGCTCGAAGCCCGAGTCCTCGGTCTCGTCGAGCACCAGGTCCAGGAGCACCGCCGCCATGCGCTCGCGTGACAGCACCTCCATCGCTTCGGGCGCCGAGGAGGAAGTTGACGGCCGGTACCCGAGGTCGTGGAGGTCGATTCGCAGCTGTTGCTGCATGGCGGCTTCGTCCTCCACCACCAGCACCGCCGAGCCCAGGACCTCGGCCGGACGGTAAACCTCGAGACCTGGCGGCAAGGGGGGAAGCCGGACTTCCCGGTTTTTGCTGCGCTGGCGCGTCAAGCTGGGGTTTTCCAAGCCTTGGCCTACATTACTCTTAATGATTATTGGCGGAGTGTGAACATTCAATCTCAACCGGCGCAGCGCATACTGTCATCCGCGCCTGGCCATAGTTCGTAAAACCAAGGGGTAAGATGGGGATGACCTGGAAGCTCAAAGTAATCCGCGTTGCGTTCGCGCTTGCGATGGTGGCCGCGCTGGCCATGGCGCTCGTCGCGAATTTCGCCGACAGCCTGACCGACCTCTCGCTAGGGTTCTAGTCACTTAGGCTGACTCTCGCGGCGCTCACGTGAGCGCCGGATCGCGGGCGGAAGCAGCGCGTACAGATCCGCGCGGTCGACCGCCTTGCTCATGTATCCCACAACGTCAGGATCGTCCGTTCCCGACGGGAACACCGGATACGCCGTGTAGAAGATCACCGGCAGCTTCTGTCCACGCGCCCGCAGCGCGTTCAGCAGCCCCCAGCCGTCCATGGGCTCGGGCAGCATCAGGTCGATGATCGCCACCTCCGGCGTGTCCGACTGCGCCTTCTCCAGCGCCTGGTCGGCGTCCTCGGCCATCGAGACCTTGTAGCCGAGCATGCGCAGGTCGGTCTCGAGGATGACCCGCCAGGCGCGTTCGTCATCCACGACCAGGACTGTGGAGCCGAGCAGGTCTTCGGGCGTGGGCGCGATCGGTTTGGGCGGAGTGAACGGCACGGGGAATCTGGCGCAGTATATCGGTGGTCATGGCGAGTCCCGCCCGTAGCAAGCTCAAAGGCCGCCGGCCGTCCCGACCTCAGAAGGGCCCAGCCCGCAACGGATCCGGACCCGAGAGACCGGCGCCGATGCACAAGTCCCACGCGGCGGCGGTCGGGCCGACGCCCGCCGCCCTCGTGCACGAGCTGGGAAGCTGCTTCACCGAGGCGGACATCGCCCAGGTCCTGTACCGCGGTCTCCAGCCGCTGTTCGGCTACGACGTGGTGAACCTCCACGTGCTCGAGCGCGAGGGTTGGTACCACTCCCTGTCGATGGACTCCGGCGTGCTCCAGGACCTGCGGCGGCGGCCGCTGAGCGGATCGGTGTTCGTCAAGCAGTACGCCAACCCTAGAACCGTCGTCATCCCGCTCGACCCCAAGCCGCAGGAGATCAGCAAGGGGCCCGGCGCCGGACGCGAGACCAAATTCGCGATCTGGGTCCCGATCGAGCACCAGGGCGAGGTCATCGGCAGCGTCATCTACCAGGGGTATCGCAGCCGCCGCGTGCCGGCGACGGAGATCGCCTTTCTCGATGAGGTGCACCGGCGTCTCGGCGTGCTGCTCACCAACGCATACCTCAACGAGCTGACGCGCAACCAGGCGCGGCGCCTCGAAGCGCTGAACAGCATCGCGCGAGCGATGGCCTCGACCCTCGACGAGGCGAGCGTCCTGACCGCGCTGCACGCCACCCTCAGCCAGCTGCTGCCAGTCGATGTCCTTCACATGGCCGCGCTGGATCCGGAGCAGCCCGACAAGGTACGCCTGCTGAACGTCGAGGCCGACGCCGCGCCGATCTCGCGCTGGGTGGCGATGAAGTCAGCCTCGGCGGCTCCGCTGCGCGCCATCGTGCGCGACCCCAAGCCACTTCTCACGCACGAGCCGGGCTCCGCATTGTGGGTCCCGATCAAAGAGGGCGGATCGCTGCGCGGCGCTCTAGGGATCAAGACCAAAAGGTCATACGCGTACGAGGCGTCGACCGCCGCGTTCATGGAGCTGGTGGCGGACGAGGTCACCCTCGCCCTGCGCAACGCGCGCAGCTATGAGGCGATCGAGGGCCAGCGGCGCCGTCTGGAGGTGGTCAACTCCATCGGCCGGCGGCTTGCGTCCAGCCTGGACCGCTGGTCGATCATGCGCACCTTGCGCGAGGAGCTTTCCAGCTTCCTCGACTTCGACGGCTTCATCCTCGCGACTATCACGCAGTCGAAGGACGGCCCGATTGCAGCGGGCTATCAGTACGTCGCCGGAGTCGAGGAGGTCGTGCCGCCGGTCGCACTGGCGGTGACCGGGCCTTCCCGCGAGGCATACGAAACGGGAAAGCCGGTGCTGGTGCGCAAAAACCCGTGGGCGCACGCCTTCGCGCGCAAAGGTCTGGAGAGAGAGCGCTGGAACGTCGCCGAGGGCGCTGCCATCTTCCCATCGGGCCCACCCGGGGACCCTCGCTTGATCTCGGGCTCATTCGTGTGGGTGCCCGTGCTGAGCGGAGACCGCATCACGGCCATGCTTTCCCTGCAGTCGTACCGCGAATCCGCGTTCGACGAGTGGCATGTGGAGATCCTGCAGGGCGTGGCCGCGCACGTGAGCCTCGCCCTCGCCAACGCCGATCACTTTGCTGAGGCGCAGGCCGAGCGGGCGCGCCTGGAAGCGCTGCACATCCTCGAGATGGGAGTCGCGGGGGCATCCGATGAGCGGCAGATCGCGGAAGCCGTGTTCGGCGCGGTGAGCGACTACACCGATGCCACGCACGTAGTCCTCGCCCACCTCGACGCCGCCGGCAACGTCGTCGGCTTCACCGGGGAGCGGGGCGGGGCGATCGGGCTGCTCGGTCCCGTGCCCATTGCGGAGGCGCCGTTCTTCAAGCGCATGATGGCTGCCGGCGGGGAGGTCATGGATTCGGTCGAACCCATCGACGACGACCTGGTCGGACCGGTTGGCCACTACGTCTTCTCGCGCCAGCCCAGCCATGTCGTGTGGGTTCCGGTCATCCAGGGCGAGCGCCTCGTGGCCGGCATCTCGGCCTTGCGTGACGACGGCGGCAAGTTCTTGCCCGAGCATCTGAAGCTGCTCGAGGCCGCGGCGCCGGTGGTCGGCATCGCCCTGAGGACGATGCGCCTCCACCACGCCAATGAGCTGGCGCTGGCCCAGTCGGTGCGCATCCAGGAGCTCGCGGCGCTGGCCGGCCATGAGCTGATGAGCGTCGTGTCGAACATCGCCGACCAGGCGCGCACGATGTTGGAATCGGCCGGCGTCGCGTGCTGGGCGTTCGACACCGAGGGTCGTATCAGCGCCACTCGCGGCAGCGGCGATCCGGCCGCCGAGTCTGTCCTGGCCTGGGCCGGCCTCAATTCCGAGGACAGCTGGCGCGAGGCGCCTACGGGAGTGTTGAGCGGGAGCGCGAACGGCCAGGCATGGAGCCTCATCCCGCTCTGGTACGGCGATCGCCTCGTCGGCGCCATCGGCGCCGTCCACGCAGCTACGCAGCTGGCCGAACCGCCGGCGCTCGACTTCGCGCGGCACGCGGCGGTGGCGATCGAGAACTCGCGGCTGGTGGCCGAGACCCGCGGTCGCATCCGCACCCTCGAAGCAGTCGCGGCGTTCACCGAGCTGACGCCCACCGAGCCCGATCGCTCCCGCTCCGAGATGGGCAGGCTCGTCGGGCGCGCGCTCGCGAGCTCCCACGGCGAGCTATGGCTGCTCGAGGACGGGCATCTCGTCCGCCGCGCGACCGACAACGAAGTTGCGCCGAAGGTGCCGGTCGACGAGCCCGCGCAGCTGCTGCGGGCGATCACCTCTCCGACCGGCGGGCGGCGGCTGCGCGCGCTGCTGGACCTGCTCGGCGCCTCGCCTGACGCGTTCGGCCTGCCGATCCAGGTCGAGGGCCGGCTGGTCGGCCTCCTGGTCGCGAGGATGACCGCAGGCGCCTCGGAGACTAGGCGTCTCGCCACGGTGCTGGCGGGCCAGGCGGCGGTGCTCATCGGCCAGCTCGAGCTGGTGGACGCGCTGGAGCGCGAGCGGCAGATGATGAACGCCATCCTTCGGCACTCGCCGGTGGGCGTGATGCTCGAAGACGCGGACGGCCGCATCGTGTACGCGAACCCCGAGGTCGAGGCGATCTACCGGCTGCAGGCGGCGGACATGCCGGGCCAGAAGCTCTCCGAGATCTATTCGGCCGCGGGCGCGGAGCGCAGCGACGAGGACCAGGCCGACGGCACGCTGGAACTCCGGGTGGGCGACCCCGCGCGCATCGTGCACGT
The DNA here is from genome assembly GCA_003446775.1 of Chloroflexota bacterium. Taxonomy (GTDB): domain Bacteria; phylum Chloroflexota; class Dormibacteria; order Dormibacterales; family Dormibacteraceae; genus UBA10449. The sequence continues at coordinate 6,985 of DMCH01000140.1, forward strand.
GCGGCGCGTCGTGATCCCTGGTCTCGAAGGCGAGCCGGCCGGCATCCTCACGCTCCACGAAGACGTCACTGCTCAGCGGCTCGCCCTGGAGGCGAAGGACCTCATGCTGCGCGCCATCGGTCACGAGGTCCGAAGCCCGGCGGCGGCGATGAAGAACACGCTCGCCGGCATGATGCAGTGGGACAGCACCATCGACGCCTCGGGCCGCCGCGAGCTCCTGCAGGAGGCTTACGAATCGTCCGACCGCCTGCTCAGCCTGGTCGAGAGCCAGCTGATCATCGCCAAGCTCGAGACTCGTCACTTCGAGCCGAGCCCCGAGCCGGTGGACCTGGCCTCTGCACTCGATGGCGTGCTCGGCGTCATCCGTCACCGCTACGCCGAGCGCACGTTGGCGGTCGAGATCGACCTGCGCGAAAACCTGCCGCCGGCTTACTGCGAACCGGCCCACCTTGCGCAGGTGCTCACCAACCTCATCGGCAATGCGCTCGAGTACACGTCGGCCGCGGTGTCCGTGCAGGCCCGCGCCGCGTCGCGCGGCTGGCTCGAGGTGACAGTCACCGACCATGGACCGGGCTTGCCGGCGGGCAGCCTCGAAGGGCTGTTCGAGAAGACTGGTCCCGCCGGACGCAACCGCTCTCAGGGTGGCCTCGGGCTTGGCCTTTACCTGTGCCGGCTGGTCGTCGAGCGCAGCTTCGGCGGCCGGATCTGGGTGGCTTCGAGCGATCGCGGCGGCACGACTTTCAAGTTCACGGTGCCCGCCATCACGGTACCTGCGGGCAAGACTCGGGCCGGCGAATCCGTCACCACCTCCAGGTAGTTCTTGAAAGCACGTGGGGGGGCCGCTGGCCGGCGCGTGCCATCAACCGCGCCCTTGTGGGTCAGGGTCGGCGGTGGGATGGAATCCGTGCCCGACCATGCCCGACATGGACCCGCTGATCCTGAGTTCCCCCCGCCCGGCGGCCCGTGGGAACCCGTGTTGTTGAACGGGAAGCTCGTAGGTTGGGCGGAGCACGGAGGTCTGGCGCAGGCGCGCCGCTGCGCCGAGCTCGGCCAGGCGCTCGCGGAAGATCAGCAGACGTACCTGCTCGGTCGCCTGGGGCACAAGCTCCGCTCGGCGGTGCTCGCCCTCCAGGAGTCCTCTCGCCAAGCGGCGTTCGGGCGCCCGGAGCTGCTCGAGGCCGTTTTCGAGCAGGCGCAGGAGGTGGGGCGGAGAGCGGCGGCCATCGAGGTGGCGGGCATCCAGCCCAAGGATTCTGCGCGTGGGGTCGTCCTCGGCGCGGTCCTGAACCTCGCCCTGCCGATCGCCGCTCGTGAGCTGCCGGCCGGGGCTGTGGTGCTGGGCTCGGAACCCGCCCTGGTGGAGGCGTTCACCCGGATCCAGGAGTGGATGGGCGGACCTGGGATGACGATCGCGGCCGAGCCGGTCGGCTCGTGGTGGAAGGTCAGCGTGGCACCGGGCAACGAGCGGCGGCCCCTGGCCGTGCCCGAGATGGGCGAGCCGTTGATCCGGCTGATCGTCGACACGCGACTCGAGGGCTGGCTCGACTCGAGCAGTCCCGACGGCGCCGACATCTACCTGCGCGCTCAGTCCTCCCGTTGACTAACGAGGCGCGGCCGGAGCCCCTCGACGGATCTTCGGCGCCC
>DMCH01000140.1:8943-24702 GCA_003446775.1 Chloroflexota bacterium
TCCGCTCCTCGCTTGCGCATCAACGAATGCGCGCGCTCCGGTGCTCGGCCGCGCCTAGCATCTGGACCACCTGGTCACCGAATCCCTCGCCGAGGTCTCCGTCCGTGCCTCTAGTACAGCGCGTCGTCGCCCCCAATCCGGGTCCGTACACCGGGCCGGGCACGAACACCTGGATCGTGGACGCGGGCCCTGTCGCGGTCGTCATTGATCCCGGTCCAGACGACGACCAGCACCTCACCGCCATCGACAAGCGCCTGGGGTCGACCACCGTCGGCGTGGTGCTCGTCACGCACTCGCATCCGGACCACCTGCCCCTGGCCGAACGCTTTGCGCAGCGGCACCACGCCGCGGTGCGGCGCTATCCAGAGCTCGGAGATGGGGACATCGTGCGCGTGGGCAACCTGAACGTGACGGCTCTGTACACGCCGGGTCACAGCGCCGACCACCTCAGCTTCTGGCTGGCCGGCGACCGCGCGGTGTTCACAGGGGATCTCGTCCTGGGGCGTGGCAGCTCGATGGTCACGTATCCCGAGGGCGATGTCGCCGCTTACCTGCGCTCGCTCGAGCGCTTGGCGGCCATGGAACCGCGAATCCTGTTTCCAGGGCACTGGGACCCGGTCACCGACGCCATGGCGAAGCTGGAGGAGTACCGGGCGCACAGGCTCGAGCGAGAGGCCCAGGTGCTCGCCGAGGTTGGCCGCGACCCTGGCACCGCAATGGAGCTAACGCGTCGCGTCTACGGGCCCGACCTCGGCGATGAGCTGCTGGCCGCGGCCGAGATGACACTGCGCGCGCACCTCAAGAAGCTGGTCGACGACGGTTTGGTGAAGGTCCGCGACGTCAAAGGCGAAGAGGTCTTCGAGCGGCCGGTATAAATACGGGGAAAATCTGCGATTTTCCCCGTGTACTCCTGGCCACGATTGGCAGGCGTCTGGAAGTTGCACGCTGGGTGATGGCCGCGATAAACCCGGCCTACGGGCCACGCTTTGTCTGACGTAACCTCCATTGCGTGACCCAGCTACCGCTAAACGGGCTCGTGGCCGACCGACCAGCGATTCTTTCCCTGTCCGCCTCGGATCTCGAGGCATGGCTCGTCTCGCATGCCGCGCCGGCCTACCGCCGCCAGCAGGTGTGGGGCTGGCTGGCGCGTGGCTCGGCTTCGTTCGATGAGATGGGCGACGTCCCCAAGCCGTTGCGTTCGGAGCTCGAGCGAGAGTTTCGCATCACCTCGCTGCGACAGATAGCGGTGTCGGAGGCCGATCGTGGGCTGACCACCAAGACGCTCTACGAGCTGGACGGCGGGCACTCCGTTGAGTCGGTAGTCATGCGCTACTCAGGCCGCTCGACGTTGTGTATCTCGTCACAGGCCGGCTGCCCCATCGGCTGTCCGTTCTGCGCCACCGGCAAGTTTCCGTTCGGCCGCAACCTCAAAGCCAATGAGATCGTCGAGCAGGCGCTGGACGCGGTGCGCCTGCTGGGCGCCGAAGGCAGGCGCCTGTCGCACGTCGTCTTCATGGGCATGGGCGAACCCATGGCCAACTACCAGGCCGTGGTCGAGTCGGTGCGGCGCCTATCCGATCCCGAGCTGTTGGGCATCAGCCCGCGGCGCATCGTCGTCTCCACGAGCGGACTCATTCCACGCATCACTCAGCTCGGAGAGGAGAAGCTTGCGGTGACGCTCGCGATCTCTCTTCATGCCGCTCGCGACGAGTTGCGCGACGTGCTGGTGCCGATCAACCGCAAATACCCGGTCGCCGACCTCGTCGCCGCGGCGCAGGGCTACGCCGACAGAACGAGCCGGCGCGTGAGCTATGAGTGGGTCCTCCTCGCCGGCGTCAATGACACAGAGCGCGACGCCAAAGAGCTGGGCCGGCTGCTGCGCGGCAAGCTCGCGCACGTCAACCTCATTCCGTTCAACCCCGTCGACGACACCCCGTATCGCGCCCCTGAACGCGCCGCTGTGCGCAGGTTCAAGGGGTTGGTGGAGGCGCAGGGCTTGACGGTCACGGTCCGGGATACGCGCGGTCGCGACGCCGATGCGGCGTGCGGGCAGCTGCACGAGCGCGTCATGGCCGAGCGGACTAAAGTCTCCGCGTAATCGGCCGCCTTTACGCCGGAACGTCGGGTTTCAGCTACGCGACGTGGAAAGGGATCTTCTATCCGGCCAACCTCCCTGGCGCCCGGATGCTCGCCTACTACGCCGAGCGCCTGCACGGGGTCGAGCTCAACGGCAGCTTCTACCGCACACCGCCCGAAACCACCCTGGTCAAGTGGGCCGAGGGGACACCGGCGGATTTCCGTTTTTGCATGAAAGCCAACCGTGGACTTACATACTCCGGCGAAGCCTTCGATCGCGTCGGGCTCGCGGGGTTGGTCGGGGCGCGGCTTGGTTCGTTGGGCGATCGGCTGGGCCCGATCCTGGTGCAGTTTCCGCCGGTGCGCCAGCGCAACGTGGCGTTGCTGGATGGGCTGTTGTCCGCCCTCGGGAGACCCGCAGCGGCGGAGTTTCGACACGAATCTTGGTTCCACGACGAAACCTACCGCGTGCTGAAAGCGCACCGAGCGGCGCTCGTCATCACCGATGAGGAGAAATGGCCCCGCGCGCCGTTCGTCGAGCTCGGCCCGATCGCGTATTTCCGGCTGCGACGCGGATACACGTCACGAACGCTGGCACCGTGGATCGACACTCTGCGGTCCGCCCTCACTTCCCATGACGAGGTCCATGTCTATTTCAAGCACGACCCGCAAGCGCCTCGGTTGGCGCTCCGCGTGCAGCGCGCGATCGCCACGCCGTAATCAGGTGGTCTCCGCCTCCTCCGGGTCCTCCGCAGCCCTCCTCCGGCGTCTGCGGCGCCGCCCGCTCCGTTGGTTTACGCCGTCCGCCTGTTGCGTTACCTCTGCCGTCTCGGTCGAGACTGCCACGGCCTCCGGCTGGATCGACTCCATCGGCGCCAATGCCACTGCGGGCTTTGGAGCCCGAGCCCGGCGGATCAGGATCGGGATGGCGACCACTGCGACCACAGACATCAACAGCGAGGCGAGCTGCGCCTGCCGTAGGCCGTACACGATGGCGGGGTCGGTTCGAAAGTAGCTCAGCCAGAACCGGCCGACTCCGTACAGGCCGAGATAGATCAAGCCCGCGGCGCCGTCCGGAAGTTTGGCCTTCAGGCGCTGGTGAAACGGAAGCAGCAATGCCAGCAGGCCGAGCGTGAGCACCATCTCGTACGCGACCTCTGGGTGCACCACATCGCCAGGCTGACCCAGCGTGCTCGGGTTGACGTACTCCACGCCCCACGGTTGGTTGGTGGGCGTCCCGTGGTGCTCGCCGTTGATCACGTCCCCGATGCGGCCTACGGCCAGGCCGATCATCGCCGCCGGACCGCCCGCGTCGATGACTTTCCAGAACGAGAAATGTGCGCGCCGCGCCCAGACGTACGCACCAAGGATCGCACCGAACAACCCGCCCCACTGGCTGATGCCGCCTTCGGTGATGTAGAAGATGTGGGGCAGCTGGCCGGAAAAGAGCTTGAAGTTCTCCCAGACATAGAGGGCGCGCGCGCCGACCAGGCCCAGGAGGACCATCCACGTCACTCCGTCCGCGCCGCGGCTGACGTCGATGTTGTCCTTGGCCAGCAGCCATAGGCCAAGCCGAGCCGCGGCAAGGATTCCGAGCACCGAGAAGACGCCGTGCCATGTGATTAGCAGCGGCCCGATCTGAAACAGGTTCGGATCGATGTTGATGACGATCGTCAGAAACATCACGAGCGAATCGCGCGGTTGATCCGTTCCAGAGCAACCTCTCTTGGCAGCAGCGCAAGCGTGTAGTGGATGGGCAATGAAACCTTCTTCCCGGTCAGGGCCAGCCGGATGGGCGTGTAGAGCTTGTTCTTGCTGATACCCGTGCGCGATACAACGCCTTCGAGGGCGTGCTCGATCGGCTCCGGCTGCCAGGGGACATCTTTGATCGCCTCCGCGGCCAGCTTCAGGCGTTCGGTCGAGTCGGCATCCGGGGTCGGAGACTCTGGTTCCTGCCACAGGTAGTCGAGGTATTCGGTCGCATCGGCGAGCTTGCTCATACGCGTCTTCAGGGCGGGGACCGCGCGCGTGATCGTCACCTCGTCGAGGCTGGGCAGGAATGGCTCGAGCCGCTTCGCCAGCTCGGCGTCATCCATGGCACGGATCCACTCGCCGTTGATCCAGTTGAGCTTCTCCCAATCGAATCGCGCGCCCGCGTGCTGCACCCGGTCGAACGAGAAGACCCCTACGAGCTCGTGGAACGTGAAGATCTCCTGCGCCGTGCCGGGGTTCCAACCCAGCAGAGCGAGGTAGTTGATCAGCGCCTCGGGCAGGTAGCCCTGCTCGCGATAGAGCATGAGGTTCGACTCGGGATGCTTGCGCTTGGACAGCTTGGCGCCGTCCTTGGCGAGGATCAGCGGCATGTGCGCGAAAGCCTCGGGCCGCTCGTAGCCGAGTGCGTCGATGATCATCAACTGGTACGGCGTGTTCGAAAGGTGTTCTTCGCCTCGGATCACATGGCTGATCTTCATGGTCGAGTCATCGACCGGGCTGGCGAACTGATATGTGGGGAATCCGTCCGACTTGACCAGGATGAAGTCGCCGATGAGGCCGGCATCGAACGTCATCTCGCCGCGGATCATGTCCGTGAACTTGATCTCGCCACCCGGGACCTTGAAGCGCACGGTGAACTCTGTGCGGTCCTTGGGCGGGTCTATCAGGCACCGGCGCGAGTACTTGTAAGGGCGCTTCTCGGCCTGCGCCTGCCTGCGCTCCGTCTCGAGCTCCTCGGGCGTGCAGTAGCACTTGTAGGCCTTGCCCTCGGCGAGCAGCTTGACCGCGTGCTGCTTGTAGAGGTCGATGCGCTCGGACTGCCGATAGGGCGCGTACGGACCGCCTTTGTCGGGCCCCTCATCCCAGTCGAGACCGAGCCACTGCAGCGCTTCGTAGATCAGCTGCTCGTACTCGGGCCGGTTTCGCTCGACGTCGGTGTCGTCGATGCGCAGGGCGAACGTGCCCTGCCGCTGGCGCGCGAACACCACGTTGTACAACGCGGTCGAGGCCGTGCCCAGGTGCGCGAACCCGGTTGGGCTGGGCGCGATGCGCACGCGAACAACTGAAGCTTCGGGCACCTCCATATGCTAGGGGCGTGCCTGGAGTGCTCGCCTTGGTCGGAGGCAACGAGTTCAACCCGGGCAACGAGGAGCAGGACCGGGTGCTCGCGAAGGGCGCCGGCTCCGGGCCTGCGTTTGTCGTTCCCACCGCGGCCGCGCGGCAGGGTCCGGATCGCGCTGTGGCGCATGCCCAGAGCTGGTTCCATGAGCTCGGCCTCGACCTGGAGGAGCTGCCGGTCCTCAAGCGACTCGATGCCAACTCCAAGGATCTGGCTGCTCGTGCTCGCTCAGGCGGATTCTTCTACCTGGTCGGCGGCGACCCGGGCCTTGTGGTCCAGGTGCTGGCCTCCTCCAGAGTGTGGAGCGCGATCTTCGAAGCCTGGCGCGAAGGTTCGGCGCTGGCCGGCTCCTCAGCCGGCGCCATGGCCCTTTGCAGCCACACACTCATCCGCGCCAGCTGGCCGAACCGATTCAATCGACGGCCAACTGACGCGCTCGGTCTCGTACCCGATACCGCGCTGCTTCCTCACTTCGACACCTTCGGCCATCGCTGGATCGAGTCCGCTCAGTTGGCGCTGCCGGGCACGACGCTGCTCGGCATCGACGAACGGAGCGCCGCGGTGTGGAAGGACGACGAGTGGCAAGCGATGGGCCCGGGATCGGTCACCGTCATCAAAGCCAAGAAGGTCCAGACCTTTGCGTCCGGCCAAGTGGTGACCGGGTTGCGCTCCCCTGCCCGTATGCTTCGGAGCCAGTGATAGGGATGGCGCGCCGCACGACTACGTCGATCCAACCTGGGTTCGTCGACATCGGCTCCCTGCGCGTGCACCACATGCACGGCGGGCGCGGTTCGCCCGTGGTCTTCATCCACGGCCTGGGTTCGTCGGGCTACATGGAGTGGCGGTTTACACTCGAGCCGGCGGCCGCTCATCATCGTGTGTTCGCGCCCGACTTACCCGGATACGGCCGTACGGGAAAGCCCCGCACTCGCTACACCATTCCGTACTTCGCTCGTTTTGTTGAGCGTTACATCGAGGACCGCGGCCTGCGCTCCGTGGTGCTGGTCGGCGCCTCGCTCGGTGGTCGGATCGCCCTCGAAGTCGCCCTCGAACATCCACGCTTGGTGCGCAAGCTGGTGCTCGTCAACACGCTCGGTCTGGGCAGGCCGCAGGTCCGGATGGCCCACATGGCCTATGGCCTCGTGACCATCCCACGTGTGGGTGAGGCCGTCATGAGGTTCACGCGTGACGCTCTGCACTGGGCGTCGCCGAAAATGATCCGCCGCGTCGCCGGCCGCTACGCCGGCGCGAGCTCAGACCTCGAAAGGTCGATGGACGACGTCTATCTCGAGAACCTCCGCGAGATGTACGCGGGGGACGATTTCCACAACGCATACCTGTCCACGGTCAGGTCGCTGATCAACCCGCGGGCACTGTTCGGAGGACATCACGACGTGACCTCACGGCTGCACGAGATCAGGGTCCCGCTGCAGCTGATCTGGGGCGCGGACGACCCGCTGTTCCCAGTCTCGCACGCGGCCCGCGCGAATGCCCTGGTCGCGCACTCGCGATTGGCCATCATCGAGGGTGCGGGTCATTCACCGCAGGCCGAACGGCCAGAGGAGTTCAACCGCGTCCTCCTCAAGTTCATCGACGGCTAACCCGCCGCCTCCGCCAAAGCAGTACACCGGCCCCGAGTACCGGGCGCTCGTCGCCGCCCCGCTCGACCCGCTCGTACACCCGGACCCAAAGCACCCGCCCCGCCTCTACAGGCTGATCCGGCGCATCGTCCGGTGGCTGGTGCTGCACCTGTTCCGGATCACGGTCAGCGGCCTCGAGAACATCCCGTCGCCGCCATACATCATCGCCGCGAACCACCAGGCCTGGTTCGACCCGGCTTTCATCATCCCGTTCTTTTCAGGGGCCCCGATGATCTACACGATGGCGAAGCGCGAAACGGTATTCAACCGGGCATGGAAACGCCGTCTCCTGCCGCTCGTCGGAGTCTTCCCGATCTCTCCACATCGCGGCGAGCTCGATGAGGCCGGCCTGCGCACCGTGTACCAGATCCTGGAGCGCGGAGGCGTCGTCCTCATCTTTCCTGAGGGTCGATATTCGCGCGGGCGCGGGCTGCGACCGCTGAAGGTCGGGATCGGCCACTTTGCTCTGCAAGCCGGCGTTCCCATCTCTCCGGTCGCGGTGCGAGGGACGGACGTGCTGCGTCCGTTCAGTCGGGTCGACATGACGATCGGTCCTCCGGTCAGGCCCGATCCACCGGCGTGGTGGTCGGTCGGGCAGAAGGTGACGCAGGTCGTCGAAAACGTCCAGCGCGCGATCACCGCCGGTCTCCAGCGAACGCGAGGGCGTCGCCCCAAATCTGAGCTCCAGTAGCACCCCGTGCTTTAATCCGGGGGCTTTGCACCTTGTCATCGGCGCCGGGGAGTTCCTGGGCGACCACGTCTCGAAGGCCCTCGCCGTAGAAGCGCCGGTCATCGAGCTGCACGCGGATGCCGACGACGAGACGCTCGCCGACGCGATCAAAACCGTCGAGGTCGTCCACTACTGCCCGGAAACCTGGTCGCCGGCGCACCGCTTGCGCTATCGGCGCGAGCCACCGCGCCTGCTCCAGCGGGTCGTCGAGGCGGCGCGGCACGCGGGAGTCCGGCGAATCGTTCACCTGTCGACGGCAGACGTCTATGGGTCTGATCACAGGGTAAGGATCACCGAGAAGTCGAAGCTTCATCCCGTGCACGCCTACGAGCGCCTGAAGCTCTTCGAGGAGAGCTGGCTCCTTGATACCGTGCACGACCTCGAGGTGGTGGTCCTCCGCCCGGCGAGGGTCTTCGGGCTGGGCGAAAACTGGATCCTGCCGCGATTGATGGGATCGCTTGCGCATGGACGTGTGTGGCTGCCGCGAGGCGGACGCGTCATGCAGACGTTCATCGCCGCCGAAGATGTCGGCCGCGCGTGCCTGGCCGCCGCTGATCGCGGCCGCCCCGGAAAGACTTACCTCGTCGGCGGCTTCGACGCCACCTGGCGAGACCTCCTCGAGTCATGCGCCCGCACGGCCGGGGTGAGCGCGGATATCGTGAGCCTGCCCTATGACCTCGCGTACGTGCGCGCGCTGGCCGCGGAAGCGACGGCGTCGCGCGGCGGGCCGGTCTGGCCCAGCGTCTACGCCGTAGACGTGATCGGCAAGCCGCACCAGGTCGACGACTCGCATTCCCGCCGCGAGCTCACGTGGTCGCCGTCAGTGGGCAGCTTCGAGCAGGCGATGCCGCAGATGTCCGGTTGGTTGTCCGAGCTGCCTGGGGTCGTACCGCGCCGAGAGCCTGAGGCTATTTCATCGCCAGACACGTAATAAACGCGGTGAGGCAGGCCTCACCGCGGGTACTCCTGGCGAGGTTGGGAGGCGCTTTGTAGGCGGACGCTGGGTGACGGCCGGAATAATCCGGCCTTAACGCGACGCGTTGTCCTGAGACGAATTTATTTCATCGCCAGACACGTGACGGTCTTGAACACGCCGTCGATAAGCGCGGTGAGGCAGGCCTCACCGCGGACTCCCAGCCACGCGTGGAGAAGCTTGGAAGTTGGACGCTTGGGTGATGGCCCGAGTAAATCGGGCCTGGTGGCCACCCGTTTGACTAATTACGAATCTATTTCATCGCCAGACACGTAACGGTCTTGAACACGCCGTCGATCTTCTGGATCTTGTCGACGATCAGCGAACCGATCGAGTTCACATCCGGGGCCTCGCAGACGGCGATGACGTCGTATTCGCCGGTGATCGCGTCGGCTGCTGTGATGCCCTTGACGCCCGCCATCTTCTTGGCGACCTCGAGCGCCTGCCCGGGCGACGCGTTGATCAGGACATAAGCCTTCATCCGTCTACCCCCAAATCCAGCCGTCGAATAACAGTGTCAGCGTAACGCGGTCAGCGCGACTTGAGGGCGCGGATCATGACCTCGTCGGTGACGTTGGCCCCCGAGAGCACGACGACCACCTTCTCGTTCGGGCTCGGGCTGTAGTGGTACAGGAGCGCAGCCAGAGCAGCCGCGCCGGCGGGCTCGGCGAGCAGGTGCTCCCACTCGAACAACAGCCGGATCGCGCGCAGCATCTCGGTGTCGTCCACGAGCACCACCTCGTCCACGTAGCGCTTCGCCAGCTCGAACGTGAGCTTCCCCGGGGCCGAGGCCGCGAGCCCATCCGCGATGGTGTCGACCCGGTCGAGAGTGACGATCCGGCCTGCCTCGAGCGAGCGTCGCATGCCGTCGGCTCCCGCCGGCTCGGCGCCGATCACCTTCACGCGCGGCCGCTTCTCCTTCAGATAGAGCGCGATGCCTCCGATCAGTCCGCCGCCGCCGATCGGCACCAGTACCGTATCCACGTCTTCCAGATCGCGGAGCAGCTCCACCGCAATCGATCCCTGACCAGCGATCACGTCCGGATCGTCGAAGGCATGCACGAAGGTCGCGCCGCCCCGCTCCACATGTCGCATCGCCTCGAGGTAGGCGTCGTTGTAGTTGCGGCCCGCCGGCACGACCTCGGCTCCGAGACGCCGGATCGCCTCGACTTTGAGCTGGTTTGCGGTTTCCGGGACGTAGACGGTGGCGGGAATCTTGAAAGCGGCGGCGGCGTACGCGACGCCCTGACCGTGGTTTCCCGCCGACGCCGTGATGACGCCCGCCGAGCGCTCCTCGGGACGCAGCCGCATCACCTTGGTCAGCGCGCCGCGCACCTTGAAGGCTCGTATGGGTTGGATCGATTCGATCTTGATGTGGACGTAGCAGCGCGCCTTGTCGGTGAACGCGCGCGAGTACTGAAGGGGGGTGGGGGGGAGGTACTGGGCGAGGTCCCGGGCTGCCGTCTCCACAGAGCTGGGAGTTACCCCGGCCGTCTGATCTTGTGCGCCCTGCGCGCGCCCGGCGGACTCGACTTCCCTCAACGCTAGGTCAATGATAGGTGCATGACTGACGACCTCGACAGGATCGAACCGCGGGAAGGCGCACACGTCAAGGCGCGCGACAAAAAGGTGCGCGGGCCGAAGGTGATCGCCGTCAATCCTGGTTTGAAAAAGCTGGCCCTGCACATCGCGGACAAGCGAAAGAAGCCAAAGCCCACTTAAAAATCGGCGGGGACGATCGCCCTCTTGTGCGTGCCCGAACCCAACAGCACCTCACCCTGGTGGCACGCCACGTCGAAGTAGAGCTTGTTGCCTTTGACCTCGGTCAATTTCGCCGTGACCACGACAGTGCTGCCTGGCGCCGCCGGCGCCATGTGGCGCACATGCACCTCATAGCCGACCGACGTGTGACCTTCGGGCAGCAGCTCCTCGACGCACTTGTGGCTGGCGCCTTCCATGAGACCGATCATGGCCGGCGTGGCGAAGATGCCCTTGCCGCCTACATGCCGAGTGATCAAACGTTCGTCGACGACGCGCTCGATGCGGCTCTCGAGCCCAGGTTGAATGCGGTCTGCTGTCGCCACACATTAGATTGTCGTACGTGACGAGGCCGGCTGTTCGCAAAGCGATCATCACCGCGGCCGGACTCGGCACTCGATTTCTGCCCGCCACCAAAGCGCAGCCGAAAGAGATGCTGCCCCTGGTCGACAAGCCCGCCATCCAGTACAGCGTCGAGGAGGCGGTCGCCAGCGGCATCGAAGAGGTGATCATGGTCACCGGTGGCGGCAAGCGCGCCATCGTCGACCACTTCGACCGCTCGCACGAGCTCGAGCATTACCTGCGCGAGCGCGGCCGGACGGACCTCCTGAGCATTCTTGCCGAGGTCGATGCCATCGCTGACAAGATCGACATCACCTACATCCAGCAGCGCGAACCGCGCGGGTTGGGACATGCAATCTGGACCGCTCGGCGCCTCGTCGGCGACGAGCCTTGCGCCGCCTTGCTGCCGGACGACGTCATTCTCGGCGCCGAACCGTGCCTCAAACAGCTCATCGCGGCATATCAAGAGACCGGCGCGACGGTCCTGGCGGCGCGCCGGGTGCCCAAGGAGCAGGTGAGTCGGTACGGCATCATCGCGACGGGCAAGTCGCGAGGGCCGTTGCACGAGGTCACCGACGTGGTCGAGAAGCCGGCCGCGGACGAAGCCCCCTCCAACCTGGCGAGCCTTGGCCGCTACGTGCTGCTGCCGGCGGTATTCGAGGAGCTCGGACTCACCGAGCCCGGCGCCGGCAACGAGATCCAGCTCGTCGATGCGATCAGGCGGACGCTCCAGCGGTCGCGGGTGGTTGCGCTCGAGTTCGAAGGTGACTACTACGACCTCGGCACGGTGGCCGGCTATCTGCGCGCAAACATGACCCTGGCGATGCGCCGCGACGACCTTCGGGACGAGCTGGTTTCCTTCCTGAGGGAGCTTCTCGGCGAGTAGCCTCCGGGGCCTCGGGCGCAGGTTTGGAAGGGCCTTACAGAGGGCTATACTTCAACGTAGCTCTATGAGCGGAATCCCTGCCCGAGTGATGTACCTATGGCTATTTCAGGACGAAGAAGATTCGACGACGACAAGGTTGTCAAGTACGAGACCGCGGAGAAGGACTTCGAGGTTGAGGTTTCGCGCACCCTCAACAAGTGGTGCGTCACCGTCTACCAGATGCCGGACAGGCAGATCGTGGTCCAGGACTTCTATCCGGAGCGTTGGAAGGCGCTCGCACGCGCCCAGGACTTCATCCGCCTCCTGAACCAGCGCAAGAAGAAGGAAGAGGAAGGGCTCGCCGGCTCCCGCGACGACGACGACTACTAGGTCTAGCTAGAATTCACCGCTCGTGAGCTGGGCCTTTGTACGACGGGAGTGGGGGGCGGTCACCTTCGTGCTGACAGTGCTCGTCGGCATGGTCGCGGTGCCGGTCGCGCTCTACTTCACGAACGTGGGTCCCAGCCCGGTGACGGGTCCGGCCATCACGACCGCAAGCAGCGCCCGCGCGAGCGGAGTCACCTCGCCGACCCCGACGCCGACGAAGTCGCCCTAGGTACCAGGCTTCAACCGGCGAGCTGCCACAGCAGCCGGTCGCCGTTCGAGCGGACGATGTCGTCGAGCGGTATCACCAGGTCCGCGAACGACGCGCTTCCGCTACTGACCCGCATCTCGATCACATCCGCCAGGCGCAGGCGTGCCGTCTGGGCGCAGTCACGCAAGAACGTGAAGACCACCGGGCGCACGAGGTTGAGGACGTAGGCCGCGTGAACGGGTGCGCCGTCAGAGAGCGTTTCGCCGGCGAGGCTGCGGTCGCGGAAGGCGAGGACGACGACCTCGTCGCTCAGCATCACGGGTTCGCTCCAGGCGTATGCGGAGCCCTCGATCCCGCGCAGGAGCTGAAGCAGCTCGGCGAGCCGGCGCATGGGGGGCGGCGGCCCTTCGATCAGCAGGGGAACGTCCCGGAGCGGCTCCTGGAAGTTTTGCGATCGGTACTGGGCCGTGAACCCAAGGTCGGAGATCCCGGCGAACGGCGCCGGGACCTTGATCGTCACCTCGGAAAGGGGTTGGTTGCTGGGACGCATTCTCCTACCGCCGCTTTTCATGACCTATTAACGCACGGGGCCCCCCTAAACGTCTCCTTCCTGTAGACGAGAATTGGGCGGATGTCCAGATGCCGCTGAGTGGAATCCGCGTGCTCGATCTCACCCGGCTGTTGCCGGGCCCCTTCTGCACCATGCTCCTCGCCGACATGGGGGCGGACGTGATCAAGGTCGAAGAGCCCTCCACCGGCGACTACATGCGCTGGACGCCGCCTCTGGTCGACGGCCAGAGCGCCCTTTTCAATGCCATCAACCGCAACAAGCGAAGCCTCACGCTGAACCTGAAGTACGAGGCCGGCCGGGACCTGCTCCTCCGCCTGGTCGAACGCTCGGACGTGTTGGTGGAGGGCAATCGACCTGGAGTCATGGATCGACTCGGCCTCGGCTGGCCCGTAATCCACGCGCGCAACCCAGCCCTCGTCATGTGCTCGATCACTGGATACGGGCAGGACGGCCCGATGGCTTCGCGTGCGGGTCACGACATCAACTACGTCGCCACGGCAGGCGTGCTCGGACTCAACGGTGCGCGAGGTGGACCGCCGGTGCCCCTGGCGGTTCAGGTCGGCGACATTGGCGGCGGCGGGCTGCAGCCGGCGGTCGCGATTCTCGGCGCGCTCGTTGGTGTCCAGCGCGGCGACCAGGGGCGCTGGCTCGACGTATCCATGACCGATGGCGCGGTCAGCTGGCTGGCGTTGGTCCTTGCGCAGCAGGGCGCAGGGGAAGAGGTCGGCCGCGGCGATCACCGGCTGACCGGCCGCTACGCCTGCTACCGGGTCTACGAGTGCAAGGACGGCGGCTACTACAGCGTGGGTGCGCTGGAGCCGAAGTTCTGGACCGCGTTGTGCAACGCCGTCGGCGTACCGGACCTCATCGGGATCCAGTTCGCCGCCGGCGATGACAGGGCGCGCGCGCACCGGGCGATGGAGGCGGCCTTTCTGTCGCGCACGAGGGCGGAGTGGGAGCGGGACCTGGCCGGGCTGGAGGTTTGCTGCGAGCCCGTCCTCGACCTGAGCGAGATAGCGTCGCATCCGCAGATCGCTGCTCGCGGCCTCGTCGTAAATGCTCCGGCCGGCGTCGAGGTCCGACCCGCGGTTCCCATGCGGGCCGACTGGCGCAGGCGCGATGCGCCGGGACTGGGAGAGCACACGGCTGAGATCCTGTCGGAGCTCGGAGTGGACGCAGCGCAGCTCGCCTCGCTTGAGAAAGAAGGCGTCATCTAACCACTGGCCAGCTGCTTCCAGATCGCCCTGACCTGTGTCTGGGTGTCTTCACGCTTCCCACTGTTGTTGATGACGTGATGGGCGAGCCCGCGCTTGTTCTCGATCGGCATCTGGGCGGCGATCATCGCCCGGGCGCGCTCGGGCGTGAAGCCTCGGCCCGAGACCAGGCGCTCGACCTGGACGTCTTCAGGGACGTAGACGAGGACGACCGAGGAAAAGAGGCGCTCCAGCCCGTTCTCGAACAGGAGCGGGACGTCCTGCACGACCACCTCGACTCCACGCTCGGCTGCCTCCGCCGTCTTCTGCGCCATCCATTCGCGAACAAGCGGATGGACGATGGCGTTGAGTCGCCGCCGGGCATCGTCGTCACGGAAGACGAGCTCCCCGAGCCGCGAGCGATCGATGCGGCCGCCGTCAACGTAGGCCTCACCGAATTCGCGCACGACCGCGTCGAAACCGGGGCTGCCCGGTTCGTACACCGCATGCGTGGCCTCGTCCGCATCGACGACCTCAGCGCCCAGCTCCCGCATCATCTCCGCCACGGTCGACTTGCCGGATCCCACTCCACCTGTAAGTCCGATCAGCTTCACTTAGGATTTGCCCTCGTGGGGGACGAGGAGAAGTTCGACGCGATCGTCGTCGGCGCCGGGCCGGCCGGGACGGCCGCCGCGTACACCATGGCCAAGGCGGGGCTGCAGGTGGTTCTGCTCGAGCGCGGGCCCAAGCCTGGGTCGAAGAACGTCATGGGCGGCATTCTCTACAACCATTACCTCGAAGAGATCGTAGGGGACGTCTGGAAGGAGGCGCCGCTGGAGCGTCCGATCATCGAAGAGCGGCGCTGGATGATGACGCCCAAGGCCTACATCGGCATCGACTACAAGAATCTTCGCAACCGGGAGCACCCGCATTCGTTCTCGGTCTTGCGGGCGCGGTTCGATCCGTGGTTCGCCGAGCAGGCGGAGAAGGTCGGGGCGGTCGTGGTGCCCGAGACCGTGGTCGAGAGACTCCTCGTCAAGAACAACCGCGTGGTCGGCGTCGGCACGGGTCGCGGTGATGACCTCTATGCCGACGTCGTCGTCGTCTGCGAAGGCATCGGCCTAGGGGTGGGCCTGCTCGAGAAAACGGTGATCAACGGCAAGCCGCTGCGGCGAAAGCTGCGTGCGAACGAGGTCGCGATGGCGGTCAAGGAGATCATGCAGCTCGATCCCGGCCTCATCGAAGAGCGCTTCAACTGCGAGGCTGGCGAAGGCTGCACCATCGAGTGCTTCGGCGACTCGACCATGGGCATGTCCGGCTTCATGTTCATCTACACGAACAAGGACACCCTGTCGGTGGGAGGCGGCGCGCTGCTGAGCGAGTTCAACGACACGCTGCGCAGCCCCAACGACCTCATGGAGCACTTCAAGAACCACCCCAGCGTCAAACCGCTCCTGCGAGGCGCTGAGACCGTCGAGTACCTGGCCCACCTCATCCCCGAGGGCGGGTATCGGGGCATTCCGAAGGTTTACGGCCCGGGGTATCTAGTCTGCGGCGATGCGGCGATGCTGTCGAATCCTGTCCACCGCGAAGGCTCGAACCTGGCGATGGTCTCCGGCCGGTTGGCGGGTGAGACGGTCATCCATGCCAAGGAGACGGAAGACTTCTCCGAGCGCCGCCTGCGGGAATACAAGGGCAAGCTCGACAACTCCTGGATCATGGCCGACATGCGCAAGTACGACAAAGCCGTGCCGCTGCTCGAGCACAACCCGCAGCTGCTGACCAAGTATCCGGAGATCGCGGACCGCGCCCTCGACGAGTTCTTCAGGGTCGACGGAACCTCGAAGTGGGAGAAGCAGTCGAAGATCCTGAAGATGGTCCGCAAGGAAGGCGGGCTGAAGATG
>DMCH01000140.1:24986-26706 GCA_003446775.1 Chloroflexota bacterium
CACGTTGATCTGGATCGTGTGGTAGCCGCTGGCTCCGGTCGGGTAGCTGGCCGTAGCCTTCGCATCCTGGGCCACGCCGCCGCCGTCCGTCGCGCGGACCCGCAGCTGGTACGCGCCTTCGCTCCCTGGCGTCCATGCCGCCGACCATAGGACCCATGTGAGTGGTGAGAGCGGGGGCTTGAAGTCAGCCGCCAACCAGCTCCGTCCGCCGTCGGTGCTGTACTCGACCTTGCTGATTCCACGGGTGCCTGAGAACGCCACGCCCGAAAGCGATATCGCTCCCAGCTTGACGATGGCGCCGTCGCGCGGGACGTCAAATCGGGCAGTGGTCTTGACGACCGCGTTGTGGTCCCAACCCTGGGCCTCCCAGTAGCCGCCGCTTTCGTGGTCGACCAGGTCGATCGAGTCGAGCCACTTCGGTCCCTTCATGCCGTAGTGGCCCGGCAGCAGGATGCGGGCTGGAAACCCATGCGCTTCCGGTAGGGGGGCGCCATCCAGGTCATACGCGACCAGAAGCTCGGGCGCTCCCCGGATCAGGCTCATCGGCAGGCTCTCCGCATAGCCGTCGCGCGCCTTGAACGCCGCCCATGTGCCGTTGGCCCGCGGGTTCGCCATCGCCAGCAGGTCGCTCAGCCTTACGCCGGTGAAGCCGCCGGTGCTCATGAGCCCGCCGCCCACGTTGTTGCTGATGCACTCCATGGTCACGTACTCGGTGGAGCTCGGCAGTGCGCGCAGGTCGGCCAGGGACAGCTTCAGTGGCTTGTCGACCGCCCCGCCGACGCTGAGGGTCCAGCCCTGCGCGTCCACCACTGGATCGCTGAAGTTCTTCGAGACGACGTAGAAGTTCGCGACCGGGGTGAGTTCGGGGCTGAGGCCGCTGAGACCGGCCTCAGGCGGATTGAAGATCGCGCGATACCAGTCGGGCACGAGCCGCAACGCCAGCACACCCAGGCTCACAGCGCCGATGGCGAGCGGAACCGCGCCGAGCGTGCGCCGGCGGCCGGGATCCGCTTGGTCGGGCAGGGGGCTCGCCGACCCCATCTGCAGGATCACGCCATAGATCGCGAAGAGCAACCCCCAGACGAGGGGAGTCGTTGGGCCGTCGTTCAGCCCGAGGAACCCAACTCCTGAGATCGGCAGGAGCAGCGCCGTCACCACCAACCAGCCGATGCCCGCGAACACGAGCGCTGACTGAGCCAGGCGCCAGCGCCCGCTCGCCACGGCCCAGGCAGCGCCGAGAACGCCCAGGCCGACGACCATGGCCACGATCAGACCGAACTCCTCGACGACCTTGCCTGCATGCTGAAGCGTGTCGATCAGGAAGCCGAATACGAACCCGGGCATGATGGCGAGGACCGGTCCGCTGAGGGCCTGGGGAAGGGGCCGCAGGCCGAGAAACGTGCCGGCGAGGTACATCAGCGCCACCAGAGCGAGGCCCGCCAGCACGCCCCAACCGAATCCGCGCCAGGCGGCGGGCCGCCAGCTTGTGTTCGTCATCAAGGTTGAGATACCGACTGAAGATACGTCGCCGCCATGTCAAGCAGCGCACAAACCAACGCGCTTTGCTGCTTAAATCGGCTTACCGGATGCCCGCTCCGATTGTTCCCGAAGATCTGTATCGGTTTCGTTGGATCGACCACGTCCGGCTGAGCCGAGACGGAGAGCGCGTCGCTTACCAGCTCAGCTGGGCGGATGGCGAAGCGCGCCAGAATCGCAGCCG
>DMCH01000140.1:27049-27663 GCA_003446775.1 Chloroflexota bacterium
GGCCGGCGGGTCGCCTTCGTCAGCCGGCGCGGACCCGTGGACCAGGTGTTCGTGCTCGACATGGCGAGCCCGGGCGAAGCTCAACAGGTCACCTCGCTGGCAGAGGGGGCGGGCAGCCCGCTCTGGTCTCCGGACGGAACCACGATTGCTTTCATCGGCACGGTCTTGAGCGATCCAGATGCGGTCGTCGACGACCCTCGCCCGCCCGAGAGCAAGGACCAGCTCCGGCGCGCTCCGGTCGCCCGCGTCGCTCGCCGCCTCGACTACAAGCACGACGGCCAGGGCTTCGTCGACGGCCGCTACCACCACCTGTTCGTAGTGCCCGCAACCGGCGGCGATGTTACGCAGCTGACGAGTGGAGCCTGGGACGTTTCCGGCTTCGACTGGTCGC
Organism: Chloroflexota bacterium; assembly: GCA_003446775.1. GTDB lineage: Bacteria > Chloroflexota > Dormibacteria > Dormibacterales > Dormibacteraceae > UBA10449. The sequence goes on from DMCH01000140.1 coordinate 27,441, forward strand.
CAGACGGCAAGCAGCTCGTGGTCGCGGGCAACGCCGAACCCAACGCCGACTTGCAGAGAGCCCTCAACCTCTACGTGGTCGACCTGGCCGGGAAGCGTTCTCGACTTGCCGGCGGCTTTTATCTCGCCTCACCCGCCTGGTCGCCACGCGGCGACCTGATCGCGTTCATCTCGCCCAACGGACTCGAAGCAGGCCTCCTGGAGAGGTTGTGGATCGTCCCGTC
>DMCH01000140.1:27969-29375 GCA_003446775.1 Chloroflexota bacterium
GATATGCGCGCGGGCCACGGCACGCGCCTGGTCTGGTCCCCGGAGGGCGATCGCCTCTATTTCCAGTCCAGCGGGCCTGGCGTGGCCTCGGTCTACTCCTGCGACCTCGAAGGTAACGTCCGGCCCGAGATCGGCGGCCAGCGCCGGATCTATGACTTCGACGTCGCTTCGGGTGTCATCGCTTTCTGTGCGTCGGACACGACCAGCCCAGGCGAGCTGCACATGTTCACGCAGGGCGCTGAAGCGCGCGTGACGGACCTGAACCCCTGGCTCCACGAACGCTATGTCGCCCAACCGGAGCGCCATTCGTTCACGGCGCCCGACGGTTGGGTCGTCGAGGGCTGGCTCTTGCGCCCAGACCACTTCGACGCGAGCCGCCGGTATCCCCTCGTCCTGGAGGTCCACGGCGGTCCGCACGGACAGTACGGGTGGGCGTTCTTCCACGAGCTCCAGGTCCTTGCCGGAATGGGCTACATGGTCCTGTACATCAACCCGCGCGGCTCGGATGGATACGGTGAGTTTTTCCGCCGTCAGGTCGTCCGCGACTGGGGTGGAAAGGACTTCGTCGACCTCATGACCTCGCTGGACCAGGCCATCGAGACGACCGGCAGCATCGACGTGAGCCGCATGGGCATCGGCGGCGGTTCGTACGGCGGCTACATGACCAACTGGGTGATCGGACAGACCAATCGGTTCTCAGCCGCGGTGGCGATGCGGTCGATCTCCAACCTGGTGAGCGAATACGCCCAGCACGACATCGTCCTCTGGGGCGCCCTGGAGCTCGGCCCGCCGCCGTGGCCAGACCAGGACGAGCTCTGGAAGCGATCTCCCATCCGCTATGTCCAGAACGTCCAGACCCCGCTGCTTCTCTGCTGCGGGGAGATGGACCTGCGCTGCGCGATCTCGCAATCCGAAGAGATGTTTGGGGCGCTGCGCTTCCTCGGCAAGACGGTCGAGATGGTCCGCTTCCCCGAAGAGTCTCACGACCTCTCGCGCAACGGCCGGCCTGACCGCCGCGTCGAGCGGCTCGAGCGAATCGCCGGCTGGTATGAGCGATTCCTGGGCACCGCGTCGGTGGAGAAAGCAGCCGAAGTGGAGACGCAGGTGTTGCCCGTGCAACACGATGAGGAGGGCGCCGAAACCCGCGAGGGGGTGACCGCCCCCACGACGGTTCTGGAAGCCGTGCGTAAGCCCGAGGCGCCTGCCGCCGAGTCGACGCCCACCGCCGCGCTCGAAACCCAGGAAATGGTCGCTGCTGTGGTTCCGTCCGAGGTTGAGGCGGACGTGCGGCCGGAGGCCGCGGAACCCGCCGCCGCCGAGGAGCCGCCCGCGCCCGAACCCGTCGCGGAGGTCGCACCTCTCGACTCCGAGCCCGTGGCGGAGCCGGCCGCGGAACCGGCCGCGGA
>DMCH01000140.1:29570-30941 GCA_003446775.1 Chloroflexota bacterium
CCCGAGCCCGAGCCCGAGCCGATTGAGGCAGAGTCCGCTGCGCCCGAGCCTGAACCCGAACCGGTGGCTACTGAGGCGCAAGAGCCGGAACCTGAGCCGGTTGCGTCGGCGCAGGCCACGACNNCGCGGAACCGGCCGCGGAACCGGAGGCGCCGGTCGCGGTCGAAGAGTTGCCTGTCGAGGCCTTCGTGCCCTTCTTTCCGGAGCCGGAGCCTGCGGCGCCGCCGGAGCCGGAGCCTGTGGCGCCGCCGGCACCCGAGCCCGAACCAGAGACGGTGGTCATGCCGCCCGAGCCCGAGCCGATTGAAGCAGAGTCTGCTGCGCCAGAGCCCGAACCCGAACCGGTGGCCGCTGAGGTGCCAGAGCCGGAACCGGAACCGGCGGCGTCGGCGCAAGCCACGACGCCTCCGCCCGTCTCCGATGTCAAGGCGACGATGCTCAGGTGGCCGACCAACCCCGGCCTGCAGGAGAACGGCCAGACCGATTCCGGCGAGCCCGCGACCTCGATCATCCCGGCCTGGCAGCCTGCCGACGTTCCGTCGGAGAGCAAAAGGACGGTCTCCCTTGCGGCGATGTCGCCGGAGGCCGTCGCGTCCGGCGAGGCCATCGTCGCCAAGCTCAGCTTCGAGAGCGGCCCGTTCGCCGGACGGATCGTCGCCCTGCCCAATGAGATGGTCACAGTCGGCCGCGCTCCGGACAACGACGTCGTGGTCAGCGACCCCGCGACCTCGGGCCGGCATGGCCGCATCGAAGTGCGCGCGGGCGCGTTCTGGATCAGCGACCTGGGCAGCACCAACGGCACGCTGGTCAACGGGGAGCCGGTGATCGAAAAGCAGCTGGCTGACGGCGACCTCATCGCCATCGGCCAGAACACGATGCGCTTTACGCTGAGCGACTAGCCAGGGCGGTACATTCCACCGCGGCTTCGCGGAGGCAGGCGGTGAACTCTTCGACGTCGGGGACGATGCCGGGGTCGGCGGTTAGACCGAAGTACGCGTCACCGTTGTAAGAGACGATCGCGACCCCGAGGCCCATCGACGGATACAGCGGCGCGAACGGCCACACCTCCAGGAGCTGAGCGCCGCCGGAATAGAGCGGAAACTGCGGCCCGGGAATGTTGGTCACGTTGATGTTCGCGCCCGCCTGCGGGTTGGACATGAGCCTGCCCGCGAGCACGAGCAGCGAAGGGGGCGCCCAATCCGCGAGACCTGCCAGTTTGTCGGCCGCGACCGCCTGGCGCGTGCGCTTCAGGTCGCCGGTGGTGATCTTGATGCGGCGGAGGCGATCCTCCATGGTCAGATCGCCGGTCGGCAGCTCGAGGACCATGCCGCTGATCTGGTTGCCGATGCGACCTCGCGAGTCATCTCCGCG
>DMCH01000140.1:31209-32225 GCA_003446775.1 Chloroflexota bacterium
TCAACGCTTTGAAGGCCGAGAGCGGCACTTTCAGTCCGCGACCGGTGCGCTGCGGTCCGATCTTGCGATTGAAGAAGAGGTCGGGCCGCGGCGTTACGGTGTTGCGGACGACATTGATCACGCCCGTCCACGGCAGATGGGTCGTGTTCCAGATGGCGGGCATCCTGGAGCGATCGGATTTCGCCGCAGCTCTGAAATCCCAAAGCATCGGGCGGATGAGCTGCCAGTTGGATGGCTCCGGGCGAGGCTTCCACTCTTCGGCGGGCGGCTCGGGTGTAAAGCCCTCGGGCGTGGTGTCCAGCAGCAGCGTGAGGATGTCGAGGCTGGAGACGCCGTCGACCATGGCGTGGTGCGCACGGTTGACGATCACGACCCGCCCTCCTCGCAACCCCGTGACGATGGTCATCTCCCACAGCGGCCGGCGCATGTCGAGCGGCCGCGAGAGGATCCGCATCACCAGCTTGCGGAGGGTGGCGCCGTCGCCGGGCGGAGCGAGCACCTCGCGACGAATGTGGGCGCCGAGGTCGAAATGCGGATCGTCGACCCAAACCGGGTGGGCGAGGTTGAGCGGTACCCGGTGGATTCGCTGGCGGTATCGAGGGACGAGGTGGATTCGCTCCCTCACCGTTTGCTCGACCCCCAGGGCGCCGCGCCCGCCCGGAAGCTGCGCCTCGCCTTCGAAGACGTAGACGGTGCCCAGGTCGAGCGGGGTCTGCGGCCGTTCTGCGTATAGAAACCAAGCATCGCGGGCGGTCAAGGGCTCGTAAAAAGGCTCGTCGCTCGCCGTCACGCCGTGATCCTAACCGTGGATCGTGGTATGGGCGCAGGTAGTCTTTTCGCGTGCACGGAACGGTGGCCGAGATCTGGCGCTACCCGGTCAAATCCATGGCCGGCGAGCGACTCGAATCCTGCCTCGTCGCCGAGACCGGGCTGGAAGGCGACCGGCGCTGGGCTCTGGTCGACGGCCAGGCGAACCGGGCGGGCAAGCCGCTCACCATTCGCGAGACAGAACTGCT
>DMCH01000140.1:32499-36180 GCA_003446775.1 Chloroflexota bacterium
CGAGCGGCTGGTCGCTGACCTGGCCGCGGAGACGTCGCGGCCGCTGACGCTTCGCGAAGGAGCTGGGCTCAACTTCGACGACTCGCCAGTGCTGGTCGTGAACCTCACCACGGTGGCTGCCTTCGAGGTCTCGGCCGGCGTCGAGGTCGACCGCCGCCGGTTCCGAGCCAACCTCTATCTCGACGGTCTCGAGCCGGAGGAAGAGCTGCGCTGGTTGGGCCGCCGAATCCGTGCGGGCCACGCGGAGCTCGAGGTTGTCAGCCGCTGCGAGCGCTGCGTCGTCATCACGCGCGATCCGGACACGACCCAAGCATCGCCCGAGCTGCTGCGCGTCCTGACCGAGACGAGCGATACATGCATGGGCGTCTACTGCCGCGTCGCGCGACCCGGGCTGGTGGCGACCGGCGACCCGTGCGGCCCCGGACTAAGCTAGCTGCACGGCGAAGTTTCCGATTGGGTGAGGAGGGTAGGCATGGCGGTCAAAGCTTTCTCGAGCGAGTGGGCCAATGCGTTCAAGGACGAACTGAACAAGTCGGCCACATACAAGACCGCGGGCAAGGGCTGGAAGTGGACGGTCGGGCTCGTGGTCGAGGCTGAGCCGGAGAAGCACTTCCCAGAGGCGAAGGGAATTGTGCTCGACCTGTTCGATGGCGAGGCGCGGGATGTAACGGTTGGCCCGGCGTCCGAGGCGCAGAAGAGCGACTTCGTGATCACGGCGCCATACAGTCGCTGGAAGGAGGTCGCCACCAATCAGCTCGACGCGACCAAGGGCATGCTGCAGGGCAAGCTCAAGCTGAAGGGTGACCTGCCGACGATCGTGCGCTATACGAAGGCGTCCCAAGAGATGACGGAATGCACGACCCGGATCCCGGTCGAATGGCCCGACGAAAAGTAAAAGCGAAGCAGGGGGGTGCGGCGGGATCTGGCTCCGCCAGGCCCGACGCCTCAAGGGGGGAGTCCCCCCTCAAACTCGACGTCGACAGCCGCGCGCTGGTGGGGTATGACGACGATGAGCCGAGCGCATTCGCGTCGATGCTTGGGGGCCTGATCGAAGCGAATGTACGCAGCCACCCCGAGAAGGAGCGCGACTTCGAGTCGCTGAAGGCGCGCGTCGGCATCTGGGTCACCGACATCGATGAGGGCGTGACCCTCGACTTCAAAGGCGGCAAGCTCGTCGTTCACAACGGCCTCAAGCCGCGGCGCACGCTCACCCTCCGCACCGACGCGGACACCGTGATGAGCCTGAGCAACCTCAAGATCGGACTGTTCGGGCTGCCGGTGTACTACGACGAGGTCGGGCGCGGCGTCGCCTTCAAGCTGCTACAGGGCAAGCTCAAGATCGAAGGCCTGCTGCCCAACGTCATGACCCTCAACACGGTGACGCGACTCTTTTCTGTTCAGTGACACTCGAACGTCTGGCGGTGGTCGGGGCGGGGTCGATGGGCGCACAGATCGCTCAGCAGGCCGCGCTGGGCGGCATCGATGTGACGCTCCAGGACACCAGCGCCGAACAGCTCGAGAAGGCGGCGGAATCCAACCGCGGTCACCTGATGCGCCGGGTCGAGAAGGGCAAGCTCGCCGAGGGCGACGCCAAAGCTGCATTGGGCCGCGTGCGTATGACCACCGACCTCGCCGAGGCAGCACGCGACTCCGACTTCGTCATCGAAGCGGTCTTCGAGGACCTCGGCGTCAAGCGCTCGATCTTCGCCGAGCTCGATCGGATCGCGCCGGCCAACACCTTGCTGGCCAGCAACTCGTCAACGATGGGGATCAGCAAGATCGCCGACGCCACCAGCCGCCCCGAGCTGTGCGTCAACATGCATTTCTTCTACCCGGTGCTGGTCATGGACCTGGTCGAGGTGGTGCGGGGACCGAACACGTCGGATGAGACAGTGGAGAGGGCGATGGCGATGGCGCGCGCGATGGGCAGGACGCCGGTCCTGATCAACAAGGAGATCGACGGTTTCATAGTCAACCGCATCCTTCACGCGGCCACCCAGGAGGCCTATCGCCTGTTGGACGCCGGCGTGGCCGGCTTCGAGGACATCGACATCGCGGTCGAGAAGGGTCTCAACTGGCCGATGGGACCGTTCCGGCTCGGCGACTTCAGCGGGCTCGACGTCACGTACAACGCCCGTCGGCACATGTTCAAGACGACCGGCGACGAGCGGTACCGGCCGTCGGCTCAGTTGGAGGCGAAGGTGAAAGCGGGGAAGCTGGGACGGAAGACCGGTGAGGGCTGGTACAAGTACGAGTGATGCGCCCGGGAAGCCGCTCGCCAATTCATCGGCCCAGGCGGCCGGGCTTCGCTGAAGCCGGCGTCGCCTCCTGCGCGCGCTCGGTCACGCATCTACGCGATGCGCTCCCTCACGTGCTCGTCGGCTACTTGGCTCCGGCCGCCTGGGCCGCGCCTTGCCGAGCTTATTCCCAGGCGCATCACTGACGTGTTGACGCGGATCCACCACGTCGGAATCGCGGTGGCAGACCTGGACGAATCGATCGCTGTCTACCGAGCTGCTCTCGGCGCCAAGCTCCTGCATCGGGCATTGAACGAACAAGAGGGCCTGGAAGCGGCCTTCCTGAGCACCGGGGACGGTGAGGTCGAGCTGATGCGCGCGACGCGGCCGGAGTCGCCGGTGGGCAAGTTTCTCGCCAAGCGCGGGCCGGGACTCCATCACGTCGCGTATGGCGTCACCAACATTGCACAGGCGCTGGCGGATGCGCGAGCCGCGGGCCTCGAACTCATCGATTCCGAGCCGCGGATGGGTATGCACGGTTCGCTCATCGCTTTTGTGCATCCGAAAAGCCTCGGCGGCGTGCTGACTGAATTCGTCGAGACATGAAAGAAGTCCGCAACGACTCAGGCCAGCCCCTCAAACCCGTGTACACGGCTGACGATCGACGTGCCGAGGAGCCGGCGCCGGGGACATTCCCGTACACGCGCGGCATCCACAAGAATATGTACCGCGGCCGGCTGTGGACCATGCGTCAGTACGCGGGATTTGGGACCGCGGCCGAGTCGAACAAGCGCTATCGATTCTTGCTGAAGGAGGGCCAGACCGGGCTCTCGGTCGCCTTCGACCTACCCACCCAGATCGGCTACGACTCAGATGACCCGATGGCGAACGGCGAGGTCGGCAAGGTGGGTGTCGCCATCAGCTCTCTCGAGGACATGGAGATTCTCTTCAAGGACATCCCGATGGATGCCATCTCGACATCGATGACGATCAACGCCACCGCTGCGATGCTGCTCCTCCTCTACCAGCTCGTGGCCGAAAAGCAGGGCAGCCCGCCGGAAAAGATCACGGGCACGGTCCAGAACGACATCCTCAAGGAGTACGCGGCCCGCGGCACCTATATCTTTCCGCCCGCGCCTTCGATGCGCCTGGTGACCGACCTGTTCGCTTACTGCCAGAGCAACCTGCCCAACTGGAACACGATCTCGATCTCGGGCTATCACATGCGCGAGGCCGGGTCGACAGCCGCGGAGGAGGTCGCATTTACGCTGAGCCACGCCATCGCATATGTGGAGGCGGCGCTGGCGGCGGGCCTCAACGTCGACGATTTCGCGCCGCGAATCTCTTTCTTCTTCGCCGCGCACATGGACTTTTTCGAGGAGGTCGCGAAGTTTCGCGCCGCTCGCCGGATGTGGGCGCGCGTCATGCGGGACCGGTTCGGCGC
>DMCH01000140.1:36465-40298 GCA_003446775.1 Chloroflexota bacterium
CTCACCAACGTCGTACGGACGACGCTCGAGGCGATGAGCGCGGTCCTCGGAGGCACCCAGTCGCTGCACACCAACGCTTATGACGAAGCGCTCGGATTGCCGTCTCAGAACGCCGCCGAGCTGGCCCTGCGCACGCAGCAGGTGATCGGCCATGAGACGGCTGTGCCGCAGGTCGCCGACCCGCTGGGAGGGTCGTACTACGTCGAAAACCTCACCGATCGCGTCGAGGAGGAGGCGCTGGCGATCATGGCCGAGATCGACGAGCTCGGCGGCGCGGTGAAATGCATCGAAACGGGGTGGACGCAGCGCCGGATCGCCGAGAGCGCCTACCGGTTCCAGACGAGGGTCGAAGCCGGTGACCGCGTCATCGTTGGAGTCAACCGCTACACCACCGACGGCGAGGACAAGGTCGAGATCACGAAGGTCGGACCTCGCCAGCAGGCCGCCCAGGCGCGCGCACTCAAACGATTGCGGGCGCAGCGCGATCCAGCCGTCGTCGCCCGTCGCCTGGCCGGCATCGAGCGGGCGGCCCGCGGCACCGACAACCTCATGCCGCCGCTGAAGGCTGCGCTCGCCGACTACGTCACCATCGGCGAATGCTGCTCGGTGCTGCGCCATGTGTGGGGCGAATACCAACCCCCCGAGTCTGTGTAAGGAGAGACACATGTCCGACTACCCCGCCGTGATTCCGATGATCGCCTATCGGGATGGGCCCAAAGCCATGGACTGGCTGGCGACCGCGTTCGGGTTCAAGGAGCGCGCTCGCATGACCACGACGGAAGGCCGGCTGAGCCACGGTGAGATGGAGGCGGGGGACGGGTTGATCATGCTCGCCACGCCGAGCCCCGACTACGAAGGCCCCAAGCAGCACCGCGAAGGATGCGAGCAGGCTCGGAAGTGGTCGTCGGTGCCGTACATCGTCGACGGCGTGCTGGTCTACGTCGGCGACGTGGGCGCGCATTTCGAGCGAGCACGCGGAGCGGGCGCTCGCATCCTGTCCGAGGTCGAGGACGGCGAGAACGGCAAGCGCTACCGCGTCGAGGACCTCGAAGGCCACCGCTGGATGTTCATGGAAAGAAGCTGATGCCGCCAACCCCAAAGGGCCACAAGGTCGATCCACTCAATCAGCTGCGCCAGCGCAAGTACGAGGCCGGGCACGGCGACGCCGAGGGCTTCAACCGGCAGCACGCCAAGCACAAGCTCACCGCTCGCGAGCGCATCGCCCGACTCGTGGACCGCAACTCGTTTGAGGAGATCGACATCTTCGCCACGCACCGCGCACAGGGCTTCGGCCTCGAATCGAAGCGGGTGCCGGGCGATGGAGTCGTGACCGGCATGGGCAAGATCGACGGCCGCGACGTGATGCTGTTCAGCCACGACGCCTCCGTCTTCGGCGGCTCGCTGGGCGAAGTGTTCGCGGAAAAGGTGATCAAGGTCATGGACATGGCCGTGCGCAACCGGATCCCGATCATCGGCATCAACGACTCGGGCGGCGCCCGTATCCAGGAAGGTGTGGTCTCACTGGCTGGGTACGCGGAGATCTTCTGGCGCAATGTCGAGGCGAGCGGCCTGATCCCGCAGCTCAGCCTGATCCTGGGACCGTGCACCGGAGGGGCCGTCTACTCGCCGGCGATGACCGACTTCACGTTCATGGTCCACGAGGTCGGCTACATGTTCATCACCGGCCCTGAGGTGATTCGGGTCACCACCGGCGAGGACGTGACCTTCGACTCGCTGGGAGGCGCCGAGGTGCATAACGTGAAGTCAGGAGTGGCGCATTTCCTGGCCGAGTCGGAGGACGAATGCTTCAGCCAGGTGCGCCGGCTGTTCTCGTTCATCCCGCAGAGCTTCGACCAGAAGCCGCCTATGGCGAATGCGACCGACGATCCGGAACGCGCCGCGCCCGGGCTCGCGACCGTGATCCCTGACAATCCGAAGGAGCCCTACGACATCAAGGACGTCATCGGCATGGTCGTCGACGGAGGGAATTTCTTCGAGGTCCAGCCCTACTTCGCGATGAACATCGTCATCGGGTTCGCGCACCTCGACGGGCATCCTGTGGGCGTCGTGGCCAACCAGCCGAAGGTGATGGCGGGTGCGCTCGACATCAATGCGTCGGTGAAGGCCGCCCGCTTCGTCCGCTTCTGCGATGCGTTCAACATCCCTCTGATCACGTTCGTGGACGTGCCCGGATTCCTTCCCGGCACAGCGCAGGAGTACGGCGGCATCATCCGCCACGGCGCCAAGCTCCTCTACGCATTCAGCGAGGCGACCGTGCCCAAGCTCACCGTGATCACGCGCAAGGCTTACGGCGGCGCTTACTGCGTCATGTGCTCAAAGCACATCCGGGCCGATTTCAACGTCGCCTGGCCGACAGCCGAGATCGCGGTGATGGGCCCGCAGGGCGCGGTCAATATCGTCTTCCATCGCGAGCTGGCGGCGGCTGCCGACCCCGTGGCGCATCGGCGCGAGCTGGTCGCGGAGTACACGGAACGCTTCGCGAACCCTTACATCGCCGCTGAGCGCGGCTACATCGATGACGTCATCGAGCCCGGCCGCACGCGTGGCGAGCTGATCCGCGCGCTCCGGATCGCGCTGCGCAAGGAACGCCGCCGCAACCCGAGGTGGCACGGAAATATCCCGCTCTGAAGCGGCCATCCGCTAACGTCAACCAGAAGTGAAGCTTCTCGAGTACCAGGCCAAAGAGGTGCTGGCATCGCTTGGGATCGCGATCCCGCCCGGCCGGGTCGCACGCACGCCGGAGGAAGCCGCGGCCGCTTGCGCCGAGCTCGGCCCGGTCGCGGTCAAGGCTCAGGTCCCGGTTGGCGGTCGCGGCAAGGCCGGCGGCATCAAGCTCGCGAGCTCGCCCGACGAGGCTCGCGCCGCCGCCCAGCAGATCATCGGCATGGACATCAAGGGCTTCAAGGTCCCGCTCGTGTATTGCGAGACGGCTCTCGACATCGAGCGCGAGATCTACCTCGGCTTTACGGTCGACCGCGACGCCCGCGCCAACATCCTCATGCTCTCGGCTAAAGGCGGCATGGACATCGAGCAGGTGGCCGAGGAGTCGCCGCAGTCGATCGCTCGGCTGTATCCGAACCCCTGGCGCGGACCGCTCGACTTCGAGCTCAATCAGCTCGTCTTCGAGGCTGGGCTGGGCGAGCTCGCCAGGCCGCTGGTGGCGCTGATCCAGAGGCTTTATCGGGCCATCCCTGAGCTTGACGCGGTGACGGCCGAGATCAACCCGCTGGTGATCACCAAGAAAGGGGAGGTCGTCGCGGGCGACGCGAAACTCGAGACCGACGAGAACGCCGCATGGCGGCACAAGGAGCTCGAGGAGCGGTACGGCTCGGTGCTGGAAGGCGATCCTTACGAGGTCGAGGCCAAGAAGCGCGGACTCACGTATGTCTCGCTCGACGGCGACATCGGCATCATCGGCAACGGCGCCGGGCTGTGCATGAGCACGCTCGACCTCGTCCAGCGCGCGGGCGGCCGCGCGGCCAACTTCTGCGATATCGGCGGCGGCGCCAAGGCGGAGGTGGTCGAGAACGCGCTCGCCGTCATCCTCATGAATCCGCGCGTCAAGGGCGTCCTCATCAATGTCTTCGGCGGCATCACCCGCGGCGACGAGGTGGCTAAAGGCATCGTCGTCGCACGCGACAGCCTGCATATGAGGCTTCCGCTGGTCGTGCGCCTGAGCGGCACTCGAGAGGAGGAGGGCCGGGCGATCCTTCGGCAGCAAGGGATCGAGCCCGGCGCCAGCGCCTGGGAGGCGGCCCAGAAGATAGTTGCTCTCACACGCGTGGAGGACTCACTTCTCCCCACCCCGGCTA
>DMCH01000140.1:40572-49870 GCA_003446775.1 Chloroflexota bacterium
CTCCCCGCGAGGCGGGGAGGCCAGGCCTCCCGATGAGCATTCTTCTTGATGCGAGCACGCGCGTCATCGTGCAGGGCATCACCGGACGCGAGGGCACTTTCCACGCCGAGCAGATGCTGGAGATGGGCACCAAAGTGGTCGGGGGTACGAGTCCCGGCAAGGGCGGCACCACTCATCTGGGCGTCCCCGTGTTCAACACGGTCGCAGAGGCGGTCCGGGCCACAGGAGCGAACGGGTCGGGCATATTCGTGCCGCCGCCGTTTGCGCCGGACGCCATCATAGAGGCGGCCGCCAGTGGGATCGAGCTCATCGTTTGCATCACGGAGGGGATCCCGATCCAGGACATGATCCGGGTCAAGGACTTCCTGCGCGGTTACCCGAAGGCTCGGCTGCTCGGCCCCAACTGTCCCGGCCTCATAACGCCCGGGGCGGCGAAGATCGGCATCATTCCCCAGCGCATCACCAGCCCCGGCCACGTCGGCCTGGTGTCACGCAGCGGCACCCTGACCTATGAGGTGGGCTCGGCGCTCACGGCCGCCGGCATGGGCCAATCGACGATCGTCGGCATCGGCGGCGATCCAGTGCTCGGACTGACCTTCCGCGATGTCGTGGAGATGTTCGAGCACGACCCGCAGACCACCCACCTGGTGGTAATCGGCGAGATCGGGGGGAGCGACGAGGAGCGGGCTGCCGAGCTGCTCGGCAAAGGCACGCGTCTCAAGACCGTGGCGTTCATCTCCGGTCGCACCGCGCCCGAGGGCAAGCGTATGGGTCACGCCGGCGCCATCATCTCGGGCAATCGCGGCACGGCGAAGAGCAAAGAAGAGGCCTTCAAGGCCGCGGGCGTGGCGGTGGCGGAGACGACCGACGACATCGTCGGGCTGCTGCGCTGATCATGGGCTTCCCGATCTCGATCACCAGGTCAATTCCCAGTCAACGGCTTCGCGACCTCTCCATCTTCGGCGGCCTGGCCTTATGGCTTGTGTACACGCGTGTGTACTGGGCCCTGCACGCGTCGCATATCGCCTTCCCGCCTTGTCCGTTCTATTACGTCACGGGGCATCCGTGCCCCTTCTGCGGCGGCACCCGCTCGTTTGCCTACATGTGGGAGGGCGACATCTCCGACGCGGTCCGGCTCTATCCCCTCGGCCCGGCGCTGTTCGTGGGCACCATCCTCGGAACCGGTGGGCTTGCCGCCGGGCTGGTCACGGGTCGAACCTGGTCGCAACAGCTGACGTCGCGCCACTGGCGGCTGCTGGTCACCTTCGGCGTCAGCGCGCTCCTGATCGGCTGGGCGCTGAAGGTCTTCGTCCTCGGCAACTGAGATCCGGCGGCTTGGGCCTGATGAGTGGCAGACGTTTCGAGTTGTCCGCCTGGCAGCGTTGAAAGACGCTCCTTACGCCTTCGGTTCGACATACGAGGCAGAGGTGGACCGGAGCGAGAAACGCTGGCGCTCGGCGCTCGAGGATCGGGCGCGATTCGTGGCGGAATCAGGCGGCGAGGTCGTCGGCACGGTGGGTGCCGGCTCGTCGGATGTCACCGGCACCGCGGCCCTGACCGCGTTATGGGTGGCGCCTGCGGCCCGCGGGCGCGGTGTGGGCGAGGCGCTGGTCAACGTGGTCGGCGAGTGGGCGAAGGACGCCGGCTATGAGCAGGTCATGCTCTGGGTGGTCGAAGGCAACTCGGCCGCTGAAAGCCTTTATGGGCGTACCGGCTTCCGCCGCACCGGCTCGGTGCAGATGGTGCGGCCGGGAGACCCTCGGATCGAGTACGAGATGGCGCGGCCGGTCTGATCAGAGATTGAGGATCGTCTTGATCACGACCGGGTACACGAGCTCGGTGTTCTGCGCAGGGTTCGCCGGATCGATGAGGTCGTGCGGCAGGCGATCCGACAACGGGAACTCGAACGTGCTCACCGCGGCCCCGTGCCGCCGCCACCGGTCGACCAGCTGATATGTGAGGCGGTTGTCGAGTCCGGGCTCGCTGGCGTTGGTGATGACGGAGATCGACCCGGCTCTCGGCGCCGCCGCCCGCGCCGCTTTGAGTACTCTCGTCGCCGTCTTGAACAGGGCGGCGTATGCGTGGGTCGAGAAACGCGGATAGCCGTACGGCGGCTCGAGCTCGTCCTTGAGCTGGGAGTCCCACCAGACCCAAAAGTTCGGCAGCACGTACGCAAGCTCCGCGAGGACGGGATGCGCCGGGCCCGGTATCCGCTGGAGGCCGAGCATCGGCGCGATCAGCACCGCGCGTTCCACGCCCTCGCTCTCCTGGGCCAGCAGGCCGGTCAGCGTTCCGCCCAGCGACAGCCCCGCCACGGTCAGCCGCTCGCCCAGTCCCGCCCCCGCCTCCGCCGCACGGTTGGCCAGCGCGACCAGCTGCTCCGAGCGCAGCTCGGCGATCGACGTCGTCAGCCGATCCGAGTAGCCGTGGCGCGGATATCTGGGGATGAAGACGTTCCAGCCCAGCCCGTAGAAGTGCTGGCCGAGCGCATCGAACTGCTGAGGGCAATTCGTAAACCCATGAAGTAGGACGAGGGAGCGCTCTGTGCGGCGGCCGTGGGTGTAGAGGCGCGTGTGACAGACCGGGTTGACGTTCGGACCGTCGAGGTTCTGGATGCCGGCGGCGACCTCAATTCCAGCTTCGTATGTATCGCCGCTCATTCGCGTACGGGATACTAGGTCGCGGTGTGGATTTCGAGCTGACCCCGGAGCAGCGCGCGGTGCGCGAGCTGTGCCGGGACTTTGCCAAAGAGGTGGTGGCGCCGGCGGCCGTAGAGCTCGATCGCGAGCACAAGTTCGGCTACGACATCGTCCGCCGCATGGGCGAGCTGGGGCTGTTCGGGCTGCCGTTCTCCGAGGAGTACGGTGGCGCGGGCGCCGATTTCTTATCCCTGTGCCTGGCCATTGAGGAGATCTCGCGCGCGGATGCCGGGGTTGGTATCACGCTCGAGGCCGCCGTGTGTCTGGGTGCTGCGCCCATCCACGACTTCGGGACCAAAGAGCAAAAACAGAGATGGCTGCCCGACCTCCTGGCCGGGAAAAAGCTCTGGGCGTTCGGCCTGACAGAGCCAGAGGCAGGCTCTGACGCAGGCGCCACCAAGACGCGCGCCGAGCAGCGCGACGGACACTGGGTGGTCAACGGAGCCAAGCAGTTCATCACCAATTGCGGCACCGAAATCTCCGCGGGGGTGACCGTGACCGCGGTCACCGGCAAGGCGAAGCGCGGCGGGCCGGAGATCAGCGCGATCATGGTCCCGACCGGCACGCCCGGCTACCACGTGCTCGAGTCATATCGAAAGCTGGGCTGGCACTCGGCTGACACCCACCCGCTGAGCTTTGAAGACTGTGAGGTCCCGGACGAGAACCTGCTCGGCGAGCGCGGCGGAGGCTACCGGCAGTTCCTCAACACGCTGATGAGCGGCCGCATCGCGATCGGCGCGCTGTCGGTCGGCGTCGCGCAGGCATGTCTCGACGCATCGCTCGCTTATGCGAAAGAGCGCCGTACCTTTGGCGTCCCCATCTCCAAGCACCAGGCCATCCAGTTCAAGCTCGCCGACATGGCGATGGAGACTGAGCTGGCGCGGACGATGGTGTATCGCGCCGCCGTCGCCTATTCGCACGGTGGCGCCAAGGCCACCGATGAGGTGCGAATGCTCGCGGCGATGTGCAAACTCTTCGCCTCGGAGACTTCGAAGCGGGCAGCCGACCAGGCCGTGCAGATCCACGGCGGCTACGGCTTCATGGAGGACTACCCGGTCGCGCGCTACTGGCGCGACGTCAAGGTCAACGAGATCGGAGAGGGCACCTCAGAAGTTCAACGAATGTTGATCGCCCGCCTGCTGGGGTGCTAGGGCGCTACCTGTAAACGCCGTTGTGGCCGAGGCTGTGGAGGCCGACGTTCGGGAAGTAGGTCAAGCCATGGTCTTCGGCGCCGACGGGGATCCTCGCCAGCAGCTCGCCTGTGGCCGTGTTCATGACGTATACGGTTCGGTGGTAGCGCCCCGACGCCCATAGCTGGGTTCCGTCCGGGTTGAGCTGAAGCATGTCCGGGCTGCCTCCGCCGGGGATGTACCACTTGGCGACCACCTGGCGCGTCGCGAAGTCGATCACCGAGAACGAGCCTTCGAGCCGGTTGGACACGTACAGCGATTTGGTGTCGCGGGAAACCTGCAAACCGTGCGCGCCGCGGCCGGTCGGAATGAACTGGATCTCCCTCATCGCGACGGGATCGACCACGGACACGCCCATGCGGCCCTGGTTGGTCACATAGAACACAGTGCCGTCCGGCGAGAGTCTCACGTCGATCGGCAGTCCGCCCACGTTGACGTACCCGACGAGCCGCATGTTCACCGTGTCGACCTTCGCGACGACGCCTGAGTACTCGGTCGAGATCATCAGGTAGCTTCCGTCGGCGCTGAAATCGAGATGATCGGCGCCCGGCCACGGGATGCCTACCGATCCGAGCAGGCTCCACCCGTTGTTAGGGTCGCGGAACTCGATCCGCTGCAGGCGCTCGACGACGTCGATGGCCTTTTTCCCGTCGGGCGTGAAGTAGAGGTTGTACGGGAACGGGATGTTGATCGTCTGGCCGCTCGGGCGGCCGGTATGGATGTCGATGACGGTAAGGCTGCTCGACCCCTCGTTGTCGACATATAGCGCGCTCATGTCCCAAGCCGGCGCGATGTGGTGGGGGATGTACCCGACTCCGAAATGGTCGATGACCGCGAAGGTACGCGGGTCGATCACGTCGACGGTACCGGCTTTGCTGTTCGGCACGTAGACACGGGGTGGAAGCTCGCACAGCGGGCATGGGACGACGCCCGACATCGTGTTCGCGTAAACGTTGATCGCGCCGGGCGGAAGCGCCACCTGCTGGACGTCCGGCGCCGGCAGCGACCGCATTGGTTCAGTGTCGGCCGGGACCGAGGCCGGCTGGGCGACGCTCGGCGTGTTCCACACCACCGCAAAGACGACTACCGCGGGGCTGACGATCGCCAGCGCGAGGACGATTGCAGACGCGATGCGGAAGGGCCTGGACCGCACCGCTGTCGAGACAGGGTTACTCGTCGGGAAGATCCTCGAGCTTGGGGGCGAGCTCGCACACCCACCGCCCGTCGTCCAGCCGCCGTATGAAGCGCCCGTAACCCTGGTTGCGCGCGACGTTCAGGAACTGCTCCTGCGTGATCAGCGTCCGCAGCCGCGCCAGGTCGGCGTAGGTGCTGTCGCGCATGATGCCCCCGACCACACCGGCCAGCTCCCTCCACTGGCCCTCGGACAGCGGCTCACCGTAGCCGGCGATCGTCACCAGCAGCGCCGCGGTGGCGCCGGTGATGGTTTCGGGAAGCAGCTTGTCCGCTTTAGCTCGGACGATGATCTCTCGCCCCGTGCTGATGATGTCGGCAATCCGGTCCCTGCGCACCCCGATGATGTCGCGTCCGCTGCCTACTGTCGTGCCTTCGAGATATCTGGGTCCTGCTTCCATGCTTGAACCGCATATTGTAGTTGGCCCCCCAGATGGACTTTGATCTGCCCCCCGAGCACGCGAGCTTTCGCGACGCCGTGCGCGAGCTGGCGCAATCGGTGGCGCTGCCACTCGCCGCCGAGGTCGACCGCGACCACCGGTTTCCCGAAGAGGCCGTGAGCGCGGCGGCGGCAGCCGGGCTGTTGGGGATTCTCATCCCGCGTGAGTACGGAGGCGCGGGACTCGATGCCCTGGCCTTCACGCTCTGCATCGACGAGCTCGCCCAAGCATGCGCATCGACGTCGGTGATCATCGACGTCCACACGAGCGTCGGCAGCGAGCCGATCCTCTTGTTCGGCACTGATGAACAGAAACGGCAATGGCTGCCTCGCCTTGCGTCTGGGGAGATGCTCGGAGCGTTCGCGCTCACCGAGCCGGCGGCGGGATCTGACGCCGCGTCGTTGCAGACGACCGCGCGCCGCCACGGCGACGGCTACGTCCTCAACGGCACCAAGGTCTTCATCACCAACATCGGCCGCGCCGGCCTGTACGTGGTTTTTGCGCGCACCGGCCCCGAGGAGCGGGCCGCCGGAGTGAGCGCGTTCCTGGTTCCCGCGGATACGCCCGGACTGCGGGTCGGTCAGATGTTCAAGAAGATGGGCTTGAACGGATCCCCGACCGGCGAGCTCGTGCTGGAGGACGTACTTGTCCCGGTGGCGAACCGGCTCGCGGCCGAGGGCCAGGGGTTCACCGTCGCAATGCGGGCACTCGATTCCGGCCGGATCGGCATCTCCGGCCAGGCGCTCGGGATCGGGCAGGCCGCGGTCGACGAGGCTACCACCGTATTGAAAGGACGCAGACTAGGGCAGCTCGGATCTCCCCACCCGGCCGGCTCGCTGCGCGAGCGGGCCGACCTCCCCACATGGTGGGGAGGCCAGGGCGACGATTTCACTCTCGCCGACATGGCCACGCGGCTCGAGTCCGCGCGGCTGCTTGCCTACAACGCCGCCTGGCTGTGCGCGGCCGGACGCCCGTTCACTCGCTCGGCCTCGATCGCGAAGCTTCACTGCACCGACACGACCATGCAGCTCGCCCTTGACGCCCTTCAGCTGGCCGGCGAGGAGGGCGCCGTCTCGGGCAGCCCTTTCGAGCGTCATGTCCGCGACGCCAAGGCGCTGCAGATCTACGAGGGCTCGAACCAGGTCCAACGAATTGTGATCGCTCGAGAAGTGATGCAGTTATGAGAGAAAACCTGCCGGTTTTCTCTCATCGCGGGGCGGCGCACAGCGCCGCGCCGCTGCTCATTTTCCCGCGGTTTGGATTTTCGAAATATTTGCTCCCCGCGACGCTCGCAGACGTAATGTCGGCGCTTAGTGTGGCCGGGGGAACCCCGGCCACCCGGGCCACGCTTCCGAAAAGCCATTCGAGTTGGGTTTAATCTCACCGAGATGGACTTCGACTTCTCCGAGGATCAGGTCGCGATCCGGGACACGATCCGAGAGCTCGTCCAGGACAGGGTCGCCCCGCGCGCGGCCGAGATCGACGAGAAGGCCGAGTATCCGAAAGATATCGAGCGGCTCTTTGCGGAGAACGGCATCCTGGGCATCCCTTTCCCCGAGGAGTACGGGGGGATCTCCGGCTCCAGCGTCACCATCTGCATGGGCATCGAGGAGATCGCCAAGGCTTGCGCCACGTCGTCGCTCATCCTCGCCGTCCAGGCGCTCGGCTCTTATCCGATTCTGGTGGCCGGCTCCGAGGAGCAGAAGAAGCGTCTGTGCCCACCCCTGGCATCCGGCGAGAGGGTCGCAGCCTATGCGCTGTCCGAGACGGGCAGCGGCTCCGATGCCGCAGCGATGAAGACGCGCGCCAAACGCCACGGCAACGAATACGTCCTCAACGGGACCAAGCAGTTCATCACCGGCGGCAGCATCGCGGGGACGCTGGTCGTCTTCGCCCAGACCGACCCCGAGGCCAACCACAAAGGGATTTCGGCCTTCGTGCTCGAGAGGGAGACGAGCCCCTGGCAGGCGTCAAAGCTCGAGCACAAGCTAGGAATTCGCGGCTCGCCCACGGCGCAACTGGTATTCGAGGACGTGAAGGTTCCCGTCGCCAACCGGCTGGGTGAAGAAGGTGAGGGCTTCAAGCTCGCGCTCGCTGTCCTCGACCGGTCGCGACCGGGAATCGGCGCCCAGGCGCTGGGCATCGCCGAAGGCGCGTTCGAATACGCGTTGAACTACGCCCGGGAGCGAAAGCAGTTCGACCAGCCGATCTCCAGCTTTCAGGGGATCCAGTTCATGTTCGCCGACATGGCGACCCAGATCGAGGCGGCGAGGCATCTCGTCTACCTGGCCGCGACCAAGGTCGACGCCAAAGCGGCAGGCCTCACCAAGACCGCCGCGATGGCCAAGCTTTTCGCTTCCGACATGGCCATGAAGGTGACCACCGACTGCGTTCAGATCCTGGGCGGCTATGGCTACATCTCTGATTACCCGGTCGAAAGAATGATGCGGGACGCCAAAATTACTCAGATCTATGAAGGCACCAACCAGATCCAGCGGGTCGTAATCGCGAGGGCACTGCTGAAATGACATCCGCTGGGGCCCCCGCGCCGCAGGCGCGAGAGGCGGCCCCGGTTCAGTCGTCACCGCCGACGATCGCGCCGTACCACCCGCCGCCCTCCTATCCGCCTCCCGCTTACAGCGCGACAGGGGGCCTCGACAACCGTGTCGCCATCGCGCTCGTGCTGGCAGTCATCGGATTGGTGCTTGGGTTGCCGCTAGGCGTCCCCGGGCTGGTGCTCGGGCCGATCGCGTACTTCATGGGCAAGTCCGCGGTCGCTCGAATCGAAGCGTCCGCCGGTGCGTTGGAAGGTCGGAACTTCGCAATGACCGCCTGGATCCTTGGTATCGTCGCCACCGCAGCGGGCGCGGTGATCAGCCTGGTCTGGCTGGTCATAATCCTCGTCTCAGTCTCCGGCCCTACTACTTAACTCGTGGAGCGCATCACAGAGGCCTTCGTATGGCCGGTCCGCGATCCCGAATGGGTCGTGAAGATTCTCATCATCGGACTGATCAACTTGATCCCGATCGTCGGCGCGATCAACGGTATCGGCTGGATGCTCGCATCGATGGATCGCCTGCGCGCCGGCGAGGAAAAGCTCGCGCCTGCCAATCTGAACCATCTCGGACGCGGTGCTCGCGTCTTTGTCGTGGAGCTCGTCTACGCCATCGCGGTGGTCGCCATCGGGATGCTCGCCTATCTACCCGCGCTGGCGATCACGGTCCAGCAGAACAATGGGCACGCCAACGCGGGTTTGATTGCCCTCGCCTTCCTTCTCACCCTGGCTGCATTCGGCCTGATCGCGTTGGGAAGTCTCGCATTCACGTTCATGCTTCCTGCGGTGATCCTCGCTACCGACGCGCGCGGAATCGCGGCGGGCCTGCACGTCGCGGATGTAGTCAAGCGCTGCCGTGTGAATCCGATGAACACACTGATCGCCGGCTTGATGCTGATCGCCGCGAGCTTCGTGAGCTCCCTGGGTGTGATCGCGTGTGGGATCGGGGCCGTCTTCACAGCCGCATACGCGCTCGCGATGCAGGCGTGGATCATCAGAAGCTTCGAGATCGGCTCGACCACCCCCAAAGCGGGATAGGAGGACGTTGATGTCGGACTTGCCGCCTCCACCTCCACCAGGTGGCGGCCTACCGCCTCCGCCTCCGCCCGGCGGCGGTTTCACCCCTCCGCCTCCGCCCCCACCCCCACCGCCGGGTGGTGGGTTCGTTCCGCCTCCTCCGCCGCCACCGGGTGGCGGGTTCGCTCCACCCCCGCCGCCGCCCCC